>CAMDDX010000235.1 GCA_945893075.1 Planctomyces sp. SH-PL62 | reverse complement strand
TTGAAACGCTCCGGTGCCCGCTGGAATCTCCGCAACGCCGAATCCGTCTCCGCCCTGACCAACCTCCGCGATAGCAATCAATGGCAACTCTATTGGTCAACTTGCGACACCACTAAAACTTGACACCGCCAAAATCTCTGGGCACACCCATAGCAGATAGCAGCGAGAAACTCGGTTTCGACTTGCCATTCATCGCCGACTGAGTCAATCACCTCGCCTACCGTGGAAGACGCCGAGAACAGCTCGACGTGCTGTGCCAGCAGATCGACTCGGCAAGTCACGGAGGAACCGCAGAGCAGAATCTCGGCACGCTCGTAACCGGTGGCGAGTCCGGTGTGAAACTCGGAGCAGAGCACTCCGCCGTCGAGCGTGCCGGTGATCGCGACCGTTTGCGGAATCTGGATTTCGACCGGCTGACCGTTCCCATCAAACTTCTGAAGCGGAGTCGCGGTCGTCGCGGTCAACGACACGTAATCGCCACACCAAGCGTTTAAGGTCTCGGCATAGATGCCGACTTGCAGAATGTTGAGCCCCGACAGCTCACGGCGTTCGCGCCAACTGATTTGATGCGGATCGCAATTCGCGGAAATCATCGAACTCACCGTCACCGACAACAACCGGCCGAATCGTTCCGAGGCAAGCAGCTCGCGAATCGTGCGCTCCCAACGGACTCGGAACGGTGAGGGACAAACCATCGTCACCTGCCCCGGATGATTGCTCGCGGCTGCAACCATCTGGCGTGCCTCGGCCCAGTCCATGCACATCCGCGCCTGACAGAAGACATGTTTGTTCGCAGCGAGCGCCGCCCGTGACAGCTCGCAATGCAAGTAGGGCCAAGTACCGATGAAGACGGCGTCAATGTCGCTCGCCTCGATGACCTGCCGCCAATCGTCCGCCGTGCGAGCAAACCCCCACTTCTCTTGAATGCGGCGACTGCTCTCCGGCGAGCGATTGCAAACCGCGACTAACTCGACGCCGGACATCTTCGCGAGGTTCGGCAGATGCCGTTGCTCGCAGATACCACCGGCGCCGATGAAGCCGAGGCGGATGGATTCAGAATCATTCATCGTGTCACAGACTCCCAGTGATCATTTCCCAAAGGTCATCCCTTCTGCTCCCCTTCGCGTTCTTTGCGACCTTCTGTTCCAAAAAGGATTTGAACAGAAGGTCGCAGAGGACGCGAAGTCGATCCAGCCACCGTGTTGGGATCAAACGTCTCGAAGCGACCGTCCACAGGTCCGAGCGTCGGTTAAGGAGCAGAATGCGAAACAGTCAATTCGTTTGAAAGCGAGAGACGCAGACTCGCCAGTTGTTCGGCGAGTGTGGGAGTGCTGCCTGTCAGAGACTCTGGAGGTGCCGTGCTCACGACCAGGCGAACAAAACGTGGGCCGGACAATGTGAGAACATCTGCCGCCTGTGCCCGCCATTCCGCGAGATCGCGAAACTCGACGGACGATGGAAAGCCGGCGGCTCGCGCGAGGCCGGCGTAATCTACAGCCGAGCGTGCGGCGGGAGTCTCTTGTCCGCCGGTCACTTCATAGAGTCCATTGTCGAGCAGCACGATGGTCAGATTCGTCACGCCACTGCCGACGACAGTCACCAGCGACCCCAAGCTCATGAGCAACGATCCGTCGCCGGAGACCACCAGCACTTCGCGCTGCGGTTGAGCCAATGCCAAGCCGAGCGCCAGCGGGATCGCACCGCTCATCGTCGACGGGTTGTAATGAAAGTCGAGCGAACGCCGGCGCAGATTCGGCCAGATGCGTGACGAGCCTTGATTGGTCACAACAATTTGATCGTCGCAGCAGAGATCGGCCAGTACTCGCAGAGCTTCTACGACCGGGATGTCATTGAGCGTTCGCATCACGGTGCTCCCTCGGCCATCAACGCGACACCGGGAATGCCGGCGGCTCGGCAACGTCGATAATGCTCCGCCAGTTTCGGCTTGTCGGCTGGATCGGCGATCCACTGGCAATTAAGTCCCCACGCGCCGAGGATCGGCTCGGCGAACGTCTTGGCCGTGTCGCGAGATTGCGGCACCAGCCAGTTGCGGACGCCGATCAGCGAATAGATCGGCAGCTTCAAATCAAACAACACATTCCGCAGCGCGTCACCTGATTCAAACAGCCCGGTCGTCTGCATCAACACCAGCGGCGTCTGGCCTCCGAGATGTAATCCCGCGGCTAACGGCCAGGCCTCCCCTTCTCGGCAAACGCGAATCAGACGCAGTCGCGACGAGCCGGCCAGGGACGCCTCCCAAGGGCCGATCGACGTATCGGGAATCCACACGACGTGGGTGATCCCAAGCTCGGCGAAGACAGACTCGATTTCAGGTCCGGTAAACATCGCTGCGATCATTCTTACGGAGGATCGTTTTACTCAGGTGACTCGCACATTTTTCTGCCCCCCATTTTTTTGCCAAACCAAGAAGCTGATCTGGCAAAAAAATGGGGGGCAAAAAAATGATCCAGATCATTCTCCCATCCGAGCCGCCGGCAACTGTTCTGGCACAGCCGCCTTCAGGTCGTCATCGAAGTGCATCAATAGCAGGGTTTGAGGATCGGGTGGGAACGGCTCGGTCGGTGGGTCGAACCGGATCGGGTTGAAAGTCTGTTGCGGACCATACTCGATTTTCAAATCGGCATAGCGGGCAATGTTGGAGATCCGCAGTTCGTCGATGGCATACGCCGTCCCAGTGACAGCTCGGCTGACGAATTCCATCAGACGCTTGCCGGTCTTCGGTCCCGATGATGGGCGGGCGCTGCTGTAACCGTCCCAGTTCGCGCTGCGATAGAAGGCCGAATCGCGGCCGTCGATGTAGGTGTACGTGATGGTTCGATTCGGATCGTCGCGATACGGAGCCCAGACCAGCGCGACGTGCGACCATTCGTGGAACGGCAACTTGCTCGGCGTGGGGAATGTGAGGACGCCGTTGGTCAGCAGGTTGGGGAGTTTGATCGGCGTCAGCCGTTCGTCCCATTGCTTGCGGACACAGAACTCGATTGTCCCTTGCTGTTCGTTGAAGAGCGGCGTTTCGATGCCGTCCCGCAGGATGTGATCGGGGATGTGCAAGGCTCGCTTGGGGACGATCTGCACCGCTCTGCCGAAGCGGCCGGGCAGAAACGGTTCGTGGCCGACGCTGCCAGCGTCGGAAGTTGCGATTCGAGCAGTTGGACCGACGCAAGCTGCGTCGGCCACGGTGGTGGGTGTCACCCAGCACGACTCTTCCGTTTGGTTCAGCATGCGGAACCAACCCGGCTTGTTGGCGATCTCGATTCGCACTTGCCGGTCGGACTCCGCGTTCCAATCAAACGTCACGATGTTGCCGCTGACTTTGCCAACGACCTCGCGACCACGGCGGTCTCGCAGACGCAGCGATGCGGCTTCGGCCGATTCGAGTTTCAAGGATTGTTCCCCCTCTGGGACTGGCAGCCAGACGGCGTCACCCGGCTTGATCGACAGCGGTCGCGCGGCATCCCAAATCGGCATGGCGGAGTCGTTCCAATCGAGCACCGCCAATTCGAGCTTCGTTGTGAACACGTAATGTCCGGCCGGAGCCGTCGCGGGGATCATCACGCGATGCAGAAAGACTTCGTACTGCGGCATGATCCGATCGAACGGCTGAATCTCGGACGCGAATTTGTCGGTCTTCACCTCGAAATCGCGGAGCGCCTTCCCGTCTGGGCCGCGAATGATCAGGTCGGGATCGAACCCCCACAACGTCGCGCGGAATTCTTCGCCCGCGAGCTTCTGAATCGCGATGGCCGTGCGTTGCGGAGGCAGCGGCTGCGGTCCGATGCGCACGCCGTTCTTCCGCGCAGCATCGAGTGCCCAAATCAATCGTGGCGTGCCGGTAAATGTTCTTGCCGGCGCGTAGGGGTTGTAGATCCGCTCGCCGATCTCGTCGGGCTTCGTCAGCGGGTTGGCGTAGGGTCGCAGCAGATCCAACTCCTTCGCGGCCAGAGGCAGGATGCGTGGATCGCGGGTGAAGTAGTACGCATAGCCGAGATACGAATTGGAATAAACGCCGACCGTTTCGTGTTCGCGGAACGGATCGGCGGCGTAACCGGCGGCGAAGTAGCGTGTCAGGATGTCCGGCATACGCGGGTCGTTGGTGACTCGGCTGTACTTCCACAAAGCCGGAACCCAGAAGTGTCCCATCGACGGAGCATCGGCATGCGCCGGCAGGTCGCTGTCCTGCGGTCGCCAGGTGCCGGTCGCATGTTTGGGATCGAGAAACGCATCGGCACACTCACGCAACGCTTGTCCGACGCGCGGATCCCATGTGTGCTCGTAGAGCGTGGCGAGGCTGAAGAACATCGTCATCTGATGCCGCGTGCCGGAATGAAACGGAGCGTAGTCGCGGATCATCGCGGCCCAGGATTTCGGTTTCTCGTCGACACCTGCCACACCAACCCGACGCGCAAGCGAGGAATCGCCGACATCCGTGCCTCGCTTGCGCGTCGGGTTAGTTTGCGTTGGACGGAACCACGGCTGCTCGCGATACCACGGACGAACGTCTTTCGACGCGCTCGTCACGCCGGCCAGCTCGCCGAAGTACGTCCGCCAATACTGAATCACGTCGTTGTACCGTTCATCGCCGGTCAGGTAGTACGCGAGCGTCGTCGTCTCCAGAGTCCGGTGATAGCTGGCCCAAAATTGTGCTCCGCCACGGAGCCACGCTTCGCCGCGTACGTGATGGCGGACGTAGTGCGTTGGGCTGTCGATGCTCCATTCGCCCGGTCGCCAGTGCAGCGTGCGATGCTCCGGTTCGCCACCCTTCCAATCACATTCAATGGTCGTCGGCTGATGCGAGACGGCGACATCGACCCAATGATTCTCGGACGGGATCGCCCAGTCGTAAAACTTTCGTTCGCCCGATCGCAGGTAGTTCCACCAAAGCTGCGTCTCTTTCCCGTAGGTGTGGAATTCAAACCGCCGCGAATCGGCGAAGAACCTTTTCGTCTCGGCATCCCAGTGATAGCTGTAGTGCGAACCCGCTCCGAACAACCACCAGCCATAGTCACCGAAATCGTCCTGCACTTGCCGAGTCAGATCGAAGATGCGATCCACAGCCGCTTCTGCTGCCGAGTCGTTCGGCCGCGCGGCGAGCGGACCAAACACATCGGTCGAACAATTCCAAGCACCGCTCGCCAATGCCAGCGGCTGGGATGCGGCGAGTCGTCCGTATTCGGCTCCGTCATCGCGGCGACTGGCAGGTCCGAAGTGCAGCCAGAACTCGTGGTGCTTGTTGATCCCCAATCCTTCGGCAGCGCCCCGTTTGATCGCCGGAACATCCGCAAACAAGAAGAACGGTTCGAGCGGACTGAGAGCGGCTTTCTCTTGGCCGGCGCGGAGATACTTCGCACCGCCCGCCCCGAAGAACTGTTCGATCCCGGCTGCGCCGAAATCCAACTCACCGCCGCGCGGGCTCCACAGATGCAGCGTCAATTGATTCGGCGTGGCTTCCCACTCTTTCGGAAACTGCTGCCAGAACCAACGCAGCGAACCGGTCACGGCGGCGCGGTCGTCGGACACTTGCAGCCACTCACCCATCCGTTCGGGTCGCGCCAGCGTCTGCGTCTGCTGCGCGGATGTTTGAACGACGGCGGCTTCTTGTTCCAGATTGCCGTAGTGCCGGAACGTCTTCTGAAAGCTGGCGACCGATTGCGTGTCGGCCAGCCACGGCACATCGAGCGGCTGATTGCCCGGTTCGCCGGACGCATCGACGATGACTCGGCGACCGGCGGTCTTCACTTTCAGATCGAGCGAGAACCCGATGTCACCAAATCGCGTCTGCTTCGTCGAGCCAATGAAGCCCAACTCGTCGATCACCTTCACCAGCGGCAGGCCGGCGAAGAAATGATAGCGCGTCCGATACTTGGCGATCCGCTCGCCGTTCGGTCCGGTGTAGAAACCATCCACCCGCACGCAGGCTCGCACGGCGCCAGTCGATTCCACCACGACGTGACGATCCGCGCCGTCACGCGCGCTGGAGAACCGCTGGCCTGATTGATCGAGATAGTAATGCTCCCCTTCGCTTGAGCCGGCGGCGAGAACTTCCTCCGGCTCGATGCGGCCGTCGCCATTGAGATCGTTGGCGATGGACCGTAACGCGGTCGGCCCTGTGGCGGAGAACTCCACACGCAATGCTCCGGTCGAAACTTGAGCCGCTGATTCTTGAGCAACCACCAGAGGTGTCGTGGGGGATCGTCGCACGACATCGTCGCCGAATTCGAGCGCGTATTTGCGTCCCGGCTCGGCGAGAAAGTCGATCGTCAGCCAACGGATGCTCTTTCGCTCAGCGTCCCACGTCGCCGTCACTTGAGATTGCAGCGGCTGCTCTTGTCCGCGGTCGTCGATCAGCCGGCAGTGTCCGGCACTGGCCAGCTTGCCGCGTGGAAACGGCACACCAGTCGTGATCGGCCAAACGGCTTTGCGATCGGCGAACGGTTCGTCGATGACCAAATCAATCCGCGTCGCGGCAGCAACGGGATTGCTCGGAACCCCTAGACCGGCCAGCACGACGCTGAATGCCACGAACAGAGACGAGCGACATTGCACGGTGGATCTCGCGGAGTGTGAGAGTCGATTCCAGCGGGAGCGAACGCCGCGATTGTCCAACGCGTTGTTCCGGGTCTCAAGCACCAGCGGACGAAACGTCTGGGCTTGATTCGCCTGGATCGACCGCGCGCCGCGGACTTTGACATCAACCCCTCCGAGCTTGCCTCGGAGGGGGGGATTTCAGTCGGTGGTCGGCAGGATTCGTGATCGGTCAGGCCCTCTTGCCGGTTTTTCGGCATTGGAGTACATCGCCGCCCCGCCGTCGCCGCCTGGAGTGGAACGCCGCGACGAGCTGTCTGAATCTGGCAATCAAGGAAGAAGGCCATGAATACGACCGAACGGATTTCGATGAGCGAGACTCAGCCGGGCCTGCGCGCCCGTGTCGCGGAGTTCTTCTTCGCCGAGGAAACTCCCTTTGGGCTGGCGCTGGTTCGCATCTGTGTCGCCATCGCCTGCTTGATGGTGACGGTACCCCGGTGGATTCATACGCGCGAACTCTTCTCGACGGACGGAGCACCGACTCCGCTGGCAGTGAATTACGGATTCTATGATCTGTTGCCGATTCCCTCCGGAGGTGCCGCGGTCGCGCTCATGACGATTCTGAGCTTTTGCTGTGTGACGGCGTGCTTCGGCTGGTGGACGCGGACGTCGTTGTGGATCTCGGCGGTGCTTTACACGTATTTGAATTTGCTCGATTGCCTGAGCACGATGACGAAATACTCGGTCATCACGTCGCACTTGCTGTTCCTGCTGGCGTTCTCGCAATGCGGAGCGGTCTGGTCGGTGGATGCCTGGCTGCGTCGCCGACGATTGGGTCTGCCGCCCCCACGTTCGCTGGACGATCACCCGAAGTTTGCGGCCTGGCCTCGGCGGCTGATCCAGATTTTGATCGGCGTCGTCTACTTCGGAGCGTCCGTCACCAAGATGCACACGCCCGCTTATTTCAGTGGCGACCAATTGCTGCATTGGATGATGACCAACGTCAATAACTCGAATCCGGTTGGCGAGTGGATGACGATGTATCCCGCGGCCTTGGTGGTGTTCGCCTACCTGGCGGTGATCTGGGAAATCCTGTTTCTCTTTGTGAGCTGGCGCGGTTGGGGCCGCGTGTGCATGTTGACGCTGGGCGTCGGGTTTCATGTGATGACCACGCTGACGCTCGGCTTGTACTTATTCCCGATCACCTGCATCTCGGCCTATTTCGCCTTCGCGAATTCGGACGATGTCGTAGTTGGGGCGGCACGCTGGCGAAGCTGGAAGCGACGTCACGGCAAGACGTGGTTGCCGCGATTGGCCACTGTGACTCGGTGGCCGCGAGCGATCGCCATTCGGATTGGCTCTGCGCGTGTGTGGACTTCGATTGGCCAACGCTGGAATACAGCCACATCGCTCGGCGCGTTCGGACTGTTACTGGCGGTGGTCGCGGTCGGAGCGGTCGAGGTGGAATATCGGCTCGACCCTTATGGCGAGCGGAGTTCTTCCGGCCCGTACTCACTGAAGGAGATCGCACCGAGTGACGTCCAGCGGATGTTTGTCGGCGATGTGCGTCTTCGAGAATACGACAAGTATCTGTCGTTTGACGTGGGGACGACGATGTTCGCGGGCATGGTCACCGACCGACGTGACACGTTCCGCCACGGCGAGTCGATCATTGCTCAATGCACGCTGAGTCCTCCTCACGAAGACATGTGGGTCGAGTGCAACCTGCACGACGCCAGCAATGTCGTCATCGACCGATGTGGCCAAGTCGTGGTTCGCTCACAATTGCGCGGCAATTTTCTGTATCGAGCCTGCGAGGCTCTGGAAGCCGGTGACTATTTTCTGGTGCTGAAGACCGGCAACCGCGAGATCACTCGCCGCAAGATCCACATCGACACTTGCGACGACAAGAAATGCCGAGTGCTGGCCAATTGACTGTCGTAGATAACGCACGGCGATCCGTGAGACCTTCGGGCGAGCGGGGCGTGCTTCGCCTTCTCTTCCGCAACTCAATACGATGCGGCCAGTGACGGTGATTTCTGGCGAAGAGCGACTGCTCGCCGAGTGAATTGCCGATTCTCAAACCGATTCCTCAGCCGCCGCAGGCGATCCTCCGGCGGCTTTCGCATTCCGTTGGAGCCTGGCCATGCAACGTCCGCAACACGCACCTCCCGCCACACCGCCGACCATCAAAATGACCGAAGGCTGGCACTGCCTGCACCTCTACCTGCGAGTCAATCAGAAGGAGTGGCAGCAGCTTGCCGACTACCAGCGAGCGGAAGGTCTCGAGCAGTTGACTCAGTTGCTCGACCCCAATCGTGAGGGTGCTCCGAAACGCATTCAAACGTCGGTTGTGTCTCGGCACGAAGCGGACCTGGGGCTGATGGTCTTGGACCCGGACCCTCTGGTGATCAACGGGATTCGACAAGGGATTCGTGCCAGCCGGTTCGGCTCGGTGCTGGTGCCGGCTTACTCGTTCGTGTCGATTACGGAACTTTCCGAGTACGTGCCGTCGGTCGAGCAGTACGCCGCGCGGCTGAAACGCGAAGGGACCGACCCGTCCGACCCGGCGTTTCAAGCCAAGACGGCCGCTTACGAGCAACGGCTGCCGATGATGAATCAACAGCGGCTGCAACCGGACTTCCCGCCGTTTCCGATCTCGTGCTTTTATCCAATGAACAAGATTCGTCACCCGAACGCCAACTGGTATCAGCTCTCGTTCAGCGAGCGTGCCGACTTGATGGCCGAGCATGCGACATCCGGAATCAAATTCGCCGGGCGCGTGTCGCAGCTCATCACCGCCTCGACCGGCTTCGACGATTGGGAATGGGGCGTGACGCTGTGGGGCCGTGCTCCGGAACACATCAAGGAGATCGTTTACACGATGCGCTTTGATCGCGCCTCGGCGCGGTATGCGGAGTTCGGGCCGTTCTATTTGAGTTACATCATGTCGCCTGCCGACGCGCTGAAGGAGTTGCGGTTGTAACGTTGTCGGCCGGAGATCTTTTTTCGTAGCCGCACTCGCCAGAGTGCGGGGCACCCCGCGTTCTGGCGAACGCGGCTACTGTGATCGGCACGACCCGCACGGTTCAGTTCACAGCGTTTGAGAATTCTTCAACCACGCTGCTCGACTTCGCGCGGTGTGCCGATATACTCCCGCAGCGCTTGCGACGCATCCGCGAGCGAAAAAGAGAAATGATGCGACTGTCGCGGGGTGGAGCAGCCCGGTAGCTCGCGAGGCTCATAACCTCGAGGTCGTAGGTTCAAATCCTGCCCCCGCCACTACACGAAAAGCCGATCCAATTGGGTCGGCTTTTTCGTTTCCGTAGCCTGACTCTCCGAGTCGGGTCTTCAGCGGGGGAACCAGACTCGGAGAGTCAGGCTACGGGACCGCCACTCCATAATTGCCCAAGTGTCCGAGCAGCGCTGGCACGTCGGTGAAGACCTCGGCCATCAAGCCGTGCTGGCGGCCGGCTGTGACGTATTTCGGGATGTCGTCGGTGTAGAAGCACTCGCCCGGATCGCAGCCGATTTCGCGCAGGGCGGCTTCGTAGATGGCGGGTTCCGGCTTGATGGCTCCGGCACCGCATGAGGTCACGCAGGCATCGAAGCGTTGCAGCACGTCGTAATGGTCGCGGATCCAATCGAAGTGCGTGATGCAGGTGTTCGATAGCAGCACGAGCCGCAGGCCCTGAGCTTTGAGCTGGTCGAGCACCGGGACGATCGGCTCGTTGAGCCAAAAGATGTCTGAGGCCGCGCGCGTCAGGTCGTCGAAGGGAATCTTTCGGCGAGCCGTCTCTTGGAACCACTCGTGGAATTGGGCGGGGCTGAGCCGGCCTCGTTCGTAGTTCCATTGCACGCCGGAGTCGAGCAGCAGATGCCGGACTTCTTCGGTCGATCGGTCGCAGAGCTGGCCGAGTTGCTCGCACATCCGGTCGTGCGAGAAGAAGACTAGGACATTGCCCATATCGAACAAACAGGTGCGGATCATGGATCAATCGCCAATTGACGCTTTTTGCGAGGAAGGGATACAACTCCGCCGCACGGAGGGGACGGCGTTTGCGCGGATTCACCGCGCGGCGACTATCTCGCGACAGCGGCAGTCTCGCAATCCCATCTTGGGACGGCTCGCGCGCGGACCTTTGTCACGGAGACAAACCATTCATGGCCACATCGTATGACGATCAGGGTGCGGGTATCGCCGACGCGACCGCTCGCGATCATGACTGGCCCTGCCTACGACAGTTCTGCGTGTTTTTGGAGAACCGGCTCGGCCGCCTGCGCGATCTGCTGCGAATCTTCGAGAAGCATGACCTGCGGATCGTCGCCCTGAGCATCAACGACTCGCACGACTGCGCGACTGCGCGCGTGATGCTCAGTTCGTACGACCGGGGACGGGAGATTCTCAGCCTGTCCGGCTTCGCGTATTTCGAGAGTGACATCATCGGCGTCGAGTTGCCGGAAGGGCATCAGCCGTTCGCGATGCTGTGCGGCTCGCTGCTGCAAGCCGAGGTCAACATTCACTACACGTACCCGCTGCTGTATCGCGGGGAAGGTCGCGGAGCGATCGCACTCTCGGTGGATGACCTCGACATGGCGAT
Organism: Planctomyces sp. SH-PL62; assembly: GCA_945893075.1. GTDB lineage: Bacteria > Planctomycetota > Planctomycetia > Planctomycetales > Planctomycetaceae > SXKJ01. Next base: position 1,392 of record CAMDDX010000235.1, on the reverse strand, counting down.
CAAGGTTCTGACCGAACGGGGCCACCGGCTCATCCGCGAGGATGACCTGTTGTTGGACGAATAGCGGTCTTGTCCCGTTTGGGGAGCACTCGTAGAGTCCGCCGCCTTTTTCCAGGGACGGGATATGGTTCGAGGGCGGACGTGGCTGATCGCGATTCTGCTTGTGGCGTTGGTCGGACGACTGTTGGCGGCGTGGGTCGTGCAGCGGAACGTCGGCGATCAATTGTGCCTCATCGCTGGCGATGCCGAAGGCTATTGGGAACTGGCTCGGAAGATGACGGCCGGCAAAGGGTTCTCGTTGTACGAACCGCCGCGCCAGGTGCATCGCATGCCCGGCTTCCCCGCAGTGCTGGCGCTGTCGATGAAGCTCTTTGGAGCGAGTCCGTTCGCAGCACGCTGTCTGTTGGCCGTGATCGGGACTGCCGCCTGCGGTGCGGTGTATTTGCTGGGACGTCGATTGTTCGACGAACGAGTCGCGTTGATCGCGTGCGGCCTGACAGCGATCTCGCCAGTGATGGCCGGCTTCAGCGTGCTGTTGCTCAGCGAAACCTTATTCGCGCTGACGCTCACGATGAGTCTGTGGTGCGCCGCGTGTTGGTTGCCGGCCGAAAGCCGAGAGAAGTCCGGGGTCGTTTTCTGGCCCCTCCTCACCGGCATCAGCATCGCGATCGCAACGTATGTCCGACCGAGTTGGATGCTGGCCGGACCGCTGCTCGCCCTGCTGGTGGTCCTGCTCAAGAAGCCGCGAGGCAAAGCGTGTCTCGAATCGGCAGTCATGCTGCTCGGATTGTTCGGCGCGTTGTTGCCGTGGGCTTGGCGGAATCACGAGGTCAGCGGTCACTGGGTCTTTACGACGTTGTGGTCCGGGCCGAGCTTGTACGACGGACTGAATCCCGATGCGAATGGCGACAGCAACATGACGTTCTTCGATCGGGACAACTTGATGGCCAAGCTGTCCGAGTGGGACGTCGATCAACACTACAAACAAGCGGCGTGGCAGTACGCGCGACAGAATCCCGGCCGAGCGGTCGAACTGACGTTCTGGAAGCTGTGGCGATATTGGAAACCGTGGCCGAGCGCGGCTCAGTTCGGTGGCGTTGGGCCGGCATTGGTCGTCTTAGTGTTCTTCGTGCCTGTCCTGTTGTTGGCGGCACGCGGCTGGTGGCTGATTCGGCAGCGGCCCTGGGTGTGGCTGCTGACGTTGGGACCGATCTTGTACTTCGCGGCGATTCACGCCGTGTTCGTCGGTTCGCTGCGGTATCGGCTGCCGGCGGAGTATCCGCTGTGCGTGCTGGCTGCGGTCGGTGTGTGTGACTTTATTCGGCGATGGTGCGGTGGGACGGAGGGGTCGGGTCTTCAAATTTCAAAATTGCCAAGGCAATTTTGAAATTT
>CAMDDX010000234.1 GCA_945893075.1 Planctomyces sp. SH-PL62 | reverse complement strand
GATATCGTCGCATCTGTTAGTTCGCTACATGCCGCTCAATCCCTCCAACGCCACCAGGGAAGCGGTCATGCCTTGAGTACACAGCACCGTGCAGAAGCCGGCGTTCCAAAGATGGACAGAATCAACGGCTCCATTTCAATGTTCACGTCCCACTTGACCTATGAAGCCGCACGGACGACTGGATCGTGGGTGAACCATGACTCCTTGGAGCCGTCGTTTGAAGTTTGACGAAGTCGCACCGGCGGTCGCGGGGAGATGGTGCAACGGGTCAAAGAGATTGGCAACGGGGCGCGCTGGTGACGGTCGGTACTGCCAATCCAGGTCTGGACGGCTTGATCCGCTGCCGGTGGGATGAACGATTTCACTTCACCATTCAGACCAGCGTCGATTCGCAGACGCCGTTCATCAGCCAGTGATCGACGTCGGAGAGCAGCTTCGGCGTCGGCGATTCGCTGGAGTCATACGCTCGCAGCACGGCTTGAATGCCGAACGAACGCAGCAGGCGGCCAATGCCCGTGACATCTGCCATCGAGACGCGACTGTCGCGCACGCCCGCACTCAAGAAGACTCGCTTGCCGCGCAGTTCGTCGTAGTTCGCGAGAGCCGAGTCGAGCTTCGTGTCCCGCAAGCCAAATGCCAGCGCTCCGGCAAACCATTCAGGACGGCGCAGCAACATTCGCAACGCGACCGAGGCTTGATCGCCGAAACCGGCGAGGTAGATGCGTTCGCTGTGGACGTGGAACTCGCGCCGCATCTGGCGAGCGACATCCTTCAATGTCTCCAGCAAACCATCCAGCGGGTCGAGACTTCCTGTCGGCGACATCGGGCCGCTGGCGAAACGGTTCGTCGGCGTCAGCCCTTCGATCGCGAGGCCCAAATAACTCTGCGGACTGATCCGCGGCATCAGGTCGAGCAACTCGCGAGCGGTCCACTCGGAATCGTGCAGCCAGACGATCAGCGGATAGGCGTAGTTCGGTTCGTAATGCGGAGGCAGATGCACCGGCGATTCATCCGGTAGTGAGAAGTGCCCCCACGGCGAGTCGGCTCCTGCAACCGCGATTTCCAACGACATCTCGGCTTCGGCAGCCACTGGCTCGGTAGGCGCGGCGTGATTGGCGGGAACCAGCGTGTCCCACGGCTTACGTTCGTGGAGTTCCATCGAGGGCAAATCGTGCGGCGCGAACCAGCGGCCTTTCCACGGATCGTCAGCATGTGTGGTCATTCGCTGGTCCCTCCTGCGATGCTCAACAAATTCGGCGATGACTGAGCATCGCGTGAAGTGAAGAACGGCACGTCTTCCGAGAGAGCAATCTCGGTCAATGGAAACAGCTTGCCCGGACAGGCCGTCGCTTTGACGTCGCGATGTCCGACCACTTGGCTGCTCTTGAGGCCGTATTCGCGCTTCAGCACGCCGACCAATCGCTTGATCGACGCCAACTGAGCGGGCGACGGCCGATGATCTTGGAAATTGCCGACCAGACAGATGCCAATGCCGTGCTGGTTGTATTCGTCGTTGCCGGCGTGAGCGCCTTGCATCTGCTTCTTCCAGCGAAAGGTCGGCTCGATCTCGCCGTCACCCATGCCGGTGCCGTTGCCGATCAAAAAGTGATAGCCGATTCCCTTCCAGTTGTTGCCGTTCTTGTCCTTGCGATTGAGATGCTCGGCGTGAATCGTCGCGACGCTCCCCCCTTCGGAGGCGGTGTGATGAATGACGATGTGCTTCCAGTCGCGGGCCGCCACGGTGGGCTTCCAAGGATTGCCGAATGGAATCTGAGGCATCGCGACGATGGGCGGAACGATCGCGGCCGGTTCGGGGACCACGAAATGCTGGCTGCCGTACCGCAGCGGCTCAGGGGAATGAACCACCGGCCGCTGGCAGCCACCGACGCTGATCCAGGAGATCGCGATGAAGCAGAGCATCCACGTACCAAGCTTACGCACGCCGTCCTCCATGAACAGCAGGGCCAAGAAGTCGATTTCAGACCGCAGCCTCAGGAGCAGTGCGAGACAGAAAACCTGTACGCAATGACCGTCAACCGGAAAGCGGGGCGGACTGTAGTTCGATCGAAAAAACCGGTCAACGTGAAGGTTTCGGGCATGACGCCTCGGCCGGTTGTACGAGTCTCAACACCACTCAAAACGTGTTAAAGCGGAGCGGTCATAACGATTTCGCGGCACATCAAACGGCCGCAAATCGCAGCGTGTATTGCCCAAAATTCCCAACCGCTGCGACCGACGCGAATTCGACGTTTTTCAGACGACGTCGCTTGCCGAAGCACAGTTCTTCCGTTCGCAGCGTCTCGCGGTTTATTCCTCTGGCCCCATTCCTCTGCCAAGGACTTCTCGGCAGACGAATGGGGCCAGAGGAATGCCGGGCAGCCAGTCAGTCCTTCGACTTCGATTCGCCAGTGCTCGACGATTTCGGAGCACTGGTGTCTGACTTCGTGCTGGAGTCCGGCTTCGACGATGCCGCTTCGGATGCGGACTTGTCCGCCTTCGCGGCATCCTTGTAGGACTTGCTGCGATAGTCGGTGAGATAGAACCCGGTTCCTTTGAAGATCAATCCCGCGCCCGCCCCAATTAGCCGGCGAGCTTTCTTTTTCTTGCATGCGGGGCACTTCTTCTCCGGTTCCGCTTTGATGGATTGAAACAACTCCCACTTGTGATTGCAGGCACCGCATTCGTAGTCGTAGGTTGGCATGATGGCAGGTGAGTCTCGCAGAGAAACTGAGTTCGGCTGGCGCAAAATACGCGGAGACTCCCCAATTGTGTAGCCCGAACCGCCTGCTATCGCCCGCGATGCTTATTGAGCGTCCGTTCGTAGAGGTCCAACATGCGCGGCAGCATTTTGTCGAGGCTGTAGTTTTCCTGGATCATGTGCATGCCGGCGTCACCGAGGTGGCGATACGACGGGGGATCGTCGAGGACTTGCAGGGCGAGTTCGGTGAGTCGATCCACATCGAAAAATCCGCCCAGCAAACCGTTCTCGCCGTGACGGATCATTTCGCGGACGGGAGCCGTGTCGGAGGCCAGCACCGTTGCGCCGCAGGCCAGTGAGTTCATCAGCGACCAGCTCAGCACGAAGGGGACCGTCAGGTAGATGTGCAGGTCGCCCATGCTGATGATGTCGGCAAGCTGATTCGGTTCGACGCGGCCGGTGAAGATGAAGCGGCTGAGGTCGTAGTTGTCTTGCTTCAAAATGTGATCGCGGTAACTCTCGGCGTCAGTGATGCGCTGCATGTCGCCACCGTAGCAGACTCGGTCGGAGCCCACGCAGACAAAGACCACATCTTTGCGAGCGTCGCAAATTCGCTTGGCGACCTTCATGAAAACGTCGAACCCGCGCATCGACTCGAACCCGCGCGAAACATAGGTGACGATGCGCGTGCCGGGGGGGATCACGCGGTCGCCGATCTGACGGGGAACCTGGCGGCGATGCCAGACGTTGGTGTCGAGGCCGTCGAAGATCGCGTCGATTTTCGGTTGGTACTCGACAGGGAAGAGACTCTTCTGCCACTCGGTTGGTGAGTACCCCGCCGCGCACGTTTGCAGGTCAAGCAGGATCATCGCGTTTCGCGTGCGAGAGCGGAGCAGGTCCAACTCTTTGACCGGAATCTCCGGGCGGAAGTCGAGGTCTGAGTTGCGACCGTGATAGTAGTACTCGAAGTAATTGATGATCGGGCAGTCGTAGAGATCCGCCAGAAATGTCGTCGAGCCGAAGCCGCTGTGCCCGACAACGAGGTCCGGCTTCACTTCAGGATGTGCCTTCATCGTTTCGTAGACGCCGTGCGTATGCCACACGCAGTTCTCGAACGTGCGGCTGCAATAGTGGACCGTCTTGGTCGCTCCGCCGGTCAGCTTGTACTGAAACCGTTGGATGCCATCGAACACGCCCGACGGTAGCTCGCACACGAACGAGCAGCGGAAGCCGTGTTTCTTGATGAGATAGCTGGCAATGTGACCGAACTGAGCCGGAAAGTTTTTGTGGACGAACAAGACGTGCATGGGATGTGTCCTTCTGGGGATCGTTCCTGTTTTCGTTCCTCTGGCCCCATTCCTCTGCCACAAACAATTTGGCAGGGGAATGGGGCCAGAGGAATGCAGGCAGGTCGGGCAAGACGGGGTTTATGGAATGCGAAACCGCCTCGTCGAGGGGAATTCGGCGAGGCGGTGGATGAGCAAGTCAGTGAGTTACGCGGCCGCCTTCTTGGCGAGGAATCGCGTGGTGGCTGGCATGTCGTCGGCGTGTTTGCGAAGCGCGTCGAATTTCAACACGGACAAACCTTCGCCTTCGAGGTGTTTCGAGTTGCTGTAGATCGGATCGCGCCAGTTCGGGACATGTCCGCCGAGCACCGCATCAACCATTTCTTGGACTCCATCGACCAGGTCGATCGAAGCTCGGAAGCCGAGTGCGCGGCGAATCTTGGCGAAGTTGACGCGGTAGTTGCGCATATCGTCGTTGTTGCGAACGGCTTCGACTTCGATTCCCGGACAGGATTGCGCAACGATTTGGCCGAGTTGCGTCAGCGTGTAGTTCTGGCTTTCGTCGCCGACGTTGAAGATTTGACCGCCGACTTTGGCGAGCGGTGCTTCCAACGTCAGCACACAGGCGCGAGCGATGTCGCGGGTGTGGACGAATGGCCGCCATTGTTCGCCATTGAAGACGCGAATTTTCTTGTCGGTCACGGCTTGAGCGCTGAACAGGTTGGCGACCAGATCGAAACGTGGGCGATGCGACCAGCCGTAGGCGGTCGCAAATCTCAGGATCGTCGGTTGGAAGTCGGCATCCGCCGCATCGAGCAGCGCCCGTTCGGCGTCGATCTTCGTCGTAGCGTACAGCGAGACCGGATTGAGCGGCGAGTCCTCGGACATGATCTCTTCGGAGTCACCGTAGACGCTGCACGTCGAGGCGAACACGAATTTCGACACGCCATTGGCCTTCGCCAGTTGAGCCATCATCTTGGCCGCTGCGTAGTTCACGGTGATGGTCGTCTCGCGATCCAGAGCACACGCCGGATCGCCGACGATGGCCGCCAAGTGACAGACCGCGTCCATGCCGCGCAGAGCACGGGCGGCGTCTTCGATATTGCGGAAGTCACCTTTCATCACTTCCAACCGCGGATGTTCGAGCACATCCGCCAGCGACTGGGTACCAAACAATTCGAGGTCGAGCACTCGCACGCGATAACCGGCATCGAGCAATTGCCGAGTCAGAATCGAACCGATGTAGCCTGCTCCGCCGACGACAAGCACGTCTTCGACTTTGGTGTTCGCCGCTTCGCCTCGCAGGACGACCCGGAAGAGTTCTCCGACTTTCATCCGCGAATATCGCACGCACGCGACGACGGCACAGAGCAGAGTCCAGGCCGGCAGGCCGACTTCCAGTGTCTGTTGCGGTTTTTTGAACGCGAACGCGCCTAAGGCCAAGTGCGCAATCAGTCCGATTCCGCACGCCAACGCGATGGCCGTCAATCGTTGTTGAACTCGCGAGAACGGGACCGGCTTGTAAACGCGCGTCAGAGCAAACAGCACGACGGTCGAGAGTCCGAACCAGCCGGCGTTCATCAAATACGTGGCATTGACTCGGTCAAACAGCGCTCCGATGGGATTGTCCCAACTCAGCCCGCCCATGACTGCTAGTCGCACGACAGCGGCCATCACCAGTACCGCATTCGCGACGAGGAAATCGACGAACACGCGGACCGCGAGTTTGTCCGACGTCAGCGATCCGAAGAGTTGTGTCCATGCTTGATCGAACAGCTTGCGAGTTCCCGGCATCGTGACGGGCTGAAAGACCTCGCGCGGCAATTCGCCGCTCGTCAGGCCCGGCTGCATGAGGCATCCCTGCGACATCGTTGGCTCCTTCACCGATTGCGTCTGCGTTCTGGCTGGGCGAGCAAGCGGGACCGTCGACGAGGCAACGGATCGCGAACGCTTCCCTGCGGGCGAGACTTCGCCCATCAGATTTTTCGGACGCTGGCCATCGGGGAGATGAGCAAACTTTGACGGTCAGGCGGAGGTTCGCGATTCCGCGAACTGTGCCAGCGCGACACGGGAGCGGCAGAAATTGCCGAACGAACGCGACACTAACCCGACGCGCGAGCGAGGACGGGTTACGTTTCGGCCTCGCTTGCGCGTCGGGTTAGTGTGGAGACGCAATCGGACTACGCCACGCGCGCGAGCGGAACCAGCGATCGTTGCGTCGCGTGCGACATGACCTTCGCGACGGCGCGAGCCGTGTCGAGCATGTCCGGTTCGCTAAGCGTCGGATGGACCACGAACATCAAGCTCGTGTCGCTCAACTGCTGAGCATTCGGCATGCGCTGAGCCGGTTTGAGACCGACCGCCTCGAACGCGGCTTCCTGATAAATCTCACAGCAGATCCCGCTGCCGCAGGGGATGCCTTCCTTCTGCAACGCCTTCACGATCAGGTCGCGAGTCCAACCGGATTGCAGAAGCTCCGGCCGCACGCAGGCATAGTGCTTGTAATAGCTGTGAAAGCAATCGATGTCGGGAGTCTCGGTGCGGATGCCGGGGATGCGTGACAACGCTTCGTCCAGCGTGGCCGCGTTGCGGCGGCGAGCATCCACCCAATTGGGCAACTCGCGCAGAGCGCAGCGGCCGATGGCGGCTTGCATCTCGGTCATCCGCCAGTTCGTGCCGAGCGACTCGTGAGTCCATTTGAAGATTGTCGGATGCTGGCGGTTGTAGACGGCGTCCCAATCTTTGCCGTGGTCTTTGTAGCTCCACGCGCGGCCCCACAGGTCTTTTTGATTGGTGACGAGCATTCCGCCCTCGCCACCCGTCGTGATGATCTTGTCCTGACAAAACGAGAACGCGGCCATGTGTCCGATCGAGCCAACCGGCTGGTCCTTGTAGGTCGCTCCGTGAGCCTGAGCACAGTCCTCGATGACGGCCAACCGACGGTCATGGGCCAAGTCCATGATCGGGTCCATGTCACACGGCCAACCGGCGATGTGGACGGGGATGATCGCCTTCGTGTTGGGCGTCAGCGCGGCCTCGATGGTTTCGGCGGACAGGTTGCCGCTGATCGGATCGACGTCGGCGAAGATCGGCCGAGCACCTCGTGCCCAAACGGCGCTCGCCGTCGCGATAAACGTGCGCGGAGGGACGATCACGTCGTCGCCCGGCCCGATGCCGAGCGCGTGCAACGCCAACTCAATCGCCAAAGTGCCGTTGGCCAGCGAGATGGCATGTTCGCAATCGACGGCCCGGGAGAATTCGTTTTCAAAGAGCCGGCATTCCTGTCCAGTCCAGTAATTCACCTTGCCGGATTTCAGCACCGCCTGCACGGCGTCGCATTGAGCTTCATCAAAGACGGGCCACGGCGCGAATGGCTTTTGGCGAACGGGCAACCCGCCATCCGTGGCGAGCAAATCGAGAGACATTTCGGAATCCTTTCCGCAGAGTAGACCGGTCACTCCGTGACCGGATTGTTCGAGTCACGGAGTGACTCGGCTACGTATTCATCGCCCACCGCAGCATCGTCGCGCCCCAGGAATAACCGACGCCGAAGCCGACCAGCATGACACGGTCGCCGGTTTTCAGGCGGCCGGCTTTGTGGGCTTCTTTTAAGGCGATGGGGATCGTGGACGAAACCGTGTTGCCGCAGTGGCTCATGGAGACATAGAAGCGTTCCGGCGGGATTTCAATTTTGTCCCGCAGGTGCCGCAGCATGTATTCGTTGGCTTGGTGGAAGAGAAACAGATCGACGTCGTCGAAGGTGATGCCAGCGCGATTGCAAATGCCGGCGACCAAGTCGGGCACGGCGTCGAGCGTGAAGAGGAAAATCTCCGGCCCGTTCATGTAGAGCGTCGGCGGCACCAGGACGTGCTCATCGGCGTCCTCGACACCACCGCCGCTGGCGAACCCGGCGACCGGCTTGCGCATCCCGCCGGTCTGAACGATGAGGTTCTTGGCTCCTCGGCCGTCCGTGCCGTACACGAACGGTCCAATCGCGGGGGCTTGTTCGCTGTGCGAATCCTGAGCGGTGATCAACGTCGCGGCCGAGGCGTCGCCGAACAGCGTGCGGACCGACATGTCCGTCGGCGTGATGAATTTGGTGTAGGTCTCGGCGGTCACGACCAGCACGTTTTTGACCTGGCCGGTCTCGATCAATCCCTTGGCCATTCCGAGGCCGTAGATGAATCCCGAACAGCCGAGGTTGAAGTCCAGCGCCCCGCAACTGGTCCGCAGGCCAAGCCGGTGTTGCAGCAGACAGGCGGTCGTGGGGAGAAAATAATCGGGGGACTGCGTGCAGAGCATCAAGTAGTCGATGTCTTCGGGCTGACACGCTCCCGACTCGAACAGTTTCGTGACCGCTTTGACCGCGAGGTCCGACGAGAGTTCTTCCTCTTCGGAGATTCGGCGTTCCTCGATGCCGGTTTTGCTTTGAATTTTCTGGGGCGACCAGTTGGGCGCGATCTCGCACAACTGCGGGTTGTTGAGAACCTGCGGCGGCAAGTAGTACTCGATCGCTTTGAGAATCGCCTGCATGAATCATGTCTCGATGTCTTTGACAGGGGCGGCAGGATAGCCAACCCCCCGCTCACGCCGCCATCTTCGTGGAACTGAGCTCCACCGTGACTTCGTCCATCAGGTCTTCCACGGTGTGACAACGCAGGATCGTTCCCGGCGAAATGCGGACTCCGAAATCTTCGTCGAGCATGGCGATCAGACCGATGAAAGTCATCGAACTCCAGCCGGCGATGTCCTGCAACACCGTCTCTTTGTGGATCGAGCCCGCGCTGACGTCAAACAGTTCATGCAACGCGGCGAGGAATTGCGGCGCATTCATACGATCGCTCCTAGTTGCGCTCGGCGCGGGTCTCCTGACCCCGCCGCCGCCATGACCGAAGGTCTCCAAAGGGCGCGGCTTGTAGCAGAGGCCGCACGAACCCGGCAACACGAGTTCGCACGTTCGTCCGGCCGAATGCCGTGAGCCGACAGCCGAGAGCCGTTATCCTTTTTCGCGAGTCGAGCAGTTTGGGAAAAAGGATAACGGCTCTCGGCATTCGGCCATCGGCTTTCGGCCGGCACAACCATTCGGAGTTCATCACCATGTTGATCGGGTTTGTCAGCGACGAGCGCTACGTCGCGGTTTCGGACGTCCTGTTGGAGTTCGTCAACGAGCAAGGCCAATCGTGGGAGACACGTTCTCGCGCCAGCGGTTCCGTGCATCTCGACCTGCCGCGCGGCGAGTATGCCGTCACGCTGCAAAGGCCCGGCTTCGGCGGCAAGCGAGTCCGGCTGACGTTGCCAATCACACAACCGCATCACTTCCGACTGCTGTCGGATGGACTGCTCGGCTATGCGTGGCCGAAGTGCGTACGGTCGGGTGAAGAGGCCGAGTTTCGAGTCCACTCGGTCGAGTGCTTTCACTTGGAGTTGTGGCGATACGGCTGGACGAAAGAGCGAGTCTGCGGACTCGGCTGGCACGACGAGCACGGGCCGCGAGCGATGATGCAGATCACTCCCGACGGTGATTACACACAGACCGGCGTCGAGTGGAATAAGTACGGCTATACCAGCCCGGCTCAGAAACAGATGGTGAAGGCTCCGCAGCGGTCGGGCTTGTACTACTTCCACGCGAGTACCGCGTCCGGCCGAGCCTTTGCGTTTCCGTGGGTCGTCGCGCCCGCCAAGCCAACCGCGCCGGTGGCGGTGCTCGCGTCGAACATCACTTGGAACTGCTACAACAACTTCGGCGGCCGCAGCAACTACATCCACGCGAACGCACTGCCCGACGTGCCGGTCGTCAACTCGCGGCAAGAAATCGCACGCTATATCGATCCGAAGTTTCAGACCTGGGGCTGGAACGACTACGCCCCGCTATCGTTCGAGCGGCCGGAACCGATCAACGACATCGTGCTCTCCGAACAGATCACCGATCCGATTGAGGGCCGCGCCGCGTGTCACATCGCTCCGGCCGAATGGCGGTTGCTCGGCTGGCTGGAACGGGAGGGCTTCGCCTACGACTTCTATTCCGAGACGCAGTTGCACGGCGGAGTGCTCAACCTGTCGAAGTACAAAGTGCTCATCATCAGCACGCATCCGGAGTATTGGACGCGGACGATGTACGACCGCGTCAAACAGTGGGTGTTCCACGAGGGTGGCCGTTTGATGTATCTGGGCGGCAACGGCGTGAACTGCGAAGTCACGCTGCACGACGACGACACGATGACGGTCCACAACGGCACGATGACCAGCCTCTGGCCGGAAGGGATCGGAGCCGAAAGCCGGCTCGGCAAGCGTTACGAATCCGAAGCGAATCTGCTGGGCGTCGTGTTTACTCCAAGCGGCATCATGACCGGCGCGCCGTACCGAGTGATCGACGACACGCATTGGTGCTTCGAGGGAACGGGCCTGAAGAACGGCGACACGTTCGGCGAAAAGAGCCTGCATCGTCGCTGTCCCGGCGGAGCCTCCGGCCACGAGACCGACAAACTCTCGGTGAGTTCCCCAAAGGGGACACGTCTGCTCGCGAAAGGTCTCAACCCCGACGATGGAGGCGCGGAGATGTCGATCTTCGACACCGAATCCGGAGGCGGGACATTCTCCGCCGGCTCAATCTGTTGGCCCAGCAGCATTCCGATCGACGACCATGTCTCGCGGATCACGGCCAACGTCCTGCGGAAGTTTTTGTAGGACGGGCACTCCTGCCCGTCGACGGGCAAGAGTGCCCGTCCTACGAATTCGTTCGTTAGTTCTTGTCTTCCGGCCCAAGCCCGCGCCGCAGGCGGAACGGTTCGCTCTTCACGATTTCGACGATGAGCGTTGAGAACCGATACCCGTTCTGCGCCAGAGCGGTCGTGATCCGATCAACGGCAGGCCGGTCGTAATACTCAAGACCTCGGCCAAGCGCATACGTCAGCAGCTTCTCGGTGATGCACCGAGCGAACAGATTCTGCCGGGTCTTCAAAACTTCCTTGAGTTCCGTCGGTCCGGAGAATTTTTCGCCGGTCGGCAGTTCTCCGGCTGGGTCGATGACGAACTCGCCATCCTTCTCACGGAAGCGGCCGATCGCGTCAAAGTTCTCGAACGCAAAACCCAGCGGGTCCATGCGTGCGTGACAGTTCGCGCAGCTCGGATTCGCGCGATGCTGTTCCATGCGTTGCCGCAACGAGCCGGTCAGCTTCTCGCCTTGTTCGAGTTCCGGCACATTCGGCGGCGGCGGCGGCGGCGGTGTGCCGAGCAGTTGTTCCAAGACCCAGCGTCCGCGTTTGACCGGCGAGGTGCGCGTTGGATTCGACGTGACGGTCAGGACGCTGGCTTGCGTGAGCAGTCCGCCTCGGCCGGTGTTCGTGAGATTGACGCGGACGAAGTCGCCGCCGCGAATCGGTTGGCCTTTGTCACGCTCGGGCTTCTTGCCGGCGAGATTGCCGTTTGTGTCGGCGATCCCGTAATGCCGCGCGAGCGGCTCGTTCAAGAACGTGAAATCGGCAGAGAGCAAATCGAGCAGGCTGCGGTCTTCTTGCACGATCGCTTCCAGGAACAATCGCGTCTCTTTCAGCATTGCGAGACGCAGACCCGCGTTGAAGTCCGGGAAGAGTTTCCCATCCGGGGCGATCAACTCCAACCGCTTGAGTTGCAGCCACTGCATCGCAAACTGATCGACCAGCGCGGCGGACGCGCGCGGGTCTTTCAACATGCGGAGCACTTGCGGTTCGAGGTTCTTGGACAGCTCGCCGCGCCGAGCGAGGTCAAACAGTTCGTCATCCGGCATCGTGTTCCACAGGAAGTACGACAGCCGCGAGGCGAGATGAAATTCGTCGATCGGCCGAGCCTCTGGACTGTCGGGGCGGTCATCGAGTTCGACTCGGAACAAGAACTTCGGCGAGCAGAGCACCGCTTGCACGGCCCACTGGATTCCAGCTTCCCACTTCTCACCGCCGGCCACCGCCTGATCGACGATCTTGGCCATCGACTCGATTTCTTGAGGCGTCGCGGTTCGCCGATAACCACGGGACAACAGCCGCGTGAGGACTTCGCGAGTCTGCTCGGCCTGCGGTTTATCGGGCGAACATTTCAGCAGCATGATTTGCGACGCCGGCCGAGTTTCCAGCGGGCCTTCGGTCCAAATGTGTTCGATGAAGAGCTGCGGCAGTTCTTCTCCTTCGGGAGGTTTGACGATTGCGAGACCGGCTCGCTGGATATCGCCGCGGCGGTTGATCGGGAATTCGATCTGCTGCACGCTCTTCGCGTCGCGAGCGGTGATCTCGAACGTCTTCAGAATCTTCAGCGGCTTCATCGTCTTCAAAGCCGCTCCCATGAGCTGATCGACTTCCTCGTCGCTGGACGCTTCGACGAGTTTGCCTCCTGAGATGAACAGCGCGATCTTCACCGGCGACGAGCCTTTCGTCTCGGCATACATGTTCGCCCGCAGGATCAAATCCGCATCGGCTGAAAATTTCAGATAGTCACCCGGCGCGGCGAACGGTCCTGAATGGACCGGCTCGGCATCGGCCGGATTCATCGTGCGGAATCGTCCCTGCGGCGTCTGCGCGTTGTTCGGCTGCAAGAA
>CAMDDX010000233.1 GCA_945893075.1 Planctomyces sp. SH-PL62 | reverse complement strand
CGGCGCTAGCCCCGGTTCAAGCCGTGTAACCGGGGCTAGCGCCGCGCGGCTAATTGTCGGAATGCGGATTACGGCGACTCCAAGCGAAAGCTTGCCGTGCCATAGATGGGGAGCCCGTCGCGCGACGATTCGGCCTTGATCTCGATCGTCGTTCGCGGGGGCAGCTTCGCCTCAGGGGCGAATCGCAGCGTCAACACCGCGCGGTTTTGATCGCTGCCGACTTCGACGGGGTCGCACTCAATTCCGACGACGCCTGCCGTCGGCGCGAGCCGCAGCGTGATCGGTTGCATTGTCGTGCGCCGCATGAGCTGCACCTCGATGCGTTGCGTCTGGCCCGGACGCCAAGTGACGATCGCCGGTTCGACGGTCAACGTCAGGAGGCTCGGCTGACAGCCGACTGACATATTGCCGGGGGCGACGTGAAACACCGCGTATGTCTTGCCGTCCGCACCCGGCACTTCAGCGACGCCCATGACTCGGCTGCGATGCGTCGTCCCCTCCGTCACTTTGTGTTGGAGCACCAGCGGAATCGAACCTACGTCGCGATCGGCCGCGATTTGGCCGATGAGCGGAATCAAGGTGCCGCGACGATCGGGCTCAACGCCTACGAGCCGAATCGGTCCCGAAAAACCTGCTTTCCTCTCGACACTCACCGGGAATGGAAACGCGGCCATGCGCGGTGCGTCGAGGATCGTCGTGGTCGTCTTCAAGGTCAGCGGAATCTCCGGGCTGACAGCCAGCCAGAGCGCGCTGCTGCCCGATGTGGCCGCGGCCGAGTCGGCAATCACGGCAATGCGCTCGTTCGATTCGCTCGTCTTTGTGTTGCGGACGACGATACGCACCAGTCCCCCGATGGGTGCCGTGTTGTCAGCCACCGTGAATGGCAGTTGAATCGTCGCCGGTGTTTTCGCGGGGACGGGCTGCGGCTTGACCTCGACTCCGGCGAGCAGATCGAAGGCGGTTACTTCCAACTCGTCATCCAGTCCGTCGACGCGCTCGACCAGCACGGGCAAATTGGTTGTCTGACCGCTGTGAACCATCAGCGACGACGTGTTGACGCGAGCCGTCACTTGGGGCCGCAGCGCTGTCGACAGATGGAGTCGATACACGCAGTCTTCGCCGCCACCACCGCTGCGATCGCGGAGCGAAACGAAGTAACGACCGTCTGCCGGAGCGGTGAAGCGGATGCTTGGATCGCGCGAGGTTTTCACATCGTCCACTTCGACGAGCGACTTGCCGGACTCGCTGAGAACGGCAAGCACCGCGTCGGTGGGAAACTGCAAGTCGGCGGAATCGACGTCGAGCGCGAACTTCTCCCCCTTCTTGGCCGTGAACCCAAAGACGTCGATGTCGCCCGGTTTGTTCAGACGTCCGTTGACCGTTCCCGGAGTGGGGACCGCTGCGGCTTGTGTAACGACGTCGTTCGGTTCCGCTTCGAGCAATTCGGCATTCACGCCGACGGGCAACGACAGCCGATTCACGCAACCCGGCAGCGTCAGTTCGTAGCGACTCACTGGTTGCGGCGGAACGTGCAGCGTGAGAGCTTCGCCCGGCGGTGTTGGGAGATTCCAACCGTAGACAGTCACCGGCGTCTCTACATTGCGCGACACGCCAGCGGGAAATGCGTAATCGAGCCAAGGACCATCGGTCACGGTCAGCCGATAGATGTGCTTGGCTCCGCCGGCCATTTGAAAGTCGAAGACCTGGAGCGTGTAGCGACCGGCCGTCGGCGCGCGAAACACCAAAAGGGCATCGGCCGAGCGGTGTGGAAAGCTGATGGCCAGCGGCTTGCCCTGCGCATCGAGCAGTCGGATCACCGGATCCAGCGGCGAGCGAATTTCGTCGGCCTTTGCGGCGCACACGATCTGTGCTCCCGCCGCGAGCGTGACGGCGTACTCGTCGATGTCGCCCGCGGCATCGAGTCGCCCGTTGGCGGTCACCGGCAACTTCAGAGCCAGCGGTTCGCGTTGGTTGGCGTGAATGACTTCGGGGAGTTCGCCGATCACGAATGGAAACGGCCGCGAGGCACCTTGCACGGACGACAGCCGAATCTCGCGCGGTCCCGCTGCGGCATCGGCTGCGAGCGAAAACCGGTAACGATCCGCCGCACCGCCCGCTTGCAGTGCAATGCCATTTCCGGACGAAGTCAGGCGGCCTGCGTCCGGCAGGAATTCGCCTTCGAAATGAACCTCGACTGCCGTTCCCCGCTGTGCGCCAGGAGGAAACAAGAACTCAATCATCGGCGTCGTTTGTGCGTGCGCGATTGGTCCGCTCACAATCGACAACGCGAGGGCGAACCAGCCAGCGACTTGGGGCCGGGGTCGGGTGTTCGGTTTTTCGGAATTGGCGGGCACGAGTCTCATTGGCAATCAAAGCTCTCTTCCCGCCAATTCCGAAAAACCGAACACCCTACCCCTTCTCTCTCAGAACAACTCGTCGATCGGCTGGCCGCCGTTGACGATGGGGACGGGACGTCCCTCGGACGTCAGCAATTCCTTGTGCGGATCGATGCCCAGCTTGGTGTAGATGGAGCAAAAGAAGTCTTCGACCTTGAGCGGTCGTTCGCTCGGCGCGGCACCTTGCTTGTCGGTCGCGCCGATGACGCAGCCGCGCGGCACGCCGGCACCGGCGGCGACGATCGACATCGCGCCCGGCCAATGATCGCGCCCGCTGTCCTTGTTGATTTTCGGCGTGCGGCCGAACTCGCCCAACGCCAAGACGAGCGTGTCTTCGAGCAGTCCACGCTCTTCCATGTCGCGCAACAACGCTGAGAAGGCGACATCGAACGTCGGCAGCCAGCGGTCCTTGAGATACTTGAAGATATTCGTGTGATGGTCCCAACCGGCGTGTTGCACGGTGACGAAGGGGACGCCCGCTTCGACCAGACGTCGCGCCAACAGACACTGCTGACCGACCATCGTGCGCCCGTAGGCATCGCGGGTTTGGTCCGACTCGCGATTGATGTCGAACGCCTGCTTGGTGAGCGACGAGGTGACGAGCCGCTGTGCTTGCTCGTGGAAGTTATCGAGTCCACGGGCCGGATCGGCGGCCGCTTCGTCGCCGAAGCGTTCGAGAGTGTCGAGAGACTTGCGGAGTGCGGCTCGCGATTGAGCGCGACCCTCGGCGATGCCCGGTGGCAGCGTGACGTCGGGAAGTTGGAAATCGGGATTGTTCGGGTTGTTCGCGATCAGGAACGGCGCGTACTTGCTGCCGAGAAAATTCGGACCTCCCGAACGGAGTGCCGACGGCAGCGCGAACTGCACATACGCGGGGAGCCCGGCGGCGGCTCCGCGCTCTTTGGCGATGAACGAACCGAGGCTGGGGTGGAAGCTGGCCGAATCACCACAGCCGATCGGCACAGGTGTCGGACTGCCGGTGGTCAGATAATGATTGCCGCCGCCATGTCCTGGGTCGCGATGTGCGACGGAACGAATGACCGTCACGAGATTCATCACCTGCGAAATCTTCGGCAGCAGTTCGCAAATCTGAGTGCCGGGGACGTTGGTCGCGGTCGGTTTGAACTCGCCCCGAATTTCGACCGGCGCGTCAGTTTTTGGATCGAACGACTCATGATGACTAGGACCACCATCCATCCAAATCAGCAGGCAACGCTTGGCTCGCGCCGCCGGTTGATTGCTGTCTTCGTTCGCGGTTGCTCGCAACAACGGAACAAGCCCCAGCCCAGCCGCGCCCCCCAGCCCGACCTGCAAAAAGCTTCGACGCGAATGTCCGTCACAGTAGCGGTTCAGCATCGCATGACCTCGTGATTCGACGTTTTGAGCCGCAGGGCGCTAGCCCCGGTTCGATCGCCACAAACCGGGGCTAGCGCCCTGCGGCTGATTGCGTTCGTCCCCATTCCTTAGTGATTCAACACGAACTCGGCCGAGTTGAGCAATGCCCAGAGTACATCTTCGGCGGCGCTGCGGCGAGTGGCTCCTGCGGTGTCGAATGCCGCGCGGGCCGACTTCTTTTCTTCGTCGCGTGGCAGCCGGCCGAAGGAGGCCAAGTACAGCTCGACGACAATTTCGTCTGGTGAGCGGTTACTCGCGGCCAACCGCGCGACGCGGCCTGTCGGCGAGCTGATCTTATCGTTGACCGGCGGAGCGTTCAGGAGATGCAGCACTTGTCCCAGCGTGGTGTCCGCCAGCCGCTCGCATTGGCAAACCGTCTTCCGCTGCGGACGACCGAACGTGTCGAGAAAGGCCGACGGCAGACGATGATCCCATAATTGAACGGCCCGCGTTCCGGGCGGCATCCCCTCGAATGATTCGGCCTCGCCGGTGACGTCACACACAGCGTCGAGCAGCACTTCGGCGCTCAGTCGTTTGCGGTAGGCGCGAGAATAGTTCTGCGTGTCGCGGACGTTGTCGGCATTCGGCTGCGAACTGAGTCCATACACCCGCGCCGTGGCGATGGTGCGAATCAACCGGCGGCGGTCGAAGCCGTGCGTCACGAAGTCGCGGGCCAGGGCTTCGAGCAGCGGTTCGTTGGTGGCCGGGTTCGTGTCGCGCATGTCGTCGATCGGCTCGACGAGTCCGCGTCCCATCAACTCCGCCCAGACGCGATTGACCAGCGTCCGTGCAACGAACGGGTTCTCTTTCGTGGCGAGCCAATTGGCCAGGTGCCGCCGCGGATCGGTCTCTTGCGCCGCGTCGAACGACTCGCCGAGCAAGACTCGCGGACGGACGACCTCTTTCGTTTGCGGGTGCTTCACCTCCCCTTTGTCGCCAATGAAAAATCGAAGATCGGTGCCGCTCCCTTTCTTCTTCTGCAAGCGCGGAAAGAAGGCCGCGAGTCCGTAGAAATCATCCTGGCCCCATTTCTCGTAGGGGTGATGGTGGCACTTCGCGCACTCCAGTCGGATGCCGAGGAACACCTGACTGACGGCGACGGACAAGTCGTTCGGGTCGTCAAACGCACGGAAGAAATTCACCGCGCCGTTCGACTCGTCGCTCCCCTGAGCCGTGACCAACTCGCTCAGAAACTGGTCATACGGCTGATTGCGCTCCAGTGAGCGGCGGAGCCATTGGTGGTAGCGAAAGGCGGGCTTGGCCCCGAGATCTTGCCGATTGATCCGGAGTAGATCGGCCCACTTCAACGCCCAGTGGTCGGCATACTCCGGTCGCTCCAGCAGAGCATCGACGAGACGAGCACGCTTGTCGGCGGCGGTGTCGGCCAAGAACGTCGTCGCCTCGGCCGGAGTCGGCAGCTTGCCGATCAGATCGAGAGACACTCGCCGAAGAAACGTCGCATCGTCGGCCGGCGGCGAAGGGGAGAGATGCAATCGCTCCCACTTCTCGGCGACCAGACGATCGATAAAGTGCGTGCGATCCCAATTCGCGAGCTGCGCCGTTCCCACCGCCTCGCGATTGAGCGGCACCATGATGAAGCTGGCCGCAACGTGTTCTTGGTAGCGAACCACGATCGCCGACTCACCGGCCATCATCGTTGTCGCAATGCGGCCGTTCCGATCGACCGTCGCCAGCGTTTCGTCGTTGGAACTGTAAACGGCCTCGCTCGTGACGTCGCGAAGAGTGCCGTCGGAAAGCCGCGCTGTGACCAACAACCGCTGCTGCGATCGTTCCAGCATCACACGCTGTTTGGGGAACACGTCGATCGCCACCACGCGCGGAGCTTGGTCATCACCGTGCGGCATGCTGGCCTCCACCCAACGCAACAACCTCAGATACTCGGCCGAGTCCGCTTCCACACGCCGCCCGCCACCATGCGGCACGCGGTTGACCGCTTTGGTCAACAACAACGACTCGCGCGGAGCCGCCGGAAATAATCGCCGTCCGCGTCCTTCGTAAACGAGCGCCTGATAATCGGCCTGGATGTCGTGGCCGAACACAGACAGCTTGAAGCCGTTCTGGCCACTCTGCTTGCCGTGGCAGCCGCCGGAGTTGCAGCCGGCCTTGGTCAACAAGGGAATAATATCGCGGCCGAAATGGAGCGACGGCAATCGCCCGGCATGCATCACCTGGACGTCGATCGAGACGGTTTTGCCATCGAACCTGGCGGTCATTCTGGCGACTCCGTCGGCCACCGGCAGGACCACGCCGTCGCCGCTCACGGTCGCGATCGACGGATCGGACGACTCAAATTTGGCATCATCCGTGGTGTCGAATTCACGGTCACCGCGCACGGCGGTCACCAGCAGTTGCTGTCGCGCATCGGCTCCGCTCAACACGAGAACCGAGGGCTGGAGGTGCAACGCCGTCACACCCACAGTCGAGGGGGCGGACGCAGCCAGCACCAGCGTGATGAGAACGGAGCCAATCATCAACCGGCTTTCGATCAACCCTGGCGGTTGAGAAGAGGAAGAGCAAACACAGGCACCCGGAACCGTTTCGTTGATAGGCCACCTTTCGCGTACCGTTCTTTGAAGACCGTCAACGACCCGAACATATCAGCGAAGTCGGCTGGTTGCCACGGCCATCACGCATCACCAGCGACGGCTAACTCGCCGACCGGCAGCTTGGTGAGCAGCAGGTCTATGACGTCCCGGGTTAGCCACTGATCTGAAACGAGTAAACCTGCGCGGCCCGCAAATGGATCCTCAGCCGCACGGTCTGGCTGCGCAAGGCCGACAAGTCGGTCTGTTTCTGCCATTGAGGATGCCAGCGGAGTTCATCCAGTTTCGTCGCCGTCACAGCCTCGTCGCCGGAAAATCCGGGCCACGGCTGGCCGGTCTCGTCGAGCACTTCGACTGACACTTCGCCGCCGTGCGCATCGACGTTGATCGACAGCTTATTCCCCTCCAGCTTGAACGGCTTAGTCACGACGGTCCCCTCGATGTCACCGGCACCGAGTCCGACGAATCCGTCGAGCCGTAGCGTCGCCAAGCCGATCGCGTGTTTGCGATCGAACTTAACTTGCTCGTTGCCATGCCGC
Organism: Planctomyces sp. SH-PL62; assembly: GCA_945893075.1. Classification (GTDB taxonomy): domain Bacteria; phylum Planctomycetota; class Planctomycetia; order Planctomycetales; family Planctomycetaceae; genus SXKJ01. The sequence continues at coordinate 5,696 of CAMDDX010000233.1, read as the reverse complement.
TCATTCGCACCGGCGTAATAGAGCCAATGCTTGTCGGCATGAGTCACGATCGTAGACGCGGGCAGGAGGATGTCTTTGTCGAAAGCCCCGTCCGGGCCGCGCGGGACCAGCGGTTGGCCGGTGTAGACCCAGTGCATGTCCCACGCGTCGCCGTCGCGGCTGGTCGCGATGTAGAAATTCATCACATCCCGCTCGTGACGTCGGCGCGTGTCGGTCACCTGGCCTTCGCTCACGTCGCCCGGATAGTCGTAAACCGATAGCAACGCGAAATAGACGCCGTGATAGATCCAGCAGGTCGTCGCGTAGATTTGTCGGCGCTGAGCTTCGCTCTGGCCCTCTTTGTCAAAGATCCACTCGCGCACCAGCGACCAATTCGCCGGATTCGTTTTCGGAGCGGGGTTGGTCATGCTGCGAGTCCCGCGCAGTTCGGTCGAACCACCCGCAGTGCCGAAGTCCGTTCGCGTGAAGAGCCGATACGTTTTGGCTTCGGAATCCCACAAGATCTGGTTGTAAGAGTCGGCCGCCCGTTTGGTGACAGGCTTGCCGTCGTGGTACGGAGTCCAACGAATGCCATCGGCCGAATGAGCGATTCCGGCAGCCATTCCCGGCGCGTCGTAGCCCGCTTTGAACCGGTGCTGCGGATCGGTTTCCGCGGAGTCGATCTCGACAGCCAGCGTGTAGTCACCCGCGAAGTTGATTCCCGTGAGGTCCGCCCGCTTGGCGAATTTCAGACCGTCCAACGATTCCGCGTAGCCGAAACCATTCGTACCCGGCTTGCGAAACCACAGTTTGAATTTGCCGTCGTCGTGCAGGACCGAGCCATAGAACCAGCCGTCGGTGAAGATCGGCTTGCCGTCGTTGGCCTTAGTGACCTGTCCCAGCACGCGAGTCACGCGTTGCTTCTCGGCCACCACGTAGTCGTCCACGAACAACTGCTTGCGGAACCCGACGGTCACTGGTTTCGCAGCGCGCTCATTGACGAGTTCGTCGGCACAAACGGAGACGATCATCGAAAACAACAACATCGCAGCGAGCAACGGTTTCATTTCCAATCCTCCTGACCCGGCTCAAATCACTCAAGCGTCACTCGCAGAGCGTGGTAATCGACAACCAGGCGGTGGCTCAGCAGGAGTCCGACTCCCAAGAGCGTGGACTGATCTTCGCTGGCGATCACCTCGACTTCGCGAAGTTCGCCGAACCAATCAATCCAGGCGACGAACGTGTCCATGCGCGACTTGCGACCATCACCGAGAACCGCATTGACCATCAAACCGCGTTTGAGGTTGAGGCGTTGAATCTGCGAACGAGGCATCACCAACTCGCCGGTGAATCCGGTGTCGATCCAGGTTTCGAGGGGCAAAGCCGGCGCAGCCAGTGCCGTGCGAAACTCAACGGTGAGCAAGGCCCGACCTTTCAAATCCACCAGACCATTCATGCGCCGAATCCTCCGATATGGATTGCCGCTTCGTGTCCCACGCGCACGGCAAACGACAGACGATCGGGATAAGCCAGCCGCGCCTGCCGTCCCGCTTCGCTCAATGTGTTGCCGATGTAATAGGTCCGCGAAACCGGCTCGATGGCCACGAAGGCGTTCGGGTGAGTGGCCTCCAAAGTCGCCCGCAAATCGTGTTCGTAGAATTCCGTCGCCCGCAGCTCGATCTCGTCATCGGAAAGTTCTTCCAACATGATTGGTCTCCCAGCATCAATGTGAAAACAACGTGTTCGGAGCTTGCTTCAGTCTACTCGATGACTGTTCGTGGCGTGGGGTCGGGTGTTCGGTTTTTCGGAATTGGCCGGGCTAGGCTTTGTTCATGAATCAGACTCTCTTCCGGCCAATTCCGAAAAACCGAACACCCGACCCCGCACCTGTCACCGCGGGCCGCCGGGGTTGATGCCAGTCGGTTGAGGCATGTCTTCGGTGATGATCTTCCAGGACGCACCCATCTCGCGCAGCGCGCGGAAATCGCGGGGCTGATAGGTGACGTTGAGGTGCGGCGTCAGGATTTGCTTGTGTTGCTCGAACCGCGAGTCCATTGCGGCGGCCAACATGCCGGTCACCAGAATTGTGCGCTCGACGGGATACGGAGCTTGCTTGTCGCGAATGTGAGTTTGAATGGCATGCGACAGCGCTTTGAACAGGTTGCGGTTCTCCCACGGGCCGACGTAGAAGCTGGTTGCCAGCGGCTCCGGTTTGCCTGCGAGTCGGCAGGCGAAACACCAGCGCGTCGAAACATTGCCGATCCGCAGCACGGTGGCTCGCAGGCCGTCGCGGTACTTGATCAGGATCGCGTGGACCGGATGCTGCTGGCCGTCGGCCGGTTCGATGAACTCCTGAAGCCGACCGGCACTCTTGCCGGTCTCGGCTCGCATCGCCGCTTCCGCCAAGGCGTAGCTCCAACGTCCGTCAGCGGCGGCTTGCCAAACGGCGTCTCCTTCGAGCAATTGAATTTCGCTGACACCTGTCTCGCCGCCGCGTCGAGATTCGACCATCGACTGCAACACTTCCAAGCCGTGGAAGTCATAGACCTCGGGCGGGCCGCTGTGGATCGAGAGGGCTTCTTCGATCACCGACTGGTTCGGCAACTCCAAGGCGGGACGACGCTGAGCTAACGGCACCGAACTGCCCGCCATGAAAGGAATCTTCAGATCGCGAGCGACTCGCGCCATCTCCTCAGTCCAGTCCCAGCGATACGACAGGTGCTTGTCGTTGAAGAGCGGGACGACGCGGCCACTCTGGCGGAATACCGCCACGATCTCGTCGAAGAATCGTTTCCGGGGGTACATGATCGCCCCGCGGTCGGTCTTGGGATAACGGCCGTGCTCGCCGATCGACAGCACGCCGTCAACCGCCAACTCTTGGCCTCCGAGCCGCAACGCTGCGGCGATCGTTGGAAAAATCTGGATGCCGTACTGCTTCGCGACATCGCGGGCCATGTCGCCGCTGGCGGGGAACTGATCGACGTAGAGGCTGACGACGTCCATTCCCGATTCTGTCAGCTTGCCGTTGAAGTAGTACGGCTCCAGAAAGTTTTCGAGGATCACATGCGCATGGCTGCGATGCGTGAACTCGGTGATGACGGCGGCAATGCGTGGGCGTTTCGTTTCTGCGCCGCGGGCTTGTCGAGCGACTCCGCCAGCGGCGAGCGACAACGCACCGGCCGTCGCGCCCAGCCATTCACGGCGATTGAGTCTTGGCTGATTCCTCATGACTGTTTCGAGCCTTTCGAGTGGGGCGGGCTGTCGATGGGATGTGGCGCACGCGGCTCGCGTGCGTCAGGTTGTGATTCACGAGACGATTTGAGACAACAGTTCGCACGCGAGCCGCGTGCGCCACACATTGAAATGGTCTCAACTCCTCCAGCCAACCGGGAGAGAACATGAACCGTCCGACTTACGTTCTGATTGCTGCACTTTGGCTGTGTAGTTCGGTCGCAGCTTTCGCGGCTGAGACCGCCAAGCCCGCGAGCCAGCCGAACATCGTTTACATCTTGGCCGACGACCTGGGCTGGACCGACACGGCGACCTACGGCAGCCGCTATTACGAGACTCCCAACATCGACCGGCTGGCGGCGCAGGGGTTGAAGCTGACTCGGTATCACAACTGCCAGAACTGCCAGCCGACGCGAGCCGCGTTGATGACCGGCCAATACGGAGCACGCACCGGCGTGTACACAGTCGGCGGCATCGAGCGCTTCAACTGGCAGAGCCGCCCGCTCCGCCCGGTGGACAACGTCGAACAACTACCGCTCGACCGCGTGACGATCGCGCAGCAGCTCAAGGTTGCAGGGTACTCGACGGCGATGTTTGGTAAATGGCATCTCGGCCAGAACGGCGAGCATCATCCCGGCCGTCGCGGCTTCGACGAGGCAATCGTCACGATGGGCCAGCACTTCGGTTTCGCCACGCAGCCGAAGGTTGATGTTCCCAAAGGCGTGTACCTCGCCGATTGGCTGACCGACAAAGCGGTCGATTTCATCCAACGCAAAAAGGCCGGGCCGTTCTTTCTTTACTTGCCACACTTCGGCGTGCATTCGCCGCACGACGCGAAGCCGGAGCTGATCGAGAAGTTCAAATCAAAGCCCGCGGCCGGTGGCCATCACAGCGCGACGTATGCCGCGATGATCTACAGCGTCGATGAAAGCGTCGGCCGAATCATGCGAACGCTGGAAGAACTGGGCATTGCCGACAACACGGTCGTGATCTTCTCCAGCGACAACGGCGGCGTCGGCGGCTACGCCCGCGAAGGGATCAAGAAGGCCGGCGACATCACCGACAACGCGCCGCTCCGCAGCGGCAAAGGGAGCCTCTACGAAGGAGGCATCCGCGATCCGTTCGTCGTCCGCTGGCCCGGCGTAACCAAGGCCGGCTCCGTCTGCGACGTGCCGGCGATTCATGTCGATGTCTTCCCGACGTTTCTCGAAATCGCCGGCGCGAAGCGGCCGGAGAAACAAATCCTCGACGGCGAAAGTCTCGTAAAACTCTTCCGCGATCCGAGTGCCTCATTGCAGCGCGAGGCAATCTATCAGCACTTCCCCGGCTACCTCGGCGCGGGTGACAACCAATGGCGCACGACGCCGGTCGGACTCATTCAAGCCGGCGATTGGAAGCTGATGGAGTTCTTCGAGGACGGACGCTTGGAACTCTACAACCTGCGCGACGACATCGGCGAAACGCAGAACCTCGCCGCTGCGATGCCGGACAAGACCAAGGAATTGCACGCCAAGATGCTCGCCTGGCGTGAAGCGGTCAAAGCTCCGCTGCCGAAACCGAACAAAGAACTCGCTCAGCCACCGGCTCAGAAGAAAGCCAAACGCAAAACCAAGGCAGACTGAATCCGAAGACACAGAGGCCCGGCTTTTTAGAAACACCGGGCTTCTTCACGGGCACCTTTTCGCCTTTGAGGATTCTTTGAACTTTCTGAAGATTTCAGTTGACGAATTAGCAAGCCAATTTACAGTTCTGTCCATTCTTGCGAGTCCCATCTCCTCTCGCTTCTTAGTTGTGGACATCCGATGAACGCCGCAACGCAATAGCCGTCTCCCCGCTCTCCGGGACAACACCGCGAATCGTCTGTCCGCTCGGCTTTGCGGTAACGCCCGATCTTTGCCTGTCCTCTGCTGTCTCTTTGACTGCATTTTCGGTTGCCGAGAAGGACACAGCGGCAATCAATACGGAGGGTCCAGTCCGATGAATCGCTCTTCTGGGAAATTCGCGGCTATCGTCGTGGTTCTGATTTGGCTGTGCGGAAGTCCGGCTGCAGTTCTCGCTCAGAATCCCGACAAGATCGATCTGCCAGAGATCACCCGGCGGCTGACGGAATGGCGCAGTTCGTTCGTGAACCTGCGCCTGGTCTATGAATTGCGAAGTCTGGAGACGACCACCAGTGAGCCGCTGACTGAATGGCCCGCACCAGAGGATCCTCAGTCGGCACGACTGTTTAACAGGGCGGAATGGATTTGGGCCGATCACGGTTTACATCTGCTGGAAGACCGATTTTTCCATGTGCCAGGCGGAATACGCGACGTGGATGTTTTCAATGGCCCCAAAGGGGCAGCCCCGTGAACGTGAGGTTTGGACAGCTACGTTTTTGGGGTTTACCCGATTGCTAAAAAACGGAATCGTACCAAGTCAGACGGTTGGAATTTGAATTGGAGTCTTTGGTACGAAAGGCGACAAGGATGTTGCTGCACTCGAGG
>CAMDDX010000232.1 GCA_945893075.1 Planctomyces sp. SH-PL62 | reverse complement strand
AAACGCTCCGGTGCCCGCTGGAATCTCCGCAACGCCGAATCCGTCTCCGCCCTGACCAACCTCCGCGATAGCAATCAATGGCAACTCTATTGGTCAACTTGCGACACCACTAAAACTTAACACCGCCAAAATCTCTGGGCACACCCCCGGACGCTAGCGCGTTCCGGCTGATTGCGTTTCAATCGAGTAATACAGCGTGTCTGGTCGCAGGCGAATCGAGTCGCCGGGAGAGGTATTCGAGGTCGGCCGCCCAACCGGATCGAGCGCGGTGACTTTGAGTTTGCTGGCATCGAGTCGCTTCAATCGCACAACGCCGTCGAGTTTGCGGACCAGCCACGGGTTCTCGCCGATGGAGGTGATGCGGTGGCGGCGGTCGCCGAGCGATTCGGAACGAAAGTTGGTCGGCTTCTCTTCGGTCATGACTTGCAGCAGCATTCGTTTCGACGTGGCCAGCGGTTGGCCGTCGAGGCTGACGACCATGACGTGAGCGACATCCAACGGGATCGTGAGCGTCACGTCCGCGAGCTTGATCTCGCCGGCGGACGCGAGGTTGCCGCTGGCTCCTTGAGCGGCGGGTGCGTTGATCGTCAGGACGCCTTGGCCCCAATCGAGTTTCAGTTCGCCGGTTTGACTGGTGACAAGCTTCTTCGCGTGGTCGATGAACGGCGCGAGAGACGTCAACTGGACCGTAGGACGGGCACTCTTGCCCGTCTTGTCTTCACTGAAAGCATCGGAACGACGGGCAGGAGTGCCCGTCCTACTTCGGTCAAAGGTGACTCGCGTGCGGCCAACATAGTGGATCAGGGGGTCGATGCGTTGGCCCGGCTGAAGTGAGCCGTCTTGCGGGACATCTTTCAGACGGAGTTCATCGAAGGCGGCGTCTTGCGGCAGCGGGGTGCCTTTCAAGTTCAGCAAGTCCTCGACCTTCAGCGTCACGTCGGCCATCACATCGCCGGTCTTCACGAGGCCGCGCCGATAGATCAGCGCGGCGGCGGGGAATTGGCCGAACTGTGTCGGAGCGGTCAGCGTCCAGGGCTGCATGAAGTAACCCGGCTTGACCGACCAATCGACACCGTCCTTCGCGAAGTGAACGATGCAGTCGCTGTCCTGCAACGCTCCGAACGCGGCGAGATACAACGGAGCCTCACCGCGATGTCGGTTCGGCCGGTTCCAGGTTGTCTCAGAGATCATCGACGGCTTGTTGTCGTATTTGGGGTCCATCGCCGGATGCACGAATGACGCCGGCTTGCCCGGCTCTTCGCTTTCGAACTTCAACGCACTGCGATCAACCCACGAGTGCCCGTCGCGCATCGACCATTCCGAGTTCTGTCCTTCGTTGCGGCAACCGAAGTAGCCGTGCCGGTCGATGAAGTCTCCCGTCGTGTAGGTGAATTTCTCCAGCGGCCCGAAAACCTCCGGACTGGCGGTCGCCCAGTTCGAGGCGGTGATCAGCCCTTGGAAGCCGATGTTGCGCAGGTAACGCGACGACTCCTCGTAGAAGCGGCGTTGCACTTCGGTCAGGAACCACGCGGTGTCCTGATCGCGCGGCGTGCGCTCGTGCGCGATGTTCCACAGGGGACGAAAGCCGACTCGGCCATCGGCCGGCGCATCGCGAGCGATCTTCTGGTTTTTCCACGCAACGAAGGCTTTGTCGAGCGAGCCGTACTTCGCCTTCAGCCAGTCGCCGAACTGTTGCTCGAGCAATCGAAGCTGAGCATCCGGAATGTTCTTGTCGTTGAACGTCCAGAAGAAGAACGAGTCTTCGTTGATGAGCTCCGCTCCAAGCACGGCCGGTTCGTCGATCAACCGCTTGCCGGTGGTCGGACTGGGAGTTATGAGCAACGCCTTCCACCAGCCACGATACTTTTCTTGAAACTTGGCATTGAAATAGAGCGTCGCGAAGGCGTGCGATTTGCCGTCGTAGCCGGGCATCCAATCGAGATCCGCCGGCGGATCGAGCCACAGCGGGAAGTAAATCGAGAAGTGCGTGTAGATGCCCTCGGCCTTCATCGTCTCGACCACATCAAAGGCCCGCTGAATCTTCGCGGGATCGACCTCGCCCCGCTTGTCGAACATTGGCCCGTGTAGCCGCACGAGATTGACGCCGTATTTCGCCAGTTGCCGTGCTTCGCGTTTCAAATCGTCACGCGATTTCGCCGCCGCGCCGTTGACCGCCCAGAAGCGCACCGGCTCGCCCGATTGACTGTGAACGAAGTGGCCGTCCTTCGCCGCGATGAAGCCGTGCTCGCCAGCCGACTTCTCGTTGAGGAATCGCAGGTCAATCGCTGATGACGCCTCAAACTTGTCGGCCGACGGATCGAACGCGAACCAATCTTTCTCGGTCGACGCCGCTGCCTTCGCGATCTCGCCCGGCTGGAGAATCCCGCGCGGCGCGAACGGCTCGGTCGAGAGTACGAAGCAATCCAACCCGCCGTGATTGCTGTTGTCGCCGTGCATGCGGAAGTGAATCGAGTTTGCGCCTCGTTTCAATTCGACACTGCCAACCTTCACCCAGGCGATAAACCGCAGGTCGAGCTTGCCGTCACCCGCGATGTTGGCTCCGTCGCGCGCGTTCTTTTCAAACTCAATCGGTTTCCAATCGGCGTCGTTCAATCGGTACGAGAGCTTCGTGGCGGTCGGATTCGCGCGCACCCAGAACTCGAACTTGCCGCTTTCCTTCGCCGTCACCGAGTACTCCGCCTCGCTCGGTTTCTTGTCCGCGAAGTTGCTGATCCAGTCGCCGCCGGAAAGCTGCTCCTTCTTGACGTCGTTGTACCACGGATGCCGATTCATCGTGGACTTCGTGGGCTTCTCACCCTCGACCCAGATCGTCTCGGCCCGCGCCGATGATGCGACCAGAGACAAGAGACAGACAGCGGCTGCAAGAATCGTCGTTGGACGGATGAGTGGCATTGCTGATCGCTCCGTTCGCGGTCAAGTGGGTGTCTGACGTCGGAGCAGCAGCATTCAAAGTTCGGGCTGCGATGGCAAGTCGCCGCGCCGATGCTCTTCTCTTCGAGTACGCCTCCGACTCTAGCATTCGCTGCCTCTCTTCATTCGCTGTCGCCTCTTCGCTGTGAATGAAAGATCGACAGCGAATGAAGAGAGGCAGCGAATGGACGCCTGCGGACATCTTCGTCACCGCAGAGTCCGAACTACTTCGCGTCGGACTTCTTGCCGGTCCCCTGCCACTTGTGTTCGGGGCGGGCGAGGATTTCGTCGATGACCGCATTGACGGCCGCCGCTTGATCGGCCTGACCGGATTCGGCAGCGTGCTTGGTGATCTCGCGAGCTTGCGGGATCAGCTTCATGTAGAACCGTTCGGCGACCTCGAACATGCCGTGCCAGTGGGCGTAGTCGGGAGCCATCATCGACGCTCCGTGCCGAGCCCGTCGCCCTTCGTGATGCCAGAGATAAAACCAGGTCCATTCGATCTCTTCATCGAACTCGGTCTTGGTGAGCAATTCGTTCTTCCGCAGCGCGGCGATGATCGCCTGGCCCGGCTTCCCGAACTTCTCGTTGTAGAGCACGATGAAGTCGTCGTACTGCTTGTAAAACGCGTTGACGTAATCGGGCGTGTGGCAGTGATGACAGACCTGCTTCATGTTGGTCCGCTTTTCCTCGGCCGAGAACGTGACCATCGCACGCCGCTTGGCGGGGTCGGCCTCGGTGACAAGCTTGCCGTTTGCATCGGTGTCGAGCACCGCGCTGACCGCCGGCCGGTTCGTCCAAGAGATGCGCTGGCCGGGGTCATGCGTGATCGTCCCGCCGTTCTTCGAGTGTCCCGACATGTGACAGGTCGCGCACGTCGGAGCCTGCGAGTAATCCTTGCCGAGCACCCACTTCGTCGAGTTCAGGTTCATGTGATCCTTGAGATCTCGGAACGCGACGCCGTGCTTGGATTCTTCGTAGATTTCCTTCTGCGGATGATCGGGCCCAAGGTGACACTTGCCGCAGTTCTCCGGCTGTCTCGCGCGACGCGGAGAAAAATCATGCCGGCTGTGACATGCGGAGCACGACCCCAACGAGCCATCGAGATTCAGCCGGCCGATGCCGGTGTTCGGCCAAGTGTCGGCATGCAGCTTCGGTCGGCCGTCTTCGGTTTTGGCGATGCGGTCGAGCATCTCCAGATTCGTCGGCTGCCCTTTCGCGTCGGGCTTCAAGTCATCCAGCGTGATCTTGCCGCCGTCCTTGGCCAGCAGCGCGACTTTGCTGCCGTGACACTGCTGACAACCGACCGCGGCGCTCGCCATACCGTTGACCTCATGAATGTCCGGCTTGCCCGGCGTCGGCGAATGCGGATTGAACGGCGTGCGCGAACCCTCGACGGTCTCTGCTAAAAAATTGTCGAGCGACGCGAGAATGTTCCCTGCCTTCGCATGATGGCTGTGAGTGAACTCCGTCGTCTCCTTCTCATGACAACGCCCGCAGTCTTTCGGAGTCACGACGGTCGCGATCAAGTGGCCGTAATGCGTGAAGCCATCCACGTCCCCCTTCTGAGCCAGATGGCATTCGACGCATCCGACACCTTTGCGAGCATGCGTGCTGAACTTCCAATGGTCGATGATCCCCGGCGACGACTTGCCGTGACACTCGACGCAACTCTTCGACGTCGCCGGTACTGCGACATGACCCGACGTGATGCCAACCTCCTCGCGTTTGCGAGCAATCTCCATTGCTTGCACCAGCACCAGCGATGCGAGAAACAACAGTCCGAGGAAGCCAATGAGATATCGTTTGGTTTGGAGAGTCATGGTTTTGGTTGATGATTGAGAGTTTATGGTTGAGGGTCAGCCAGACTTTCAGGCAACCGTTCGCGTTTTGATCTAGGGGCCTCTGCCGAGTGGTGATAAATTCTCAGCGTCCCTCGATTCAGGAGTGCTTTGCATGTCAACAGCGACAGTGACCGTTGAAGGTGAATTCAAGAGAGTGCTGCTTCCGCCCGAGGTCCACCTCGCGGAGGGTGCCGTTGATGTCCAACAGGTCGGCGATTCGGTGATCCTCACCCCAAAGCCAGCATCGGCGGCCAAGCGGGCGGATGTGTGGAAACTCTTTGAGGAAGCGATCGGCAAAGTCACCGATGACTTCATGGTCGAACGTGTGCAATCACCGCAAGCAGATCGCGAGCCAATGTTCGAATGAAATACTTGCTGGACACCAACACGTGCATTTTCGCGTTGCGCAACAAACGGCCTGCGGTGGCTGACCACATTCGACGAACCGCTGACGAAGAAATTGCCATTTCGACCGTGACGGTTGCCGAACTCCGTTTCGGTGCCGACAAGAGTGATGACCCCGAGGTCAATCACGACAAGGTGAGCAAGTTTCTGATGCCCTTTGACATCCTTCCGTTCGATTCGGGTGCCGCCGACCGCTACGGCGAGATTCGCGCCGATCTGGAACGTCGGGGTCAACCAATCGGTCCGCTCGACATGCTGTTGGCGGCTCATGCACTCAGCAAAGGTTTGATTTTCGTCACGCATAACACATCCGAATTTCAACGGGTCAAAGGGCTGCAACTTGAAGATTGGTTTGGGTAGCTGCGGGGAAATCCCAATGTCCAAGCTCCAATGTCCAATGAATGTCCAAGCTCCAAATCCCAAAAAGGACGCTCACACTTTTGGTCATTGAGATTTTGGCCTTGGGAATTCATTGGTCATTGGGTTTTGGAAATTGGACATTCTCAAACTCAGTGCTCGACGACCGCCTCCCACACGGTGAGGCCGACTAACAAAAACACGCCGACGATGCCGATCCAGACGCTCGCTTCGCTGAACCGGGTGTGTTTGCGAATCCAGCCGTCGATGAACGGCCAGACGAACATCACGAAGACGATGAACCCGGAACTCAGCACGGCGAACGTTCCGGAGAACAGCTTCAGCCAGCGGAATGAGACGTAGAACCACCACTCCGGCTTGATGACTTCGGGAGTCGTCAGCGGGTCGGCTTTCGGGCCGAGCGTCACGGGCAACACCGTCGCCAGCACGCTCAACAAGATCATCAGGGTCAGGCCGATGATCAGCTCGGTATAAAAATGGTCGGGGAAGAAATCGAAATGCTTCGGAGCGTCCGCCGGTTCGTTCTCGAAGCGGAGTTCGCTGACTCCTTGCAGCCGTAAGATCGCGACGTGAATGCCGATCAACAGGATCATCAGCCCCGGCAACACCGCCGCATGCAGGATGAAGAACCGAGACAGCGTGTTGTCGTTGTACGTGTCCCCGGCCAGCAGCATCCGCTTGGCGAAGACGCCGATGTATGGCACCGTGTCGCAGATATTTGCGGCGACGGTCGCTCCCCAGAAACTGAGCTGCTCGAACACCAGGCTGTAGCCGGTGAAGCCGACAATCAGCGTGCAGAGCAGCAAGCACATGCCGACCATCCAATTGATTTCACGCGGTTGGCGATAGGCACCGGTGAAGTAGACTCGCATCTGATGCAGAATGATCGCCGCGATCATTAGCGTGGCGGCCCACTTGTGCATCCCGCGGATGTACCAACCGAAGGCGACTTGATTCGTGATCGTGTCGATCGACTGATACGCCGTTTGCGGCGACGGCTGGTAATAGAAGGCCAACAGGATGCCGGTCACGATCTGCACGACGAACAAGTAAGCCGGCGTTCCACCCAGACAAAACCACCAATGCCGCAGATGAGCCGGCACCGGCTCGTTGGTCAGTTCTTCCAACTGCACTCCGGTGATCGGCAGGCGTTCTGCGAACCAGCGTTTGACGAGGTTCATACCAGAGCCTCCATTGCATCGTCGTCTTTCGCTCCGCGAAAGAACGTCGTTTCGCGGAGCGAAAGGCGACATACCGTGTTCATACCAGGGCCTCCATCGGCACTTCGATGAACAACAAGCCGTTCTCCACTTTCAATGGATAGCGCGGCAGCGGTTTGTTCGAGTCCTTCGGCGGCCCTGAGACCGGCTGACCTGACTTGTCGAACGCGCCGTTGTGACACGGGCAGAAGAAGCGATCGTTGTTCGATTCCCAATGCACCTGACAGCCGAGATGCGGGCAGATGCTCGACAAGGCGATGAAGTCCTCCGGCACCCCTTTGTCCGCCAGCCGAGTCACCACGATCTTCTGCCCGGCCGGAGCCTCATAAGTCACCGAATCGCCCATCGCGAAGCTGCCGAGGTCAGTCAGAAACTGCCACGTCCGCGACGAGGCTTTGGCCGGATACAAGAACCAGCCGATCACCGTACCGAACATGCCATAGCCGAGCGTCAGCCCACAGGCCATCGCGGCCGAGGACATCCGCGACAACCATGTGCGGCGCGGTAATGGTTCCTCATTGTCTGGTCGCGACATCGAAGGACTTCGGCTCATGGTTTCCTCACGCTTCAAAATTGAGTTGCGTCGTGCGATCACACCAAACGCAGATCATGTGCCAAGTCCACTGGCCGCGCTGGTCCTCGCAGCGCCAAGTGCGTTAAGGCTCGCATGGACTCGGTGAAGAGTGTGCGGAGGAGCGGAATGGAACACATTGGGCGAATCCGCATAGGTCCGTGGTGCGACAACGCGCCATCGCCAATCACGCCAGAGATTCAGGTGCGACTTGTCACGACCTCCCAATCTCTGGCGAGATTGGCTACGAAGGCATGCCGCTTGCGAGAAGCCAAGATTCCCGCGGCATATCGAAAAATGGAGACTTCATGCAGAACGACCAACCGCTCGCAACAACGGACCTTCAAGCCGGCCACACACCGGCCGCGATCGCAGCGCGACTCTCCCGCCGGCCCGCTCAAAGCTATCTCCGAGACTTCGTGTACGGTGCGATCGACGGGACGGTGACGACGTTCGCGGTGGTTGCGGGAGTAGTCGGCGCGGACCTGTCGGCGTCGGTCATCATCGTGCTCGGCGCGGCAAACCTCGTGGCAGACGGGTTTAGCATGGCGGTCAGCAATTACCTCGGCACGAAGTCGCAGCAGGAAGAACTGCATCGCGCCCGACGGATGGAAGAGCGTCACATCGACCTGATCCCCGACGGAGAAGCCGACGAGATTCGTGAAATCTTTCGGCAGAAAGGTTTTGATGGCGAATTGCTCGAACGGATCGTGCAGGTCGTGACCTCCAATCGTCAGTTGTGGGTCGAGACGATGCTGACCGACGAATGGGGGCTGACGCTGACGACTCCGGTTCCGTGGCGAGCCGGCTTGATGACATTCATCGCCTTCGTCGTCGCGGGTCTGTTGCCGCTGCTACCGTACATCGTCACATCGTCTGTCGGCGGCTCACAGGCACCATTCGCTTGGAGCATCACGCTCGCGGCGTTGGCGTTCTTCGGCATCGGAGCGATCAAATCCTGGTTCGTCGGCCATTCGTGGTGGCGCTCAGGCTTGGAAACGCTGACGCTCGGAGGCGGAGCCGCGGTGCTGGCTTATGCGACTGGCGCGTTGCTCAAGTCGTTCGCTATGTAACTGTCTCGCGGAGCGAAACGGTTATCCGTGGCACAGGAATTAGCCGCGCGGAGCTAGCCCCGGTTACACGGCTTGAACCGGGGCTAGCGCCGCGCGGCTAATTGTTCGAATACGGATTACCTACTCCAAGCCGCCGGCAAGCCGGCTTTCGTGTCGCGCAAGATTTCGAGGATCGCTTGGCGGTCCTCGTTCGATAAATGCTGGTACGTTGAGGATTGGTCGATGCCGGTCAGCACGTCGTGCAGCTTGTGATAGACGATCTCCTTGAGTTCCGCCGGCAAACCATCGAACGCTACTGAGTAGATCAGATAGCTGCACGGGTATTTGAAGATGCGCGATTGCAGATTGAAGTCGCGCAGCGAGCGGCCACGATTGTCTCGCGGACCGCGTTGGGCGAATTGTTCGGCGAAGCCGGACGTCCCTTGGACTCGGTCCGTCAGCGGAGCTTCTTCGACGAACAGGAAATGCTTCAGGACCAGTTCGGCGGAATGATCGAGCCGCCGCTGAATGCTTTCCGTGCGTGGCAGGTTCGGCTCTTTGCTCATCGTCCGCAGGATCTCTTCATCACGGAGCGCGAGCTTGGCTTGATAGTTGGCCAAAGTCAGCGCGTTGTGCGCCGGAGCCTGATGCTCGAAGACCAGCAACGCGACGACATCGCTGTGTGGCGTGAGATACGGCTCGACGTTAAAGAGCTTGGAAAGGTCGGTCACGTTCGCTCCGGCATCGGCGTCGAAGGCTTCCGGTTCACGCACACTTTTGGCGATCATGTTCCCCATGTGCCGCTGCTGGCCATGAGTGCCGCTGACATACCAGCCGCCCCACCGCTGTTTGAGCGGGCTTTGCGACGTCGTCCGGTACGTCGTCGTGCTGAGGATTGGATTGCCGACGCCGTCGGGAAACACGGATCGAATCAAATGGCCGGGAACTCCCTGCGTGACCGACGAGGCATGGCACAGCGTGCAAGTGTCGGTGTGCCGCGCGAACTTCGGGCGGTCCACTTCTTCTTGATCGAGTGAATAAAAGATGCCGCCGAGTTGCGGATCGACGGCGGAGACTTCCACGACATCGCCGTTCTGGCACCAGCCGACGTAAACGTCATCGTTGAAGTAGATCGCGCGCGGCGTGCGCGGGTGGATGCGGTTCCGCTGAAAGCTCGTCTTCGAGAAGACCAGCATCTGCGAGGTCTCGGAAACGTTCAGCGTTTTGAGCACCGACGCGAGATAGCCGCTCTTGTCGTCGAACGTCAGCCGGACTTCTTCGGCATTGATCCGCTTCTGCAACTGGCTGATCGGATCGGCCAGCGGCGACTTGAGATAGTTGACCGGCTCGCGTTCGATGTCGAACTGTGCGGAAGCGGACAGTGGGCTGGCGGCGATGACCAGAAAGAGTGCGAAACGGAACATGACGGTGGGCTTTCGATAGCGGGATGTTGTTTCGCAGAGTGCATGGCAAACTGCATTCCGCAACCTGGAGTGCTGCGGCTCGACGCAGCCCTCCATTCATTTGGAATAAAGACGCTGATTGTCTAGAAAGCGGCGATTATTCAGCCGCCCCTAATCGCAACCGTTCTTAAAACTTCCGAGTCGCCATTGCAATTGAATGGAGGGCTGCGTCGAGCCGCAGCACTCCAGGGCCAGTCACACCGCTGGCAGCGTGATGACGATTTCTGTCCCTTCAGCACACGACTCATTGACGGCGATCGTGCCGTCGTGTTCGTCGATGATGCGTTTGCTGATCGCCATGCCGAGGCCGGTGCCGGTCGGTTTGGTCGTGAAGAACGGTTCGAAGATCTTTTGGCGTTGTTCGGGAGACATGCCCGGGCCGTTGTCGGCGATGGAAAGTTGCCAGACCGGACGGCCATCCAGCGTGGCCCGTTTCCAGGCGACGTCGATGCGCACCGGATCGGCACACGCCGCCAGCGAGTTCTCGAAGATGTTGCGGAAGACTTGCTCGAGGCGGCTGGCATCGACCGAGCAGTGCGGTGACGGACCCGACTGGGGAAGATGGAATGAGACCGTACGGCCCTGCCGCGTCCAGACAAGATTCTCCCACGTTTCTTCCAGCAAGTCGCGGAGTTCGTGATCGGCGCGTTGCAGCTTGATTGGTGCGGCGTAGTTGCGGACTTCCTCGAACAGCTCGTGCAACTTCTTCTGAGCCTTCTGGACTCGCGCCACCAAATCCAGCGAGTCCGCTTGCCCTTGCAGGTTGAGGCCGAGCATCTCCAAGCAGGCTTCGCTGCGTTGCAGCGCGTTGCGGCTTTCGTGGACCAGGCCGGTCATCATCTGGCCGATGGCGGCGAGCCGTTCGGCTTGCAACAGGCGCGCGTTCGCGGTCTTCAAGGCGAGTTCCGCTTGTCGCTTCTCGGCCAGTTGTCGCAGGCGAGCGCGCAGCGTATCGGCATCGACTGGCTTGATGAGATAGTCGGAGGCTCCGTTGCGCAGCGCGGCGATCGCTCCGGTCAAATCTTCGTAGCCGGTGACGATCACGATGGCCGCTTGCGGAGCGAGTTGTCGCAGTTGCGGCAGAAAGTTTTCGGAGTTGCCATCCGGCAGTTTGCGGTCGAGCACGATCGCGAAGTATTCGTCCCACCGCGCTTCGCGCAACGCTTGGCCGAACGTCTCCGCCGCTTGCACGCGATAGCCGTCCATTTCGAGGATGTCGATCAAGTTGCTGCGTGTGTCGGGATCATCCTCTACGACCAGCAGCGACAACGGCCCCAAGACGTCGCAATCCGTGGTCTCGGCCGAGTGTTGAGGCATGAAACAAATCCGTGGAGTAGGAGTTGGGCAACCCAGATTATTCACCGGCCGACACTAGCACGACGCGCAAGCGAGTGATGCTGGCCTGAACCACTCGCTTGCGCGTCGTGCTAACGAGTTGTCCAGCGTTGCAGCGTACCCAGGAAGGCGTCCATTTCGAGCGGCTTGTAGAAAAAGACGTCCACGCCGGGAAGCGAGTTGTTCTCTAATTGCTCGCTCAGTTCGTGGCGATGTCCCGTCAACAGCATGGTTCTCGCCTGTGGATGCTGGTCGTGGATTTGTTCCAGCAACTTCAGGCCATCGGTGTCGGGCAGTCGCCAATCGACCAGCACGATCTGAAATTCTTGACGGCCCATTTGCTCCGCCGCCTCGTGGGCCGAGCCGGCGATGCTGACGCGGAATGCTCGCTCGCGCAGCACGTCGTGCAAACTGGCGCAGAAGTCATGATCGTCATCCACGATCAGCAGCAGCGGTTGCCTCGCCGCTTCGGAAATCAGCGGCAGCAGCTTCGGGACATCGACCGGTTTCGGCAGGATGCGCCACACGCCAAGCTGTTCCGCTCGTTCGCGTGTCTCGGAGTCCGCGAAGCCGGTGATCAAGATCGCGACCGTGGACGCCGAGCGATGTTTCAGCTCGCGGAACAGTTGCAGGCCATCCATGCCGGGCAGTTTCAAATCGAGCAGCACGACGTCGAAAGCGTGCTCGTCCAGCGAGCGCAGTGCCGTCGTGGCATCGGGAGCGGTTCGCACGTCGTAGCCGATGTCGGACAGGATGTCCGACAGATTGGCGCAGGTGTCGAGATCGTCATCCACGACCAACAAACGAGTCGGCCGTTGAGGCGTCGCGAGTGGGTTGTTCATAGGAAGACAATCTGGTTGATGCGAGCCGTTGGCGTGAGCATGTTGACCACTCACAGACGTGACAACAACTCGCGAGGCGGAAGAAGAATTGGAGTGGGAGTGTCGAGGTCACAAATGCGGATGAGAGTCGGCGGCAAGTAGGTCTGCCGGACTTGGCAGTTTTCAGGAGGGTGTTCGCACGATTGCGAAGACCATGCCAGGACTGCGACGAAGTTGAGCGAGACGTGTGCAAGTCCGCGCGCAGGCGAGCGTGATTGGCACAGGCACCCCGTGATGCGGTTCTACGAAGATGGCTCTGTATTGCGGCCGTCACGGACATTGAGAGCGAGATTTTCCCAAGAGATTTCAGGTTCGGCACATCCTTCGCAACCGGCAGATATTGCCAGGCCACGAGCGGTTCGGTTCTCCGCCTTGGAAGGTACGAGGCTCTCAAGGAAGAAGCCGGTATCTTCCACGGCCAGCGCGCATAGCTGGGTAGTGTGGGCGAGCTGGCGCGATTGCTGTTTGTATGGTATTCCTCTCCTGGAATTCGTCTGCGTGAGTTTGCTGGTCGTGTGACTGCGGACCGGAGCGCAGGAAACCAGACCAGGAGGTGTCG
>CAMDDX010000231.1 GCA_945893075.1 Planctomyces sp. SH-PL62 | reverse complement strand
AGGCAGGATTGCTGCGTTCGATTAGTGCCGAGCACTCCGTGGCTTTGGTAGGAGTTTCATCCAGCGGCGAACTCGTTCGCCTCCGTTGGGCGAGGAGCAAGCTGGTTTGAAATCACAGTAAGGATTCGATTCCCCGAAACGACAACGTGAACGTGTTCGTTTTGTGGATGCGTGTCATGAACCGGCAGCAAACAAAACGAGCGCACGACGACAGCACGGGCTACCCGGTCAAGTGCGGCCTCAAGCAGCTTCGACTTGGCCTGCCCCTTCGTCGTGAGCTCGGCCCGGTGGCGCAGACTTCTGTTTCAAGGACTTCCGACGCGTTCGGCCATCTGGCATCGGCACTCCGTTTCGCTCATGCCAAGTCTTGACGGCCTTCGTGGCCGTGGCGGGATCAACCTGCAGGTGCTCGGCGATTTGGTGCATCAGCAAGTCTTGGTTCCAAAGATCCATCGCCGGCTCGATCAGTTGCTCGTACAAATTTCGCGTGAAGCCATGTTTCAGTTTCCCACGGCGAGCACGCCCATCTTGGAGTTCGACACCGCGCTTTTCCGCAGCGTGGCGCAGGATCTTGGTCAGCCGGCTGCGATCACAGCCAACTACGGAGGCGATTTCTTTCTGCGGGATATCTTGCAGATAAAGTTCCCAAGCTTGGTCACCTTGTTCGTCAGTACGCAGTCGCTCGCGAAAGTCGATGACGATGGACTCATCGACTTCACCGACTTGATGCTCCGGGTTCTCTGAGGTCTCCTCTCGGTGCCATTCGGCAATGGCCTGCGCAGCCTTTGACGCTGGCAACGAAAACGTCCCCTGAAGGACTTTTCGTTGCTTTCCGCTGGACTCGATTTCATGAACAACGATCGGACCATCCAGCAATCCCCAGATCGCTTCCCGAGCCAAGTTAGGTTCGCCGTTCAAAGATGCGCCAAGCCTGGAAAGTGCTGCACGGACCCATTCGACCGTCGGAGGTTCCTCTGGCACTTTGGGCGCGGACTCCAAGTCCCGCAACCGTCGTTCGGCGATCTCCTTCTCGCGGCGGCGTTGCGCAAGACGTTTCCGAATCTCCGGTGCAGGCTCGTCATCCTCCTCAAGTTGATCCAACAGCTTTGCGATCTTGCGCTCCAGTTGTTGAATCTGCTGCTGCAATCCAGGAGTCTCGTCGGGCCGAGACCGTTGACTGTCGTTCCACGCCGCGACGGTGGCATCGACAACGGCTTGAATCCAAGCCTCGTCTTCCAGGACTCGCTGTCCGACAACTTCCAGAATCATCCGTTCCGCACGAGACCGATTGAGCGTCGTGTGGCAACCGCAAGTTCCTTTTTGCGCTTTGGGGCAGAACAGGTATTTTCCATGCGCACCTCCAACATGAAACTTGCTGCCGCACTCCAAGCACTTGATTAACTGCGAAAGCAAATGGCCCCGCCGTGCTCCCTTTGCCGAGCCATTCAGCCGCCCCTTTTTGTCACGGTGCCCCTTCACTCGCTCATTGTTCGCATCCAGGATTCGCTGTGCCTCGAAGAAGGTCTCGTCGTCAACAATCCGGAGATCCGGGAAGTGCCGCAGCCATTTGGCAGTCTCCTCCTCTGAACGTGGCTCTTGCCACTTGTCCCCGGTGGTCGGGTCACGGTTCGTCTTGGTCAGCCCCCACCACCAAAGTCCCACATATTTCTCCGACCGCAGCATCCCGATCACACAGGACCGATCCCAATCTGGCGTCGATGCGCGATGGTCCTTGGGGACGCGCAGACGATTGAGCTCGCGCACAATCCAGGCGAGATCTTCCTTCTTTTTGGCGAACCAGTGGAACACATCCCGCACAACGTCTGCTTGCTCCGGTTGGATTCGATAGACCATACGCGGCTTGGCATTTCGGCCGCGCCCAACCATCTCCCCGTTCGGCGATGGCACCGAGTCGTAGCCAAGGCGGTAATCACCCACAGAGAAGTTCGAAAGTACAGTTCCTTCCTGCCCCTTAAAGACGTTCGCGGCTAAGTCGCGGATGAACTGCTCGTGATGCAAACAAATAAACGTCGCAGTCGTTTCCCAACCGAGCATGTTCGAGTCCACTCCCTCAGACACGCTGATGATCCGCACGCCGTAGGTATAGACCAGCGTCTTCAGGATCGGCATCCCGATGACACTTTCGCGGGCCAGCCGGCTCAAGCTGTGGAAGTACAGGACTCGAAACTCTCCCCGCTCGGCCGCTGTCAACAACCGGTCCAGCCCCTCTCGTTTCCGCTTCGTGCCCGAGACGGCTTCGTCCGAAAACTCATACTCCGGAAGAATGCCAAACCCGTCATGCTCCGCCCGCTCACGACAGACCCGCTGCTGGTCGTCGATACTACTTTCACTCTGCTGATCGCTGCTGTACCGTGAATACGAACTCGCGACGGGAAGCCCGTCGGAGCTTTCGCCAGACGTAGAACGTCCATTGCGTGATCGTCGGGCTGCATGTCGCGGAGTAGCAGAAAGATGCGGTAGCGACGCGATCGGCGACTGTGCTGAAACTGTGCTGAACCCAACGCCAAACAACACCCAACAACCCCAAACGAGAGCCATCAACCAGCACAACGCAACTTGTTGCCATTTAGCGGACCTCGTAAAAAACGCAGCATTTCGCGGGGACCGTGAAAACCACCGGCAGAGAGTCCCAACCTACAATCAAAACCAGCGGGCCTTATCGACGACGTTCAGCAGCGATTCGTCCGCCGCAAACCGGCGTGCATTCTCCAGCAGCGTGGCCAAGTGCCGTTCAGCAATGCGCGGCGATGCACCCGCGACATGCGGTGTGAGGATGACGTTTTCCATCCGCCACAGCGGGTGTTCGGCCGGCAGCGGTTCTGTTTCAAAGACATCGAGGCCCGCTCCGGCGATCAACCCGGTCTGTAATGCGGCGGTCAGGTCGGCCAGATCGACGATTGCGCCGCGTCCGATGTTGATCAGCACGGCCGAACGTTTCATCGCCTCGAAGCGCGGCGTGCGAAACAGTTTCGCCGTCTCCGGCGTGTGCGGGGCGGCGATCACGACGTAATCCGATTCCGCCAGCAAGTCGTTCAAACGGTCCGTCGGCCAGACCTGTTCGAGGACTCCCGGCACGCTGCGGCACACGGGATCGATGGCTCGCAGCGTCATGCCAAACGCCGCCCCACGGCGGAGCACTTCGCGGCCGATTTCACCGGCTCCGACGACTGCCAGCGTGCAATCGGCGAGATGTTGATGTCGACGGTCGATCTCCGAGACTGTGGCCGGTCCATGACTGAATCCCGACCGTTCTGATTCGCCGCCGACGGGTGTCCATTCGGCTCGCAACTGCCGCCGAATGTAGGTGTGCAAGTTCCTGGCGAAGCACAGCACGAGACCGAAGACATGATCGGCGATCACGTCAGAGAAGAGTCCGCGCATGTTCGTCAGCACGCACGGATGCTCGATCAATTCGGGAAAGAGATAGTGTTCGAGGCTCGCCGTCGGCGACTGGGCCCAGCGCAGTTGCCGTGCGTTCGCGAGCAAGTCGGGGGTCAGCTTCCCGAAGAAACCGTCCGCGTCGCGAATTGCCTCACGAGCTTGCGCGACGTCGTGGCAATTGATGATCTCCAGCCGATCGGAGGTGATCTCATGCAGGCGTCGTAATCGCTCATCGTCGATGGCCGGTGAGATGATCAGCTCGAGTCGTCGTCGTGACGTGCTTGTCATGTCGGCTGTTGGCTTGTGTTCGGTCACCGAACGTGCTCCACAAAATGTGATCGATCAAAACGGAAACGTGTCGATGGAGTTCCATCTGTCAAGATTTTTTATGCGCTCTCGACAAAGATTTTTTTCGTGATGTTGGCCGCTTGCTCTGTTGTGTTGGCGAAGTCAGAATGCCGCCTCGCTTCATGTGATCTTGTTTGACTTCTTCTCTTCTCCAACGTTTCTCAGGGGAATTCGATATGCAGATCATCTCCCGCAGTGTCAACGAGGGATTGGTGATTGATGACAACGTTCGAGTGACAGTTTTGGAGATTCAGCACAACCGCGTGCGACTGGGAATTGAAACACCGAATCAAGCTCCGTACTACCGAGAAGAGATGGTGTACTTCGGCGATGGAGATGGCGGGATGCTCGCCGAGACGGAAGCCACGCAGCCGGTCGTCGAACCGCTGGTTCCGGCCACCGCACTGTGATCTGGATTGTTCATGGGCCACGAATTCGATCAGCCGGAACGCGCTAGCGTCCGGTTTTCTGTAACCGGGGCTAGCGCCCTGCGGCTCATGAATCGTTCTGGCTCAGGAGGCGAAGAACGCCGTGCCTTTTGATGCGATTAAAGCGGCTCGCCGATTGAGCGATTTGGGCCTTTCGGCCGAGAAATTGCCGAAACACATCGCAATCATCATGGACGGCAACGGCCGCTGGGCGAAAGCACGCGGTTTCCCGCGCATCGAAGGGCATCGTCGTGGAGTCCGCTCCGTTCGCGAGACCATTGAAGAGTGCGCGGAACTCGGCCTCGAACAGCTCACGCTGTATTGCTTGTCGAGCGAAAACTGGAAACGCCCGCAACGCGAACTCGACATGCTGATGCGATTGCTGGAGCAATACCTCGTCGAGGAACGGTCCGAGATCATGCGGCAGGATTTGCGATTCGCGGTGATCGGCCGCCGCGAAGGCTTGTCCGACGGCGTGCTGCGAGAAGTCGCCAAGACGGCAGAGATCAGCCGCAACAATCGTGGTACTCGACTGTGCCTTGCCGTGAACTACGGCGGTCGTCAGGAACTGGTCGATGCCTTTCGCCGCATCGCAACTCGACTGCGCGACGGTTCGCTGACGGTGGACGCGATCGACGAAGAGCAGATCGCCGAGCATCTCGACACTGCCGGGATGCCCGATCCCGATCTGGTGATCCGCACGGCCGGCGAGATGCGGATGAGCAACTACTTGTTGTGGCAAGCCAGCTACGCCGAGTTCTGGGTCACGTCCAAATGTTGGCCGGAGTTTCGTCCCACCGATTTGTACGACGCCTTGCGCGACTATGCGAATCGCGAACGCCGCTTCGGCGGACTGTCGAGGTAAGCGGACATGTTGAAACACCGCCTGCTGATGTCCGCGCTGCTCATCCCAGGAACGATCGCGTTGTTCGCGTTCGATCATCATCTTGGGGGGAACGCGCCGATTCTTTATTGGCTGCTCATCCTGCTCTCTGCTCGTTGTGTTTGGGAAGTTGCTGAGTTGTCTCGTGCCGTTGGCTGCCGTCCAAACGTGTTGTTGATGATCGCGGCGACATGGGCGATCATCACTGTGGGATGGCAACCCATTTGGTACATGACGCACTCAGACGGCTTTATTTGGAATCAAGCTCCTGACGTGTTGATTGTGCTGTATTGTGCGATTGCTGTGTTGCTGCTGTTCATCAGCGTCGTGCGTTTTCCGTTGCCGGAGAACGATGGTGAAACTCAACCGCGTCTTGGTCGGCATCTGGCGACGCTCGGAGTCGAATTGTTTGCAGTGACGTACATCGGAGTCTTCCTGGCGATCACCGTTCAACTACGCTGGGAGACGAGAGCGACTGAGGGATATCTTGCGCTCGGTGCGTTGGTGGTTGCGGCCAAGTCGGGAGACATCGGTGCTTACACGTTCGGACGGCTGATCGGCGGCCCCAAGATGACGCCGAAGTTGAGTCCCGGAAAGACCTGGGCTGGCGGAGTAGGGCACCTCGTGACGGCGGGTCTGTGTTCGGTGGGGTGGCTGTGCTGGTTGGGGCCGATGATTTCGTCGTTATGGAAACCGTGGGGCGTTGCGTCGGCCGCTGAGTTTGGAGTTGTTGTCGGTTTTGCCGGTTTGATCGGAGACCTGGCGGAATCGCTCATCAAGCGGGATGTCGGAGTCAAAGATGCTCCTGCGTTGCTGCCGGGATTCGGCGGTTTGCTCGATTTGATGGATAGCCTCTTGCTGGCGGGGCCGGTGGCTTACGGAATGTGGCATCTGTTGCGGTAGCTTCTTTGGCCGGATGCCTTGGGTTTTTCTGGGAAGGTGCTATCACTCGCGGCCCAAATTTTGGAGTGCGGTGTGTCAGCACCGCTTTGGATTGCGGCGCAGCCGCTTTTGGTTTTGATAACGAAAGAAAGCGGCTTCGCCGCGATGAAAAGCGGTGCTGACACACCGCACTCCAAAGGGGAAACATGGCTGACAATTACATTTTTACGATTGAAGCGCTGACCCGGATGTATGAGGAGAAAGAAGTCCTTAGCAACATTTGGCTGGCGTTTTATCCGGGAGCCAAGATCGGCGTGCTCGGCAACAACGGGTCGGGCAAGAGCACGCTGCTGCGGATCATGGCGGGTGAGGACAAGGACTACATGGGGGAGGTCCGGCCGGCCAAGGGGATCAAGATCGGGTACTTCGCGCAGGAGCCGCATCTCGACAAGTACAAGACCGTTGCCGATTGCATCAATGACGCGGTTGCCGAATCGCACGCGCTGCTCGAACGGTACAACGAACTCAACTTGAAGTTGGGCGAGCCGCTGGAACCGGACGAGATGGATAAGGTGTTGGCGGAGCAATCCAAGTGTCAGGACAAGATCGACCACGACAACTTGTGGGAGTTGGATCGCACGCTCGATGTGGCGAAAGACGCGATGCGATTGCCGCCTGACGATGCGGAGATCGCGACGCTCTCCGGTGGTGAGAAGCGGCGCGTGTCGCTGTGTCACATTCTGTTGCAGAATCCGGACCTGCTGTTGCTCGACGAGCCGACGAACCATCTCGACGCTGAATCGGTCGCGTGGCTCGAAAAATTTCTCGAACACTTCGCGGGGACGGTCGTCGCGGTGACGCACGATCGGTATTTCCTCGACAACGTTGCGCAGTGGATCTTGGAACTGGATCGCGGCAAGGGGATGCCGTTCGAGGGGAATTACTCGTCGTGGCTGGAGCAGAAGTACGCGCGGATGAAGGTTGAGGAAAACAAAGAGTCCAAGCGTCAGAAGGAATTGGCTCGCGAGTTGGAGTGGGTCCGCATGTCGCCGAAGGCTCAGGCGACGAAGAACAAGGCCCGCATGCAGCGTTACGAGGAATTGCGATCGCAGCAGTACCAAGGAGCGGACGACACCGCGGCGTTTCAAATTCCGCCGGGAAAACCGCTGGGCGATTTGGTCATTCGCGCGGAGAAGTTGACCAAGAGCTTCGGCGACCGATTGCTGTTCGAGAACATGGAGTTCAATCTTCCGCGCGGCGGCATCATCGGCGTGATCGGGCCGAATGGGGCCGGCAAGACGACGCTCTTCAAAATGATTATGGGACAAGAGCAGCCGGACAGCGGTTCGCTGCGCATCGGCAACGCGGTCGAGCTGGCGTATGTCGATCAGTCGCGTGACACGCTGGATGGAGACAAGAGCGTCTATGACGAAATCTCGGGTGGAGCCGACATTCTGGAAGTCGGCGGTCTGAAGATTCACGCTCGGAGTTACTGCGGCCGGTTCAACTTCAAAGGCCCGGACCAGCAGAAGATGGTCAAGCAACTCTCGGGCGGCGAACGCAACCGAGTACATCTCGCCAAGCTGCTGCGACGCGGCGGCAATGTGATTCTGCTCGACGAACCGACGAACGATCTCGACATCGAAACGCTGCGTGCATTGGAAGAAGGTCTTTCCAGCTTTGGCGGCTGCGTGATCGTGACCAGCCACGATCGCTGGTTCCTGGACCGCATCGCCACGCACATCCTGGCCTTCGAGGGTGACAGCCAGACGTATTGGTTCGAAGGAAACTACAAGATGTACGAGCAACAGAAACACGAACGGCTGGGAGCCGACGCCGATCAACCGCACCGCATCAAGTACCGGCCGCTGGCGCGGTGAGGCGATCTTACGTAGCCGTCATCGCTCCGCGTGACGAGCCGAACGTTTCACTGACGCCGAACGCTTTATCGACTCTGTTTGGCGATTAAGCTCGTCACGCGGAGCGATGACGGCTACGTATCTGCGGCTTCGCTGCGACAGAAATTACGGAACAGTGCCCGATCAGACTTTCGGCACGGTAACGGGATAGTGAACCGGGCCTCGCGGGGCATGTCCCGTGCCGCTCGGCTTAGGAGCCGGCGCGGTAAAGAATCGTGAGTGACGGACCGATGTCGCTCGGCGGCGGCGATCCAGCAGGGTGAGGATCGCCGGTAGCGGGATCAGCGATATGAAGACGCAGCTTGCCACGCCGATCGTCAGCACGAGGCCGAACGTGTACAGCCCGCGATGCGCCGCCAGCAACATGCTGCCGAAGCCGACCATCGTGGTGGTCGAGGTTAGCACCAGCGAATTGATGATGCTGGGCGAGATGCGATAGCGGCGCTTCGTCTGCCAGCGGAAATCGTGGACGACATGCACGCCGCCATCGACGCCGATCCCCAACAGCAGCGGCAGCACGATCAGATTCGCGGGGTTCAAGTCGACTCGAATCAAACGCATGACACCGAACATGATCGCCGCGCCCCCCAGCGGAGGCAGCAACGCCAGCAGCGCAAAAAACACGGCCGACGAATCGACCAACGAGGCGATCGTCACCACCATCGCCAGATACAGACCGCTCAGCAATTCCCAGCGAACCTCGATCCGTTGCCAGCGGCACATCCCCACGACGATCGCCATCAGAAGAGCCGGAGGCAGCAGCACACGCACTGCCTGCTCGCGGCCCAGCAAGTCGATCAGCAACGTCAGGCAGATGGCGACGAAGGCATACGCGGCGGCGTCTTGATAGCTCTGCATAATCTGCCGCGACGCTTCGTAGTTTTGCAGCGGCGTGCCGGTGACCTCCGGGTCGATCGAGCGGACATCTTCGACAAACTCGCGGAGCGGGCCGATGTCCCAGACTTGTTCCTTCGGGAAGATCTGCAATTGCCATTTCCCTTCCGGGCTGACGTATCGCGAGACCAACTCCTTCGGGAAGTCGGCCAAAGTGATCGGATCGGAATCCGAGGCATCGGCCAGCGTCTGCAACTGACCGTGCAAAGCGACATTCATGCGCCCTTGGAACTCATTCAAGAAGCGAATTTGACGTTCCAGCGGTAACGACTCGAAGCGGTCCAGAAATTCATTCAACGAGGCCGCAGCTTGTTGAGCCCACGATTCCGGGTTGCGATCCAACGCATCGTGCAGGCGTTCGATCAGCTTGCCGAGCGCCTCGGGATTGACCTCGCGCGGTTCGTAGCTCACTGGAGCCAGACGCGCGACCTCCGCATGCGCCGCTTGGATCAGCAGTCTCGTCTCGGCGAGGTTCGTCGCTGGCAGATGCGAGGCGAGTTCCTCGACTTTGCGAACGGTCGGCAGCTCTTCAAATTGTTTTTTCAACCGCCGCGCATCCTCGGCCGAGTCGGCCAGGCAGACGGCGAACAGCAGCGAACTTTTCGATTCGCGGAACATGCGGTGTTGCAGATCGACCGACTCGACGCCGTTGGCTTGCAAGTTCAGCAGGTTGTAGTCGTAACCGATGGCAAAGCTCGGCCGGCCGCCATTCCATTGAAACGCCTGGGCTCCCAAGCACACCGTCAGCAGCAAGCCGCTCAGTGCCACGAACCACGGATATCGCCGCGTCGCCCAGCGCAGCGCGTTCCCTTGAATGGGCGTCGGCAACTGAGCCGGCGCGACATTGCGATCCGCCAGACGCAGCAGTGGCGGCAGCACGAAGAACGCCGCCAACGCACACAACAGCACGCCACCACCGGCGATCATTCCGAGTTCGGCGACTCCCAGAAACTTCGTGAAGGTCGCGCAGTAAAACGCCAGACCGGTGGTGATCGCCGCCGTGAAGATGCTCGCACCGATCGACGCGGATGTGTTCCCTAAAGCGTCGTCCAACGATTGTCCTTCGTGCCGCAGTTCGAGATACCGCGACAGATAGACGATCGCAAAGTCGATCCCCAGTCCCATCAGGATCGCAGCGAAGGCGGCGGAGAGGATCGTCAGATGCCCGACCACGGCCGTCGCATACGCGCACGACCACAACAAGCCCACCGCCAGCATGACCATCGCCAGCAACGGATGCCGATACCCATGAAAGCCAGCCAACAGCAGCAGCAACACGCCCACCGCCGACACGATGGTCGAAAGCGTCATGTCGCGCTGCGACCGCAGCATCTCATCATTTTCGAGCACCGGGATGCCGGTCAGCCCGATCCGCACATGCGGGTGATCCGGCTTCACGTCGGCGAGGATCTCGCGTAGCCGCTGAATGGCGACCGACGCGCCGTTGAAGTCAGACTTGTCCACGATTGGCACGACCTGCAAGAAACCCTGTGTGCCGCGATCGTTCAGAAAATAGGTGGGCTTCATCGCAGCGGCGGACATGTCTCCATCGACCTTCACCAACTGCGGCCACGGATTGCGAGCATCGTCGGGATTCTTCAGCGCGGCGGTCATGCTCGTCGCCAGCGAGGTCACGTGCTGGCTGATCAATTGAATGACCTGCTCGTTGGACGGCCCAGGCAAGCGCGACGTGTCTGTCCCTGTCGCGGCCGCCGTGAAGCGCAACAGATTCAGCCGGTGCAGCAACTGCGAGATGACTCGTTCGAGATTGACCGCGTCATAGTCCCCTTGAATCACCGGCCGCATTTCGCGGAGCTGCGCCAGACACATTTCCAACTGCTCCGACGAAAGAAACTGCAAGCCCTTCCGCCGCAGTTGATCGTGCTCGATGCGATACAGCACATTGCGGAAGTGCTGATCGTCGGCTGTCAGCCGCGCGCCCAAGTCATCGAGCACCGGGACGATGTCTTCCGGCATCCGGCCTTCGACCACGATGACGATGTCCGACGACTCGCCAAAACTTTTCGTGTACTTCAACCAGCGCTTATGAAAATCCGCCTGCGGATCGATCAGGTCGTCGCGGTCGTTTTTGAACTTCAGGTTCCGCGATGTGTAGATCCCGCTGGCCACGCAGACCACCACCAGCAACAACACGGTGACCCACGGCCGAACCGCAATCAGGCGTGTCCACGACCGCAGAAACTCGCTGAAAGCAGTCGCGTGGCGGTCGGACGAATCGGTCGGCATGAAACTCTCGCTGGCAATCTCAACGTGTGCGGCCAAGCAAGCCCCGGCCGGAAGGGGCAGGAATCTATGCCGAGACGAAGACCAGCGGCAAGACGAGGCCGGAACTGCGGAACGCACGACGCGCTCGGCGATTCTTGGCCAGACGCGGATGCCACGCGCGGTCACGAGAACTTCCGCAGGCGTCCCATTCGCTGGCTCCTTAAATTCGCTGTCGAGGTTTTGTCCGATCCGCAGACTTGGCCGCGTTCCAGGCAAGGACAGGATTCGACAGCGAATTTAAGGAGCCAGCGAATGGGAGGATGGCTGACTCACTCCACACGCAGAAATTGCCGTTGTGGCGATTCGAATGGCAGGTCTATAAACCGCCGCACTCGTTCGGCGCGGGTCTCCTGACCCCGCCGCAGCGAGACCGAACGCCCAGTCGCTCGGAGTTATTTCTCACACGCGCATGCAGGGAGGCTTAGCGTGAAGACATTCTTGATCGTCGGTGTCGAGACGGTGGTCGGTGCGAATCTGGCCGCGAGCTGGTCCGAGCAGGAACGTGTCATCGGACTCTCGGCGAGTTCAGGCATCAGTCTGGCAGGTTGCGAACGCACGAGCCTTGAGCGGACTTCGGCCGAGGGGATCCGTCAGTGTCTTCAGCAGACGCGAGCGACTCATGTCATCTTTTGCGGGGCAGCCGCCCGATCGACTTGGGAGCCAGCCGGTCCGTCCTTCGCGAACACCGACACCGAACTGTGGGCCGCTGCCGCCGCTCAAGCCGAGTTACATTTCACCATGATCTCCTCAGACGCGGTCTTCACCGGGCCGTGGATGTTTCATGACGAGAGCTGCGTCGCCCTGTGCGACAGCGTCGAAGCAACCGAGATTCGCCGCATCGAGACGCGCGTCCGTGAGGTGTGTGCGAAGTCGCTGATCGTGCGCACGAACGCTTTCGGCTGGAGCCCCTCTGGCGAACAGGGCTGGCTCGAATCGGTCCTGTCGGCGCTGGAGAACAACCGCGCGCTCGAACTCGACCCGATCTGCCACGGAACACCGATCCTCGCCAGCGATCTGGCGGACTATCTCGCTCCAGCACTCGAAGACGAACTGACCGGCGTGTTCCACATCGCCGGAGCCGAACGAGTCAGCCCGTATCAATTCGCGAAACAGTTAGCGTCGGCGTTTGAACTGGGCACCCCCGCCTCGCGCACGATCCGCGAGCTCGCCGCACGACCAACCGGCTTCGGCCGCGGCGAGGCATCGCTGCAAACACGCCGCTTCCGCGCCGAGTACGACTGCTCGATGCCGATGCTGAGCGAGGGACTCGCGCGTCTGGCCGAGCAACATCGTTCCGGCGGCCGCGACCGGCTGTGTGGTCAAACCACTCGGCAGGGCAAGGCGGCTTAGGGGACGAGGAACAACACCGACGATTCTCATTGAGGCCGCCTGATTCTTCGCACCAAAGGTGCGAGTTCTCAGCACCAAAGGTGCGAAACTCGACAGCCCAGGCCAACGGCCTGGGTTTGCGGACCATGACGACTTGAAGCCCCAACGGGGCGCAACTTGGTCTTGTGAGATCGCGTTGCGCCCCGTTGGGGCTAATCCGTGTCACAGAAATTAGCCGCGCGGCGCTAGCCCCGGTTACACGGCATGAACCGGGGCTAGCG
>CAMDDX010000230.1 GCA_945893075.1 Planctomyces sp. SH-PL62 | reverse complement strand
ACGTCTGCTGCTGGGTGGTCAGCGAGGCCAGGCGATCGTGCGCGTGACGCTCGACGGCGGCAAGGTCGTCAAAGAGGAGACGCTGCAGATTCCCGTCACTGAAACGATGGGGATGCTCTTCGTTGAGAATGTGCTGTATCTCAACGGCGCTGGTAAGGACGGTAAGTACTGCCTGTTTCGCTGCCAGGACACGAAGGGGGACGACAGCTACGACGACGTCGAATGCCTGCGCGAGTGGCGCGGCGGCGCGGGCGAGCATGGTGCGCATGGCATCGTGCTGGGGGCGGACAAGAAGCTCTACATCGTCTGCGGAAATTTCGTCGATGTCCCCAATGATCTGGTGCCAACTTCTCCGCATCGCGTCTACGGAGACGATCTGGCGCTGAAGCGAGCCGAAGACGGAAACGGTTTCGGAGCCGGTCGGCAACCGCCGGGTGGGTTTGTGGCGCGGATGGACTTGGACGGGAAGAACGCCGAGTTATTTTCCGCGGGCCAACGGAATGCCTATGACATCGGGTTCAATGCCGATGGGGAATTGTTTGGCTTCGACAGCGACATGGAATGGGACTGGGGTGCCCCTTGGTATCGTCCGGTGCATGTCTTCCATTCCGTCCGCGGTGGCGACAACGGCTTCCGCGAAGGGAGCGCCAAGTGGCCTGAGTATTACTCTGACGGCCTGCCTCACGCGACGACGATCGGCATTGGATGTCCGACGGGAGTCGCCTTTGGCACCGGCTCGAAATTCCCAGCGAAGTATCAGAAGGCGTTTTACATTTGCGATTGGACGTACGGCCGTCTCATCGCCGTGCATCTGACACCCAGCGGCGGCAGCTACTCGGGTACGTTTGAGAATTTCGTCGCTCCCAAATCGCTCAAAGGGACGGGTGGCAAGACGCCGCTGAACCTGACCGATGTCGTCATCGGCGACGACGGTGCGATGTATTTCACGATCGGCGGTCGGGGGACTCAGGCGAGTTTGTTCCGCGTCACTTACACCGGCACAGAGCCCGCGACACCGCTCGCCTCAATTGACCTCCAAGACAAAGCCGGCCGCGAACTGCGAGGGCTGCGCCACAAGTTGGAGTCGTTGAATATCAATGCCGATCCCGCGACGGTCGAGTTCGCGTGGCCTCATTTGAATCACGCGGATCGCTCCATTCGCTACGCGGCGCGTCTGGCGGTTGAACGCAATCCCGTGGCCGAATGGCAGGCGAAAGCGCTGGCCGAGAAGCAGCCGCATGCCGCATACACCGCACTGCTGGCGCTCGCTCGTCTGGGAGCTGCTGAGACTCAACCGGCGATTTTGAAAGCGCTGACTTCGATTCCATCCGACAAATTCACGGAAGGGCAAGCGCTCGCCAAGTTGCGCGTGATTGAAGTCTCGATCGCACGGCAGGGAGTTCCGACCGGCGATGTCGCGAAGCAGATCATCGCAGACCTCGATCCACAGTATCCGGCCACGAGCGAATTCGTGAATCGCGAGCTGTCGCAGGTTCTGCTCGCCCTGAATGCACCGACTGTTGTTGCCAAGACCGTCGCACTCATGAAGGCTGCGCCGACGCAAGAAGAGCAAGTGGCCTACGCCATGCACCTGCGAAACATCAAGACGGGATGGACCGTCGATCTTCGCAAGACATACCTGTCGTGGTGGAACGCCGGTCGCTCGACCGACCATCCCGCGCACGTCGTGAAATGGTTTGAAGACGCGGGCATTCGCTTCAACAACGGTGCCAGTTTCTCAAACTTCATGTCTCATGCTCACGAAGCGGCCAAGTTCACCATGTCGCCGGAAGAGATCCTTGCGCTCAACGACCTCTTGTCGAAGTACACCGCGTCGCAGCCGGGTAAGCCGCTGCTTCCTAAAGGGCCGCCGCGCAAAGTGGTCCAAGAATGGACGACGGCCGATCTGCAACCGCTGCTGACTCAAGTGAGCAAGGGGCGCAACTTTTCGCGCGGCCGCGATCTGTATGTTGAAGCGCAATGCGCGGCCTGCCATCGCTATGGCGATCGAGGCGGCATGATCGGTCCCGACCTGACGGCGGTCTCCACACGCTTCAAGCGACAGGACATTTTGGAATCGTCCACCGAGCCCTCCAAAGTCCTCTCCGAACAATACATGAATGCCGCGATCGAAACGTCCGACGGCAAGGGACACATCGGACGAATCGTTGAGGAGACTCCGGAGAAGGTCGTGCTTCGCAAGAATCCGCTGGAGCCTGAAACCGTCACGATCAAGAAGTCGGAGATCGAGTCCCGTTCGCTTTCCAAGGTCTCACCGATGCCCGCCGGCTTGCTCAACACGCTCACCAAAGAAGAGATTTTGGATTTGCTGGCCTACCTCGAATCGCTGGGTGATTCAGCACATCCGAACTTCAAGCCATAAGCCGGAACGCGCGAGCGTCCTGTTCGAGTATTCGAATTGCGGCATTGAATCGTGAGCGGCAAGGCGCTAGCCGCCGGTTCCGAACAAATACCGACCGGCGGCGGGCACCCCAGTGACACGGGAATGAAGCTGATTGCCGAGACCCTGTTCGCCGCGATCTCCAAGAAAGTACGCTGAGGGTTGGCACCTACTGATCGACGATCGACTCCTCACGAAGGCACCATCGAACATGACAATGACCTCATCGACGCGACCGCTCACACGACGAGCCTTCTTGCAACAAACCGCCGCTGGCGCAACTGCGACTGCTGTTGGACTGCGAGCATTCCCCGGCGCGTTGGCTGACGAGACGTCCGCTTTGGAGACGGCATTCTTTGTCGTCGGCGATACGCATTACCTCGCCAATCGCGAGCGGCCTGCGGAGATCGACGCCAAGTCGGCGGACGTTTGCGGGCGGCTGGTCGAGACGCTCAATCAATTGACGGGGACCGAGATTCCCGAAGCAGCGGAAGGCGGCAAGGTGCTGGCTCCGGCGGGAGTCATTCATGTCGGCGATGTCATCGACACCGGTGACAAGAACGGAGCCACTCAGAACGAGATGCAGAGAACGGAACTCGCTCGTTTCCGTGAGGACTACGGACTGACCGGCAAAGACGGACGCCTGAAGTATCCGGTGTTTGAGATCGCCGGCAATCACGACTCACCGCACGGCGGCGGTTCGTTCATCGACACGATCAAAGAACGCAACAAGTCGCGTCCCGGAGTGGTCAACGTGTCGGACAACGGCGTGCATTACTCGTGGGACTGGGGCGGGACGCACTTCGTCAATCTGGGCCTGATCGTCGGGACCGATGCGGCGGTGAGTCGGCGGCGCAGGTATGCCGCGCTCGACAGTTTGACGTTCCTCGTCAGCGACCTGAAAAAACATGTCGGCGAGAGCGGGCGGCCCGTCGTCCTGACGCATCATGTCGATATCGCTCGCTACTCGGTGGCCTGCGATCCGCAAGCGGCCCCGGATAGCAAAGAGTGGGATCCGTGCGACGTGCATGCCTTTCACGAAGCGATCAAAAACTACAAGGTTGCCGGTATTCTCTACGGCCACACGCATGCTCGATCGGTCTTCCAATGGGATGGAGCATCGGTCAAGGCGAACTCCGGCATTCGAGTCTTCAACAACGACAACTCCAGCCACTTCGCCAGCGACGCCCAGGCGTTCTTTTACGTCGAGTCGCGCGGCGGCAAGCTGCTGGTCCGCGAATATCAAACCAAAGACCGCTGGCAGACTGGCTTCTGGACTCCGACAAGCTGGAGCGCGTAGCAGCGGCTCTGCTGGGAAGAGGCGAAAGAGAGATACAGGACAATCGAAGCGAGTGCCATTGGGCGACGGCCGGCAGAGTCATCACGTCTGGCATGTCGCGACCTGATCCGCATTCCACAAATCAGCCGCGCGGCTAATGTCTGCGACACGAATGAGAATCGAGTTCGTCAATGACAGTTCCGCAAGGAGACGAACTCGCCCGCGCACAGCCGACACCTGGATAGGCCGCGCGTGATCGATCACGGCCGCGTCTTGACGAACTTACCTCGCTCACCGCTTGTTTCCACGTCGAAGCAACGCCATTCTGATGTCAATCCGGAGCGAGTCGCGAACTGTCGATCGGTGTTAGATCGCGCGCGGGTCACTTAACTGTTATGCGACTACAAATATGAAACACCTTTACGCATCAGTCCGCGTCCTCGTTGTGATTGCACTGTCTGCAACGGTTTGCCCCCATCAGGCGTTGGGCGAGCCAGCGGAGGACAGCACTTCTGCCGAGATACGACTCGCGGAGGTCATTGATCTTCCTGCCCAAACACTGACCTTCAATCCCACACGAGACGATATCACAGTTGGGTGTGTGATCTTCTCACTGCATCATTCCGATCTGGGGAAAGCGATTAATCTGGCTGCAATCCGCGTGAATGGTGCTCAACCAAGTACCGCAAGGCTCTATTTGAAGCAGGTTGGGAAGAACCAATTCAAGTTGCCGGCAGTGAAGATCGCGTTTTCCAGCGAAGACTTCGGCGGACCGCTTTATTTGACTGCCAAAGTCTGGTTCAACGAGCTCACAAACCAATGGGATTCGCCGTTCTACGAACATGTGCCCGATCGTTACGCGCTAATTTCCTATTGCACGAAAGAGAACGATGACCCCTCGAAGGTCAATGCTCGGTTGGGTGCGAATCGGGTGGCATCCGTCGAGGGGTTCAAAGAACGGCTCGCCAAGCCATTTGTCATCAAATTGAAACAACGCCCACTGCGGGAGGAATGGGGCCGTTGGCCGATGATCAACAACGGTCGCACACTCAGCGATGCCGACCTGAAAGCCATCGAGCAACTCGTGCGTGACCGTGACGAGCGATATCTAATCGCCATATCCGCGATCCGAAAAGACCATGCCATCGTCGGAGTGGGTGACCACAACGTGTTTGAGTGCATGCGCGATTATGAACTCGTACGAGCGGACGGGATGTGGCGGATCGAAAAAGTCGAGAACGTCAAATCCGGATGGTGAGCACGCGTGACGGTGGTCGCATCACAAACCGTTGCACACGGAGCCGCGGGCCGCGCGGTTTCTGAAATCAATGTCGTTCGCCGCGGCCCGGTGAACGGTGTCGTTGGGCGACATTCGGGCACTCAGATGAACCGAACCAAATTCGTATTGCTGATCACTCTCTGTGCTTTCGCTCTTTGCGCTTTCGTTGTCGTCTGCACGAAAGAGCCGATGCCGATGGTTGGCGGATATGCGAACGTACCAGTCACTGACAACGATGTGATGAAAGCGGCAGAGTTCGCAATCAACGCGCAATCGGAAAAGATCCAGCAGCGAGGCGATCAACAGCCAAGCAAACTGCAACTTCTGAAGATTCTTCGAGCCGAGCAACAGGTTGTCGCAGGCACAAATTATCGACTGACACTCAGCGTGAAGGAAAATGGCAGCCTCCAACGGACAGCGGAGGCCATTGTGTGGGAGCAGGCATGGAGGCCGAATCCATACGAGTTGACTTCTTGGAGTTGGAAGTGACCATCACTCACTTTGGTCGTCGTTCGGCTCATCGTGGCGCTGACTGCGGAGTCGGACCAACAACTCACCACTCAATCCAAGCCCGGCGGTTGAATCTGTGAATACCGTTAGCCTCTTCCTGTACCGTAACCACGTTCGCCAGAACGTGGGGTTTGCGGTGGTTTGCCCACGTTCTGGCGAACGTGGCTACGGTTTTGAAATCCCCACTGCGGTTGGCCTGCTGACGTTTCTCTTGTGGTTGGCGGTGTCGTTGCCGGACGCGAACGCTCAAGGGACGCGAGCGGACTATGATCGCGCCACCCAGTTGTCGGCGCTGACGCGGGACAAGGTTTTCAAGGGGGCGGTGCGTCCGCGTTGGCTCAGCGGCAATCAGCGGTTTTGGTATCGCAATGATTTGGGTCAGGGATCGCGCGAGTTTGTGTTGGTCGATGCGGCGGCTGGTGAACGGCGATCGGCCTTCGATCACTCGCGACTGGCGAGTGCGCTCGGCAAAGCGTTGAAGAAAGAAATCACGGCGGAGCGATTGCCGTTCGAGGAGATCGGCTTTGATGATCCACTCGCGACGTTGCGATTCTCGGTCGGCGGCAAGCGACGGGAGTGTTTGTTGGCGAAGTACGAGTTGCGCGAACTCGGTCCCGGAGACGCGGCGGCCGAGTCGCTGCCGATGCTCGATGAGCCGCGGCCGTCTCGGCGGACGGGCGAAGAAACGTCGCTGCGGTTCATCAATCGGACGAAGGAAGCGGTTCAGGTTTTCTGGCTCGATGCCGACGGCGGACGCAAGGCGTATGCGACGCTCAAGCCGGGTGAAGAGCATGAGCAACACACTTTCGCCGGTCACGTTTGGTTGGTGGCGGCGGCGGACGGGAAGACGCTCGGAATCTTTGAAGCCACCGAGACAGCCGGTCGAGCCATCATTGATGGAGTCCGCAAGCCAAAGCCGAATCAGCGACCGGCACCGCCGCGAGGCAACTCGAATGCCGATTCGCCCGATGGAAAATGGACGGCGCTCGTGAAAGATCACAACGTCGTGCTGCGCGATCGCAAGAGTGGTGAAGAGGCGTCGCTCAGCCAGGAAGGGAAGCTCGACGATGCGTATTCGGGAGCGGCGTTCTGGTCTCCCGACAGTCGCCGCGTGGTCGTGATGCGGACTCAAGCCGGCGACGATCGGCAAGTGCAACTTGTCGAGTCTTCGCCGCGCGATCAGCTTCAACCGAAGCTGCAAGCGTTTCATTACCTGAAGCCGGGGGACCGCATTCCGATCTCGAAGCCGCACTTGTTCGACGTGGCCGAGCGGAAAGAGATCCCGATCTCCGACGAACTGTTCGCAAATCCGTGGAGCATCGATGCCCTCCGCTGGCAGCCGGACTCGCGCGAGTTTCGGTTCGTCTACAACCAGCGCGGTCATCAAGTGCTGCGAGTCATTGGGGTCGATGCCGACGCCGGCCATGCGCGAACGATCATCGACGAGCAACAGCCGACCTTCATTGATTACGCTCACAAGCAATTCCGGCACGATCTCGATGAGACTGGCGAGATCATCTGGATGTCGGAGCGAGACGGCTGGAATCATCTTTACCTTTACGACGCGACCACGGGTGCGGTGAAGAACCAGATCACGCGCGGTGAGTGGATCGTTCGCAGCGTGGAAAGAGTCGATGCCGAGCGTCGCGAGATTTGGTTTCGAGCGAGCGGGATTGATCCGTCACAAAACCCGTACTTCGTGCATGAGTGCCGCATCGGCTTCGACGGCTCGAACCTCGTGAGGCTCACGACCGGCGACGGCACGCACTCGATCGAGTACTCACCCGATCGCGAGTTGTTGCTCGACACCTACTCGCGAGTCGATCTGCCGCCGGTCACCGAATTGCGTCGCGTGAAAGACGGATCGCTGGTCTGTGAACTCGAACGAGCAGACTGGTCCGCGTTGCTCGCCACCGGATGGAAGCCGCCCGAACGCTTCGTGGCGAAAGGTCGCGACGACAAGACCGACATCTTCGGTGTGATCTTCCGACCGACCAACTTCGATCCCGAAGCCGACAAAACATATCCGGTCATCGAACAGATCTACGCCGGCCCGCATGGCTCGTTCGTGCCGAAGCGGTTTCAGCCGTTTTACAACCTGCAAACGCTGGCCGAATTGGGCTTCATCGTCGTCCAGATCGATGGCATGGGGACGAGCAACCGATCGAAAGCATTTCAGGACGTGAGCTGCAAGAACCTCGGTGATTCCGGCTTCCCCGATCGCATTCGCTGGATGCAGGCGGCCGCCACGAAGTACCCGCAGATGGATCTTTCACGAGTTGGCATCTACGGCGGCTCAGCCGGAGGCCAGAGCGCACTGCGAGCCGTGCTGGCTCACCCGGACTTCTACAAAGTCGCGGTGGCCGACTGCGGCTGCCATGACAACCGCATGGACAAGATCTGGTGGAACGAACTCTGGATGGGCTGGCCGCTCGGCCCGCACTACGCCGAGCAATCGAACGTCACGAACGCTCACAAGCTGCAAGGCAAGCTGCTGCTGACCGTCGGCGAGCTGGACCACAACGTCGATCCCGCCTCGACCATGCAAGTCGTCAACGCACTCATCAATGCTGACAAAGATTTCGATTTCCTCATCGTCCCCGGCGGCGGCCACGGCATCGGCGAGTCGCCCTATGCCGCACGTCGCCGACAAGACTTCTTCGTGCGACACCTGTGGGGAATGGAACCGCGCCGCTAGACAACTTTGTTAGAGATTGACCATGACATTGATTCGACTTGTGATTGCGATTTTCCTCGTGCATGCACTGATGACCTCTCGCGAGGCGTCGGCTCAGGTGCTCGACAAGCAGCAGCAGCTTGAGGCCCAGAGCTTCTGGGACAACCGCGACTGGGATTGGTATGCCGAGCAGATTCCGTTCTTCGAGTGCCCCGATGCGGACATCACGACGACCTATTACTACCGCTGGGAACTGCTGACGAAGCATCTGACTTACGGCTCGCCGAACAGCGGCTACTCGTTCACCGAGTTCATTGACCGGCCGTTTTGGTCGGGAGCATACGGTGCCATCAGTTGTCCGGCGGGGCATCAACTTTATGAGGCTCGATGGCTGCGGCAGCCAAGGATTGCTCGCGACTATTTGAAGTATTGGTTCCGCACGCCGGGTGCTCAGCCGAGAAACTATTCGACGTGGCTGGCGGATTCGGCGTGGGCCGTCAATCAGGTGCATCGCGACGATGAGTTCGCGATCGACCTGCTGCCGGACTTGGTCAAGAACTACGAAGGCTGGGAGCAGCGGCACTTCGTCCCAGGCGTCGGCCTGTTCTGGCAGACCGGTCACGACGACGGCATGGAGTTCAACATCAACAGCCGCCAGACCAAGGACATCCTGCGCGGCGCTCCGAGCTATCGGCCGTCGTTCAACGCCTACATGTGGGCCGACGCGGAGGCGATCGCGAAGCTGGCGCGGCTGGCGATGAAGGACGACATCGCCGAGCGGTTTGAGAAGAAGGCCGACTCGATCAAGGCGGCGATGCTGAAACTGCTGTGGGACGACCAGCGACAATTCTTCTTTCCGGTCTACAAGAACGACGAGGAACGCGACGGCCACAAGATCAAAGCGCTGACGAAGACGTACGAGGACGGCCAATTCACGGGAGATTCACACGGCCGCGAGTTGATCGGCTATGTGCCTTGGCAGTTCAACATGCTCGATCCGCAAATCAGCCGGAACGCGCTAGCGTCCGGTTCGAGCCGAACAACCGGGGCTAGCGCTCAGCGGCTGATGAAGTATGACGTCGCCTGGTCGAAGCTGATGGACCGGGACGGTTTCTATTCCGACTTTGGACCTTCGACGGTCGAGCGCAACGATCCGATGTTTCTGTTGCAGAAGTCGTGCTGCTGGTGGAGTGGCCAATCGTGGCCGTATGCGACGACACAGACATTGAAGGCACTGGCGAATGTCGTGCAGCGAAACGTAGCCGAGTCACTCCGTGACTCGGATTCGGTGTCGCGGAGCGACGCCGCTACGTCGAAAGCCGACTACTTCAAGCTGCTGCAAATCTATGCGAAGTCGCATCGCAAGACCGGCAAGCCGTATCTCGCCGAGGCCTTGCATCCCGACACCGGCTCGTTCCAGGGACACGACGGCTACAACCACTCCGAGCACTATTTCCATTCGGGCTTCTGCGATCTCGTCATCACGGGACTGGTCGGTCTGACTCCGCGCGATGATGAGACGCTGGAAGTGAATCCGCTCGCGCCGGCCGATTGGGATTACTTCGTACTCGACGATGTCCCGTATCGCGGCCATCGCGTCAGCATCGTGTGGGACAAGACGGGTGAGCGATACAAACTCGGCGCGGGTCTGCATGTGTTGGTCGATGGCAAGAAGTCGGCCACGCACACAAAGCTCGAACGGATCGCCATCAAGCACGGTGCCGCAATGCTTCATCAGCCGCAGGGCGCTAGCCCCCGGTTAGACGCATCCAAACCTGTAGACGCATCCAAACCGGGGGCTAGCGCCCCGCGGCTGATTTCGTCGAGCACGCCGCGTCTCGTGCCAACCAACTTCGTCGTCAACAACGACGGCACATACTTTCCGCGACTGACGGCGTCGTACTCATCGCCCAAGACATCGATCAGCAAGTTGAACGACGGCAACTTCTGGTACATCCCTCATCCACCAAATCGCTGGACATGCGAAGGTTCGCCGAATGAACGGGATTCAGTCGTCATCGACTTCGGAGTGAAGCGAACGATTCACACGGTGAAGCTCTATCCGCTCGATGACAGCGGCGAGAAGGACTCGACGGTGCGTGCTCCGCAGCGGATCGAATTGGAAGCGTTGATCGACAACGACTGGCGTCCGATCCAGTCGCGATCCGACATGCTCGACAAACCGCAAGGTCACCGCGCCAACGTCGTGAAGTTCGATCCGATCGAAGTCGCGAAGTTGCGAGTCACCCTGCATCATCGCCCCGACGGCAAGTCCGGTCTCTCCGAGATCGAAGCCTGGGGCGACGTTCCATTGCCAATGGAAGCGGCTCCTCCCCCGGCCGGCAATCTGGCGTACAACCCGAAGCCGGACGGTTTTCCCAAAGCATCGGCCTCGTTCACCGATCGCTTCGGCGGCAAGCCAGCCAGCGCCATCGACGGCAAGACGGTGTTCCTGCCGTCGCCCATGAATCGCTGGACCAGTTACGAATCGAAGTCCGAGACCGATTGGCTGGAGATCGACTTCGGCCGCGACGTCGAATTCCGCCGAGTTGAACTCGCCATCTACGACGACCGAGGCGGCGTGCAGCCTCCGACGTCGTATGTGATCCAACATTGGACTGGCACCGAGTGGCGCGATGTCGGCAACGCCAAGAAATCCCCCGAACAGCCGCTCGGCAGCCAATGGAACGAAGCTCGCTTCGATCCGGTAATATTCTCGAAAGCCCGCATCGTCTTCACCCATCGTAGCCAGTCGCGCAGCGGAGTCTCGGAAGTGTTGATCTGGAATGATTGACGTGGAGTTGCGAAGACAGGCAAGACGTTCGCGACCCCCGCATTCGTGGACGGTGCCATGTATCTGCGGACGGACGCGATCCTCTACAAGTTCGCACAATGATTGCCGGAGCCACCATGAATCCCCTCTCAAGTCGCTGGCGAAACAATTCGCTGCGGTTGGCCGTCAGATTCCTCCTCAGCGTGATGATGGTCGGTGCCGCGACCAATAGTGTCGTTCGTGCTGACGATGCGGCGCGTGCGGTCGAGTTCTTCGAGAAGAAGATTCGGCCGCTGCTCGTGAAGCATTGCTATGAATGTCACGGTCCCACGGAAGCGTCGGCCAAGTTGCGTCTGGATTCGCGAACGGGCTGGGAAAAGGGTGGTCAAGGTGGTCCGGCGATCGTGCCGGGCGATCCGTCGGCGAGCTTGCTGATGCGAGCGGTCTCGCATCGTGATCCGCAGCTCAAGATGCCGCCGAAAGAAGCTGGTGGAAAACTGAGCGACGCGCAAATCGAAGACCTGACGACGTGGATTCGGCAAGGTGCTCACGATCCACGAACGGGAGCCAAGATCGTCACCGACATCGAAGCGGCGGCGCAGCGGCATTGGGCCTTTCAGCCGATCGCGCCGCCAGCGATTGAGCCGAACGCTCATCCGATTGATTTCTTGATCGAACGGAAACTGCGCGAGAACAATCTGGTCGCGACCGAACCAGCCGACATGCGGACGCTCGTGCGGCGGACGACGTTTGATCTCATCGGCCTGCCGCCGACGGAGAAGCAACTCGCGACGGCTCGCGAAGATTTTCCGCGGCTCATTCAAGAGCTGCTCGCGTCCCCTCGGTATGGCGAACGCTGGGGCCGGCATTGGCTCGACGTGGCGAGATACTCGGACGCGAAGGACGGCGTGTTGATGTACGGCGACGCTCGCATCCGGCCGTTCGCCTACACCTATCGCGATTATGTGATCCGCGCGCTCAACGACGACAAGCCGTTCGATCAGTTCGTTCGCGAACAGCTCGCCGCGGACCGATTGAAGTTGCCGGAGGACTCGCCGGACCTCGCGGCGCTGGGATTGCTGACGCT
The DNA here is from genome assembly GCA_945893075.1 of Planctomyces sp. SH-PL62. Taxonomy (GTDB): domain Bacteria; phylum Planctomycetota; class Planctomycetia; order Planctomycetales; family Planctomycetaceae; genus SXKJ01. Next base: position 666 of record CAMDDX010000230.1, on the reverse strand, counting down.
CGGACGCATGTTCGACAGCAATCGGCATGACGTGATCGACGACCAGATCGACGTGGTCGCTCGCGGCTTCCTCGGCCTGACCATCAGTTGTGCTCGCTGCCACGACCACAAGTTCGATCCGATCCCGACGGCCGACTACTACTCGCTGTACGGCGTCTTCGCGAGCTGCATCGAGCCGCTGGAACGTCCGCGCACCGCCCCCGTCCCGGAAGCCGGCAAGGCGTTCGAGCAAGAGTTCGCCGCCAAACTGAAAGAGGTCTATGACCAGCAGCAGGCTCATTACGATTCGACGCTGAAGACCGCTCGCGAGCGGACGCCGGATTATCTGGTGCAGGTCGCCACGACCGAACCCGATGTCTCCGAGACCACGATTTTCTTTCTGTCGTTGATCCCCGATCAGCTCCGGCCGCAGATCACGAAACGCTGGCGGCAACTGATCGCTCGCCGAGCGTTTGCCGACGACCCGCTCTTCGGCCCGTGGCATGACCTGATGCGCGAACCGGTGCTGAAGCCGGAAGAATGGAAGGCTCGCGGCATCGACCAACGGATCATCGACGGACTCGTCGCCGCCAAGCCGCAAACGTCCGCCGAGGTCGCGCGAGCCTACGGCACGATCATCCGCGATGTGTGGACCAAGAATGCCGATGAAGCGGACCCGATCACCGC
>CAMDDX010000229.1 GCA_945893075.1 Planctomyces sp. SH-PL62 | reverse complement strand
CGATCGCCGTCTCACCGAACGGTTCCGTCTTTCTCGCTTCGCCGACTTCGACTTCTGCCTTCGATCCATGAGCCAGATTCCTTTCTGACTGAAGCGTTTTCAGTTGGTCCTGTTAGGAATGTGGCTTTTCTATTCTCTCCTTCGTTTCTAAAACCCCAGCTTTCTTCGACGCCAAATCGTTCACGGCGTTGCCCGTTGGGGCTTACCGATGTTCGTCGATTTGTCACCCAGGGCTGCGCCCTGGGCTATCGAGTCTTGCCCCGTTGGGGCAAAGCGGTGAAACAAAACAAGCCGGTTTCTGGCCTTAAAAAAACTCCGTCATGACCAACTTTTCATAACCTTGGCCGACCCCTCGTTGGTCACTTGAAATCGGACGGATTGCCGAACATTCCGCCGCGGCTCGATTCTTCTCGCTCGCGGCCCCCCTTGAGCGGCGTCTTCCGTTTCGGCGGCGGGGCGGCTGGTTCGGCCGCTTCTTCCGGTGGAGGTGGCGGAGCTTCTGGTCTCGCCTTGAATGCCTTCAGCGACAGGCCGATCCGCCGTTTGATCGGATCGACGTCACGGACTTGCAGTTCCAGTTCCTGGCCGACAGCGACGACGTCTGCGACGCGAGCGACTCGTTTGTGGTCCAGTTCGCTGATGTGAACCATGCCCTCGACGCCCGGTTCCAGTTGCACGAATGCGCCGAAGTCGGTCAAGCGTGTGACGGTGCCGATCACTTTCTCGCCAACGGCGTACTTGCTCGCGGCGTTCTCCCACGGGCTGGTGCTGAGCTGCTTGACGCTCAAGCCGATTTTCTTTTTGTCTTCGCTGATCGAGATGACTTTGACCTGCACCGCCTGACCTTCGCCGAGCACCTCTTTGGGATGCTTGATGTGCTGCCAACTCATCTGGCCGATATGGATGAAGCCATCGACTCCGCCCAAGTCCACGAACGCTCCGTAGTCCTTGATCGTCTTCACGGTGCCGTCGAGCGTCTGGCCGACTTCCAGCGTGGCGAGGATTTTTTGTTCGGCTTCCGCGCGTTCTTCGAGCAGCAAGGCGCGGCGGCTGACGATGAGATTCTTCTTGGCTTTGTTCGCTTCGAGAATTTTGACCGTCAACTTCTGGCCGATGAACGAATCGAGATTCTCGATGAAGTGCAGAGCGACTTGCCCCGACGGCAGAAAGCCGCGCAGCGAACCGACGTTGACTTCCAATCCGCCCTTGTTTGTTTTCGTGACCATGCAATCGACGACCAAACCGACTTGCACCGCGTCCCAGTTGCCTTGCACCTTCTGTCGGCCGCTGGGCAGGCTGACGTGAATCAGTCCTTCTTCGGGGCTGACCTTGTGGACGACGACGGTCAATTCGGTTCCGACCGGCGGGACTTCTTTGCCCTCGAACTGCTTGAGCGGCAGGATGCCTTGCGAGCGGAATCCGAGATCCAGAAACATATCTTCGCCATGCAGCAGCGCGACCTTGCCCTTGAGCTTCCGGCCTTGCGTGAGCGTGTCTTCGGGCGGCGTCTCTGCGATCGGTGCGGTGACTGTGGCGACCTCGCCGACGGACGAGCTTGTTCCGCCCCCCATCGCGGCGTTGATCTCGGCCTCCAGCGCGGCGTCGAGTTCTTGTGCGACGGGCATTTCGACGCTGCTCGTCTGCCGCGGTATCGGCAGATCGTGCTGCGAGAGTTCGCGCATCGGCCGAGCTTCACGTTCGGCCTCGGCGTCGATGTCGCGTCCCCGTTCGAGCTTCGCGGGATCAACCGAGCCGATCGCTTTGAACTCTTCGGTGCCGGTGGGGTTGAGCGTGACTCGGCGTGTCGCTTCTTCCGCGGGTGGATTGGCCTCCGCAGTCGAGTCAGTGGTCAGGGTGGGATCGGCGGGGGTGAGAGAGGGATCGGAAGACATTCGCAGCACATCCTGAAACACAACCAAACCATGAGTTCGCGAGCGATAGCGAACGATTCACGACCGCTTGGTTGACGCGGCCGAAACTGGGGAGACAGCATACCGGCGCGGGACTCAATCGCAATGCTGCCAACGTCGCCCGCTGGCCGTGGGACACTGATAATTTCGGACGCTGAATAAGTCACCCGAAGCGTCAGCGAGGGCGTGCGCTTCAAGCAACGCCGATTTGGTCGTCGATGTCTGGTGAAGCGCGCGCCCTCGCTGACGCTTCGGGTGAGTGTCTTCTCAAACAGAAAAGGATGCCCCAATGCCAACCGTTGCCGTTCTGGGAGCCAGTCGTGATCGCCACAAGTATGGCAACAAGTCGGTGCGTGCCCACGCGCGAGCCGGCTGGCAAGTCTTCCCGATCAATCCGCACGCCGATGAGATCGAAGGCTTGCACACGTATCACTCGCTGCGAGACCTTCCGGTCCGGCCGATCGACCGCGTGAGCATGTACGTGCCACCGGAAATCGGGCTGATGCTGCTGGACGACATCGCCGCTTGTCAGCCGCGCGAAGTGTGGCTCAATCCTGGCAGTGAAAGCGACGAGTTGATCGCGGCTTTGGAAAGGCTCGACCTGCCGGTCCTCTGCGCGTGCAGCATCGTAGACGTCGGCATGTCACCCGCGATGTTCTCGTCGAGCCGAGACCGAAACTAGCCAGTCATTCGCGTCGCCAGTACCATGCCTCGCACTTGAACGGGCTGGATTTCACGCTTTAGCCGCAACGACCGAGAGTGCGGTCGATGGCGGGTGAGTAGTAGCCAATGATGCGCAGTCATGGGAATGAATCGGAACGAACGCGCTGGTGCGGGCGGATCGTCGGCAGTCTGCTGCTGACCTTCGTCATGGCCAGTGTTTCGCTCGCGCAGCCAGCCCCCGCGAACAAGTCCGCTGCCGAACCCGACGCCGCTCCCGCCGCCGCAGCACCCAGGGTTCTCGATCAGAACCGGTTTCCGGCGACACCCACGCCGTTCTTCCGTGGCAACCTGCCCATTGAGTTGAGCCGCAGCGGTGCGCCGCAGGTTGGCTTCTATCTCAACCTGTGGAGGTTCTTGCCGTTCCTCGCGTTATTCTTCGGCTGGATCTGGCTGGGACAATGGGTCAACGAAGACAGCAACGCACTGAAGGTAAACAGCGAGTTCTGGAACTCGGCGCTCTTCGCGGGGGGCTTGGCGTCCATGCTCATCGGCGTGTCGATGGCTCCGTTCGCACTGGGCTTTTTTCTGAGCATGGCACTGCAAGGTCTGCCGCTGGGTTTGTATATCCGCGAACGCAACGCCTGCGTGCCAGAGTCGGCTCGGCTGCTGACGCCCAAGCACATCAAGAGCGTCGCGTTTCGATTGGCGGCGCGGCTGGGTCTCTCTCTGGGGGGCAAGAAGTTCAAGCAGCAATTGCTCGGCCCGGACATCGAGTTCGTCGGCAAGACTTCGACCGGCCGCCGCGATACCAGCCGTACCTCGCAGGTTGAAAACTCGCGCGGGTTCCTCGCCGCCAAGGAGCTCGTTTATGACGCGCTCATTAAGCGTGCGACCGACATCCACATGGAACCGAAAGAGGATGAACTGCAAGTCCGTCTGCGCGTCGATGGCGTGATGTACGCCGTCGAGCCGTTCGACCGGGCGCTGGGCGACAACGTCGTCAACATCTTCAAGATCCTCGCGGCGATGGACATCACCGAGAAGCGCAAGTCGCTGGACGGCAGCTTTCGAGCCATCACCGGCGGCCGCGAAATCGACTTCCGCGTCGCCACCCAAGGAACGCGCGACGGCGAGAAGATGACGCTGCGTATCCTCGACCAATCCAATTCGGTCAGCACGCTGGACGACCTCGGCTTCCGCAAACAACTGGAAGAGCAACTCAAGGAAGTCGTGCATCAGCCGCACGGCTTGCTGCTGGTCTGCGGTCCGACCGGAGCCGGTAAATCGACGACGCTCTACGCCTGCCTCAACGACATCGACTCGTTTCAGCAGAACATCATCACGATCGAAGATCCCGTCGAATACAAGATGGCGAACGTGACGCAGATCGAGATCAACACGAAGGCCGGCCAGACCTTCGCGACCTCGCTGCGGAGCGTGCTGCGGCAAGATCCGGACATCGTCATGATCGGCGAAATCCGTGACGGCGAAACCGCCAACATCGCCTGCCAGGCGGCCAACACCGGTCACATGGTCTTCTCCACGGTTCACGCCAACGATGCCATCACCGCGCTGTATCGCATGGTCGATCTGGGTGTGGACGTGTCGATGTTGTCCAGTTCGCTGAGTGCGATCCTGGCTCAACGATTGGCTCGGCGGCTCTGCTCCGAATGCAAAGAGTCGTATGTCCCCAAGCCGGAGTTCCTGAAGAAAGCCAACCTGCCGGCGGAGAAAATCGAGAAGCTGTATCGTCCGCCCAAGGCGGGCGAGAACGCCGCTTGTTCCTATTGCGGCGGGATGGGCTATCGCGGCCGAGTCGGCGTCTACGAACTGCTGATCATCACCGACCGCATGCGCGACCTGATTCGCGACAAGGTCGCGCTCTCCGTCTTGAAAGCGGAAGCTCGCAAGGGCGGAATGCTCTACATGCAGGAAGAAGGACTGCGGCTGGTGGTCAAGGGGATCACGTCGATTGATGAGTTATTGCGTGTCGTGAAGTAGTCGTAGCCTGACTCTCCGAGTCGGGCCTTTTTTCGCAGAGTTCCCGACTCGGAGAGTCAGGCGACAGAGTGAGGTTCAACCATGATCGACTTCCTGCTGCTGATCATCCTCGGCGCGGTGACCTATACGGTCGCCGGCGAAGGCGCATGGGGTGCCGCGATCACTTGCATCAGTGTGATTCTGGCGGGGCTGTTCGCGATGAATTTCTACGAGCCGATCTGCAACAGTCTGCTGGGCAGTGACTATTACTGGCAGGCCCGGCTCGATTTGGTGGTGCTGGTCGGTCTGTTCGCCGCCGCCGTCGCGGGGTTACGTGCCGGCGCGGACTATCTGTCACCGGTTTACATTGGCGTGCATCGCATGGTTCACGAGGGAGCTCGCTGGGGCTGCGGCTTGCTCACCGGCTATGTCACGATGGCCTTCCTGCTGACCGCGTTGCACACCGCGGCGCTGGATCGCGAGTTCATCGGTTTCAAAGCGGAGCGAGCGAATTTCTTCAACATCGCTCCCGACCGGCAATGGCTGGGCTTCACGCAGTGGACCACCGAACGAGTCTTTTGCAAATCGCCCGCGCGCATCTTTGATGGTCCCGTCATCGAACTTGGCGAACCGGGGGCCGTGCCGAATAAAGTCTGGCCGTCGTTCCCAATCCGCTACGCCACGCGCCGCGAAAAAGGTGCGGGAGCGCCCGTCGCGGCCAAGCAGACGACGGTCCAGCCAGTCGCGCCACCGAAGGCCGGCGGACCAGCGTTTTAGCGGGGACTTCCACGCGATGACTTCCCGACTCAGCACCGGTCTTTCACAGCTCGACCTTATGTTGGGCGGAGGCTTGTTGCCCGGCACGCTGACCGTGGTCATCGGCGCGACGGGCATTGGCAAGACGCAGCTTGGGCTGCATTTCGCTCACGCGGGACGGGCTCAAGAAGGTGAAGCGGGCATTCTGTTGGACCTGACCACACGCGGCGATTCGCAGAATCAGGCCGAGTACGCACAAAGTTTGTTCGATTGGAAATTCCGCGAGTTCGCCACCGAGGGAGTTTCTGACGTCAGCGACGTGTGGCAGCGCGATCTCGCGCGGCACGACTTTCTGCATCTCTTCCGCCGCAGCGGTCGCCGCGTGACTCAAGCCGATCTCTCCGTCGAAGAGTGGCAGGAATGGAACGCCGAACTGGCTCGCAAGCTCGACCGCGCGGTGCAGTTCTTCTACGGCAACTTCGTGCAAGGCGTGCGTCGCTGCGTGCTCGACGGCGTCGAACCAACCGAGCGAGACAGCGACAGCTTTCAGTTTCAGGTGATCGACTACGTCTATCACCAAATTTTGCGGAAGGACGACGACTGGGTCGCGCGCGATCTGTTCCGAGTCCACTTCCGCTCGCAAGCCGACAACGTCGCCGCGCATCGCTACGACCATCGCAATATCGCGTGCGTGTTGCTCTACACGTCACACGAAACCCTGCTCGACGATTTGCTGGCCCGCCCGATTGAAAGCGGCGACGCGCTCTCGAACGCGAACACGATCATTCTGATGGGCAAAGTCCGCGACGGCCTGCGCATGCGCCGCGCTCTGCACGTCGCCAAGCATCGCGGCAGCGCGTGCGACGACCGCATCGTGCCATTCGAGATTACCGAGCGCGGACTCGTGATCGAATCGTAGCAGGCACACTCCGTGTGCCGTCCGCGTGCCGTCGATGTGATGGCCTTGGAAATACGGCTGACGGCACACGGAGTGTGCCTGCTACGATTCATGATCGTAGAGAGTGCTTGAGAACGCTCTCCCAGCGACCTACCATGCGGCCGACGCAAGCGAGACGACTCTCCGAGGGAACTGCTATGCCGGCCGGTAAAACTATCTTGCTGATCGAAGACGATCGCGACATCGCCACCACCTTGATGAAGGTGCTCGAAGGGGCGGGCTACGCCGTGCAATGGGGCCAGAACGGTCTCGAAGGCCGGCGCTTGGCCGAGTCCATTTCGCCGGACCTCGTCATCACCGACATGATGATGCCCAAGATGGGCGGCTTCCCCGTACTCGAATTCCTCAAGGGCCTGCCGAACCCGCCCAAGGTCATCATGATCACGGCCAACGAAGGGGGCCGGCACAAAGCCTATGCCGAGATGCTCGGCGTGGACGATTACCTCCGCAAGCCGTTCGCAATGGAAGTGTTGCTCGAGGCGGTCGAACGCTCGCTCAAATCGGTCGAGGGAGACGAGAAATCCGGCGCGGACAAACTTCGCCGAGCGATGAAGAAGAAGACGTAAAGTAGCCGAGTCACTCCGTGGCTCGATTCGAGTCACGGAGTGACTCGGCTACTTTGCTCACGGCGCATCAACCAGCCACAAATCGTGATGCCCGTCCCGTTCGGAAACGATCACCAGCCGGCGGCTCTCGTGATGCCAGCAGGCATAGTCGTCCTGCTCGACGTGGTTGGTGATCCGCGCGAGTCCGGTCCCATCCGGCGCGATCACATAGATTTCGTAGTTACCGTCCCGATTGCTGGTGAACGCGATGCGGCGACCGTCGGGAGACCAGCGCGGGCGAATGTCTTGCTTGGGACTCTCGGTCAGCCGGCGAACATCGGTGCCGTCGGACTTCATCACGTAGAGGTCGTAGTCGCCGTCGCGCGTCGAACTGAACACGACTTGCCGGCCATCGGGCGAAAAGCTCGGCCAGTTGTTGACGCCGGACGAGTCCACCAACCGAGTCGGCTGCTTCGCGTCGATGCCGGTCGCGAAGAGATGCTGACGACCTTCTTCGGGATAGCTGTAAAGCACACGAGAATTATCCGGCGCGATCGCCGGGCTGTGCATCCCCGAAAAGCCACCGCCTGGCGGAATATCGGCTTGCGTGCCGGTCATCAAGTCCTTGATCACCAGCGCGAGGCTCAGGTTGCCGCGGTTCTGCACGAACGCCAGGTAACGTCCGTCACGCGACACCGCTGGCTCGAACTCCGACCGCGTTTCATCCGGATGCAACGGCTCGACCTTGCCGCTCGCGAGCGTCAGCTTCATCAGCCGTAATTGCTTCGGCTGGTCGAGGACCGCGAAGAGCAATTCGCTGCCATCGGGCTTCGAGAACACAGGATCGCGTTTGACACGACCATCGGTCGTCAGACAAATCGGCTCAGCGGCGGGTAACGCGGAGTTGAAACAGAGCCACGCCGCGCCAAGGACGCAGGCAATCAACGGGACTCGGCGCAGAAAAGGCGCACTGGCAGTGAAGGAGAGTCGAGCGATCATTACAGGCCATGTGCCAAGGAATGTGACACTTCAACCGCCTTGGCCTTGTAGGAAGCGTCGGACTCTGTGACCGATTCACTCTCTGGAGTCGGAAGCCGTTCTAACTGCCCCTCCGCTCCCTCCCAGGCATAAACGGTGATTCGGCCTGGTGCGCACGCCAAGTGCGGCTCGCCGGCTTCGGGACCAGTCAGAACAAATCGGCACGACTCGCCCGGACCCACTCGCAATTCATCTGCCCAAGGCTCTAAGCAGCAAATCACCGGCTCGGCCCCGTCATTTTGGAAGCAGAAACTTCGGTTCACGACACGACTCACTGGAGCGGGCATGATCATTTCCTTTGGCGGCTCAGGACGCTTGCAACAGTTCCACGCAATGCTGCATCAGATTGCATCGAGCCTCTGCTGTGTCTGAACCTCGCCCTTGTTGGGCACATTCAGCGTAGAAGTCTCGCCACGCCTTGGCTAGTTCAACCGTCAGTCCGAGTTGGTCCAACTCTTCTTGCGTGATCGTTTCGATTCGTCGCCGTGCATCGTCGGCCCCACTTCCCCAAAGTCGAAATCCAAAATCCTTGTGAAGGATTCCCGCCGGTGATGCTGGAACGCGAGGCGACATCATCGCATCCTTGGCTGTCGATTCTGTAGGCGAGACGACACGAACAATTCGGACTTCAGATCAATTCGTGAATCACGCTGCCGCCGTCGAGGACTCGGAGCTCGGCGCGGGCTTGCGTATCGAGGCCGGCGAGTTCGCTGAGCGTCGTGCCGACCATCAACGGAGTGATCCCCTCGGTGACGGGGTCTTCGGCGTACTTGTCGCTCGCGCCGATCACGCGGCCTGTTTCGATGCCGGCTCCCGACCACAGCGAGAAATAGCAGCGCGGCCAGTGATCGCGAGCGGCTCGCGTGTTGATCCGCGGAGTGCGTCCGAACTCCCCCATCGCCACGACCAGCGTGTTCTTCAGCAGGCCGCGCGAGTCGAGATCATCTAGCAACGCCGAAAACGCGCGGTCAAAGATCGGGCAGTGATTGTCTTGCAGCAACTCGAAGTTGTAGATGTGCGTGTCCCAGCCGAAGTCGCAGTTGGGCGTGATCGACTCGACGTACTCGGACCAGTTGACCTGGATGTACGGCACTCCGGCTTCAACCAATCGCCGCGCAAGCAGACAGCTTTGCCCGAACGTCGTCTGCCCGTAGCTGTCGCGCATTTTCTGCGGCTCACTCGACAGATCGAACGCCGCGCGAGCGGCCGGTGTTGTCAGCAATCCGTAGGCTCGCTGAAAGGTGCGGTCCCAGGCGTCGATGCCGGCCGCTTCGAGTTGTCGCGGCACTTCATCGACCAGCGACAGCAACGAGCGGCGGTCGGAAACGCGATTCGGCGTCAGACCATCCAGCAACTGCAACGCGGGGATTTCGACCTCACCACGATCCGAGCAACTGACCATGAACGGGTCGAAGGTTTTGCCGAGCGTCCCGCCACCGTAGCCATCGACCTTGCGGACGACATCGCGCGGGATGCCGCGTCCGACCGACACGAACGGCGGCAGCGAGCCACGATGACCACGATGCTTGGCGATGATCGAACCGAAGTTCGGCCGCACCGGTTCCGGCTTTTCTTTGAAGCCGGTCAGGCCGACGGTCCCGGCGTCAGGATGTCCCGGCTCTGAGGTGACATGGCTGCGCACGACCGCGTACTTGTGCGAACGAGCGGCCAGCTTCGGCAACAGCTCACTGACCAACAGACCCGGCGTGCGGGTCGGAATCGGCGAGAACGGACCGCGATATTCCATCGGTGCGTCAGGTTTTGGATCAAACGTGTCGACGTGACTAGGAGCTCCCCACAACCAGACAAACACGATCGACTTCGCTCGCGTGGCCGCGGCGGCTTGAGCAATGTTGTTCGCGCTCAACGCACCGAGCGTCCACGGCAACGTGGCTCCGACACGTAGGAACGAACGGCGGCCGATGCCGTCGCAAGTCTTCGCTCGAAAGGTGCCGATATCGAACATGCTCAAACTCAGATCGGTTGCCAGTGGGACACGCAGCATCCGTGATAGGCGGGGCACTGTATTTCGCGCGGGGGTCGTCCGAAAGGCTGTCATCGGACGTAATGGCGAGGCGGATAACCGTTGTTCGTCGCGATTCGGAATAACCCACACCCTGCCGATGCTGACCCGGCCTGTCTTCTAAAAATTGGAAAACAAACCAGGGGAAAGAATTTGGAATGCTAATCCGCACTAATCTTCGCTAATCAGAATTAGCGTTGATTAGCGGAGATGAGTGTTCCTTTTTGGAATTGAGTTCCAAAGCAGTGTTCTGTCACTCGTACAACGCCGCGAGTTCGCGTTCGTACTTGGACAGGATGTGCCGGCGGCGGACTTTCATCGTCGCGGTCAGTTCGTCCTCGGCCAGTTGAAAAGGCTTGTCCAGCAACAGACAGCGTTTGACTCGTTCCGGCTGACTGACGACTTCCATCACCACGTCGATGCGTGATTGCATGAAATCCGTCAGCGCCGAAGTTGTCACGAAACCGTCTGACACCTTCCAACCGCAGCCGAGTTTCTCGGCCTCGGCACGCAGCAACGCTTCGTTCGGGACGATCAGTGCGCTGATGAAGTGCCGGCCGTCTCCGTAGACCACCGCTTGGTCGATGAACGGATCGCTGGTCAGCAGCCGTTCCAGTTCACTGGGAGCGATGTTCTTTCCGGCCGAGGTCACGAAGAGATCCTTCTTCCGATCGGTGATGAAAAGAAAACCTTCGTCATCGAGCTTGCCGACATCGCCGGTGAGCAGCCAGCCGTCGCGGATCGTTTCGGCAGTCGCGGTGGGATTCTTCCAATAGCCCTGCATGACGTGCGGGCCGCGCGTGAGGATCTCGCCGTCGTCGGCGATGCGGACATCGACGTCCTCGATCATCCGTCCGACGGAGCCGATCTTGAAGGACTCGGAGTTGTTGAACGAGATGACCGGCGAGCTTTCCGTGAGGCCGTACCCTTCCAGCAGCGGAATCCCCGCCGCGTGGAACGCCTCGCAGACGTGCCGAGGCAACGGTGCTCCGCCGGAAGTGAGCTGCTTGATGCGCGGCCCAAACAGTTTTCGCAGAGACTGATCACGTTCTGCGGGGGGCTGTCCTTCGACGCTGTTCCAAACTTTCTCGTAGAAGCGTGGCACAGCGGTCAGCCAAGTTGGCTGAATCTCGGCCAGGTTGCTGACCAGCGTCTCGATGGATTCGGCCAGCGCCAGTGTGACTCCGGCCCACGTCGTCAAATAATGATCGACGGTCCGGGCATAGATGTGGCTGTAAGGCAGCCAGCTCAACAACACATCCTCCGGTTCCATGAACGAGATCTTCCCGGTGCCCGCCGCGTTGGTCAGCAGGTTGTCGTGCGCGAGCATGACCCCTTTCGGATTCCCGGTCGTGCCGCTGGTGTAGATAATCGTCGCCAAGTCGCGACCGGTGAGCGCCGCTTCGCGCCGAGCAACCTCGTGCAAAGCCGTCTCGCCCGCCGCCCAACCGCGATGTTTCAGCCCTTCCCAAGTCAGCAGCTTGAGCCGGCAATTCACCGGTGCCGAGATCGGCTCGAACGAAACGAGGAATTCCAGAACAGGCAGCGATGCGAGCACGGCGAAGACTTTGTCCGCCTGCGTTTGCCCGCTAATGATGATGCCGCGCGACTCGCTGTGTCCGACTTGATATTCGACCTGAGCCGCCGCCAACGGCGCGTGCAACGGCACGTCGGCCGCACCGCAACTGAGGATCGCATGATCGGCAATCAGCCACTCAAACCGGTTCTCGCTGAGAATCGCCACGCGGTCGCCGGGCTGAACTCCGAGAGAAATCAGCCCGGCCGCCGCTGCATCCGCCTGCCGTCGATAGTCGGTCCACGACAGATCGTGAAACAAGCCGTTACGTTTATGCCGCAACGCGATTCGCGGTCCCAACCGTTCTGATGTGTGCCGATGTAAATCGCAAAGATGCCGATCGCTCATCGTCCGTGCCTCCGAATGGTCGCGAACGATACGAACTACGGACGATGTGTGCCATAAGTCAGACGTCAGTCCCGGTTCGACTGACGAGACGGCGGCGGAAGCACGACGCACATTGCGTGCGAACCGGGGTCAGGTGTTCTGATTTCTGTTTTGGCCATCCGATCGTCCCCGACCATCGTTTCGTGTCAGGCGTCCGATTGACGAGTGGCTCCGTTTGGGACGCCAAAACAGAAATCAGAACACCTGACCCCTCGTCGTTCGGCCGCGACTTTATGTGGCGGTCGCGGCTTGAGAGTGTCTCGCGCGCGGCGTAGCATCCGAATCATCTCGCTCGGTCTCACCTCTCAAAGGAAGCCATCATGGCGGATCCGATCAGCGTTCAATGTCCGCACTGCAAAACGAAGCTGAAGCTGAAAGCGGCTCCGCCGGAAGGCAAGAAGGTTGGCTGTCCCAAGTGCAAGAAACCGTTCCCGGTGAAGGCTCCGCCAAAGAAGAAGGCGGAGGAAGAGGACTTCCTCGATGCGCTCGATGATCTGGCCGAGGACGATTACGAAGCTCCGGAGGACGAAGACTCGGAGGAGCAAGAAGAAGAGGCTCCGGCCCGCAGCACCAAGCGATCGAGCGGCGGTGCCTCGAAAAAGGGAGCGGTCAAAGGCAAGAAGGGCCGCTCGAAGAAAAGCTCTGCCGGGCCGTTGCTGGCGATCATCGGCGGCAGTTTGGCGGCGCTCCTGTTGCTGGGGGGCGTGGTCTGGTTGCTGATGAACCTGCCGGGAGCGACAGGGATCCGCAGCGCGTCGGGCGAGTTCATCGCCTTCCTGCCGTCGGACGCGGATGTTTATTTCACGGCGCGCCCGGCGGACCTGATCGCGTCGCCGGTCTTAGCTTCGCTCGTTCAGAACCCCGA
>CAMDDX010000228.1 GCA_945893075.1 Planctomyces sp. SH-PL62 | reverse complement strand
GACGAGATCGACCAATAGTTCGCGGAACAGGGCTTTGCGAAGCTCAAGGTTCAACGTCTGGGCGCCTACGACTCCGCCGCCTTCGCCGGTCACGGAGTCGGCGTCTTTGACGTGCGGCCAATCAACGTCGTGACGAACGAACAAGGGGTGTTGCTCCCCATCGACGTCATGATGCGTCCGATGAGCAAACTTCAGTTGAGGCGACTGTCATCGCGATGACGGAGCCACACACGCCTCTCGTCGCCAACAGACATCTGCTGAAAGTCTGACGTCTCAATACTTGCGACAAACTTGCGACACGGCTTGTGACAGTTGAGTCACCTCGTGGCGGTGCGACTGATGCCGCGTCCCATTCCTTCGGTCGTGATTTCAAGATCGACTCCAACGCTTCCACCCGCGCCGCCACGTCCCCCGCGTCGATCGCTCGCAACGCGATGCCGGCCAGAGAACCCACCCCCTTCGCCCGCTCGACCGAGCCAAGCGAAACATCCTGTCGCACCGTCTCGATTTGTTCGTTGAGCAACGCCAGCACGTCAGCCGCCGTCTTGGCTCGAAACTCGACAGGCAGGGTGAGACGGGTCGGACACGGCTCGGCCATTCGCATCCGCCGCTTGTGCTCGGCGTCGTACTGTCTTCGTTTCTCAGGATCAGCAAACGGCATGACTCCCCCTTACCCTTGGTCCGCATCCAACGCCGCGAGAATCATCCGCTTGACGACCGCCGACAGCTTCGGCCACGCGCTCACGAGCCGAGCCAATTCGGGGTCCGTTTCGGCCAGCGAGATCAACCGTTCGCAGCCGTTTTTCGCCGTATCGGTTGCAACTTTTTGTGCAACTGAACTCGAAAGACCCGCGTTTTCCCGCTGTTTGCGCCGGATTGTGGATCCGGAGGTCGGCGGTTCAAGTCCGCTTGGCCACCCTCAACGACGCTCGCTGTTTTCATGGAACAGCGAGCGTTTTTTGTTGCCTTGTCGGAAGATGCGTCGAGCGTGTTGGTAAAATCGGCGTTGTGTCCCAATGCGTGCCGAGTGACAGCCGCTGACTGCGAATCTCTCTAAAAGTCAGCGTTTGGTGTCACGGAAGGCGACATCAAAGTCTCGGCCTGATTCGCTTCTCTTTCACAGACGAAGGAACATTCCATGAAGTCGGTTTTGAAATTGTATTGGATGGGATTGGTCGTTGTTCTGGGCTTGGGCTTCGGTCTCGCGATGGGGCAGGAGAAGGTCGAACCCAAGCGGATCGGGCTTTGGGGTGGTCGGGCCGCGCTCGGTGACCCGCTGCCGCAGATCGTCGATGAGGTGGCCACGTTGGCTGCTCGCGTGGATGGACATCTCACGAAGATGGGATTCTCGTCATGAGCCAGCACACAATTCGATTTCTAACCCCGTCGAATTCGACGGGAATAGAACTCAGAGGACGTTTCAAAACCGGAATCCGATGTAGCCGCGTTCGCCAGAACGCGGGTTTTCACAACATCCGCCCGCACTCTGGCGAGTGTGGCTACTCGATTTCTAATTCCCTCGAATTCGATGGAATTAGAATCCCTCGTTGCAGTGTGTCCGCCCTTCTGGGAAACAGCTTTCGGCTGTGGTTCTAATTGTGGCGAATTCGCCACAATTAGAACCCAGACGAGCCTCGACATCTTGATGCGACCCAGTTCGGCCAACCTGCCAAAATCGAGAGTCTGAACATGGCTAATGGGAAGAAAACGCTCATCACCGTGCAAGGGACGGCGATCACGATCGTTTCCCAAAAGACTGCGGATTACATCTGCCTGACCGACATCGCCCGCTTCAAAGACCCGGAACGGACCGACTACTTGATTGGAAACTGGCTCCGGAACCGCAACACCATCGAGTTCCTGGGCATCTGGGAGAAGCTCAACAACCCAAGTTTTAATCCCATCGAATTCGATGGGATTAGAATGCAGGCTGGCCTCAACAGTTTCATCCTCACCGCGAGACAATGGATCGAGAAAACCGGCGCGATTGGTCTGCTCTCAAAACCCGGTCGCTACGGCGGCACCTACGCCCACAAGGACATCGCCTTCGAGTTCGCCTCTTGGATTTCGGTCGAGTTCAAGCTCTACCTCATCAAAGAGTTCCAACGCCTCAAAGAAGACGAAGGCCAGCGTTTGTCTCTGGCGTGGAACCTCAACCGCACCTTGGCGAAGTTGAACTACCGGATTCACACCGACGCCATCAAAGAGCATCTCATTCCGCCGACGGTCACTGCGGCGCAGGCCGCCATCACCTACGCCAATGAAGCGGACGTGCTCAACGTGGCGCTGTTTGGCAAGACGGCCAAGCAGTGGCGCGAGACCAATCCCAAGCTGGACGGCAACATGCGCGACCACGCCACCATCGAGCAATTGCTGGTGCTGGCCAACCTGGAAGGGATGAATGCCGAGTTCATCCGCATGGAGTTGCCACAGGGAGATCGCCTGAAGCGGCTCAACGAGATTGCGATTCGGCAACTTCAAACGCTCCTCGCACGCGGCGACATCAAGCGGCTCGGCCAAGGCGGTTGGCCAAAATCATGAGCATTGTCTTCGTGGATTTGCGAATTGTTGTGACGCTGTCACAACAATTGAGTTGGGCCATCCAGATTCGTCTTCAAGCCGGAGGCTTGTCAGCGATTAGCCGGTGGTTGAGGAGCGCAGCGACGACACCACCGGGTTCCAGCGCAGCCAGCGTTCGCATCCCGGAGGGATGCCAGCGCGGGGTTGGCTCAATCATCGTCGGACATCGCGAGCCAAAGCTGCGATCCCTCCGGGATCGTCATCTTGCCGACCGCGCCATCCGGGGGTGTCGCTTCGCTCAACCCCCGGCTAATGGCTGGCATCCCTCCGGGATGACAGATGCCGACCGCGTGGATGGACACCTTAAGAAGATGGAGGCGTCATGGAAGTGAAAGCTGGCTACAAGCAGACCGAGGTGGGTGTGATCCCGACGGAGTGGGAGGCTGCTGGTCTTGGTCGCTTTTGGAGTGTCACCGACTGCAAACACGTAACCGCCCAATTCGTGCGTCAGGGCTATCCACTCGCGAGCATAAAAGAAGTTCAGAGCCGCTTCGTTGACCTCTCAAATGCAAAGCAAACAACGGCGTACTTCTACAACTTGCTGATTGAAGGCGGACGAAAGCCGTGTCCGGGTGATTTGATTCTGAGCAGAAACGCGACCGTTGGAGAAGTTGCACAAGTGGCCGAATGGCATCCGCCGTTCGCGATGGGACAAGACGTTTGCCTGCTTCGGAAAAAATCATCTGCCCACTCGACCGAGTTTCTCCAAGCGGTGTTTCAGTCGCCAGTGATATTGAACCAGCTCGCTGACCTGATGGTCGGCTCGACATTCAAGCGGGTCAATGTTGAGCAGATTCGTAATTTCTCGGTGCCAATGCCAGCGCCGTCCGAACAACTCGCGATCGCGGAGGCGTTGAGCGATGTGGATGGGCTGCTGGGCGCGCTGGACCGGCTCATCGCCAAGAAGCGCGATCTCAAACAGGCCGCCATGCAGCAGCTCCTCACCGGCCAAACCCGCCTCCCCGGCTTCGCCCCCGCTAACCCGCGATTCCGGCAGACCGATGTTGGAATGATCCCGGAGGATTGGGTGCCAGCCACGATTGGCGACATGGCTGCAAAAGTCGGAAGTGGCATCACGCCAACCGGCGGCGACAGAGTTTACAAACAGTTCGGGCGTCCGTTTGTGCGAAGTCAAAACGTGGGCTGGGGCCGTCTGCTTCTCGACGAGTTGGCTTTCATCGACGACGAGACTCACGCACGATTCAGCGACACGGAGATTGAAGACCGCGACGTGCTGCTGAACATCACGGGCGCGTCCATTGGCCGAAGCGCCGTCGCCGATTCACAAGTGACATGTGGCAACGTCAATCAGCACGTTTGCATCATTCGCTCGCGTGTCGATGAACTCGATCCGCTCTATCTCAATCGCTTCCTGCTTTCAGATCGTGGACAACGCCAGATCGACAGTTTCCAAGCCGGTGGCAACCGACAGGGTTTGAACTTCGGGCAGATCAGATCGTTCCGCTTGCCGCGCCCCTCGCTCGCCGAGCAAACGGCGATCGCCGAAGTGCTGTCGGACATGGACACGGAACTGACGGGATTGGAGCAGCGGCGGGAGAAGACCCGCGCCCTCAAGCAGGGCATGATGCAGGAACTCCTCACCGGGAGGACGAGGTTAGTTGAGAGTTGATAGTGGAGAGTTGATATGGCAAAGCCTGTTGTGCGGGAGAAGTCGTTTGCGTTTGCGCTGCGGGTGGTGAAGCTCTATCAATACTTGGTGGAGAAGAAGCGGGAGTTTGTCCTGTCGAAACAATTGCTGCGGTCGGGGACGGCGATTGGGGCGCTGGTGCGAGAAGCAGAGCAAGGTGAAAGCACAGCGGACTTCATTCACAAGATGGCCATCGCTTTGAAGGAAGCCCACGAAACCGAATACTGGATCGACCTGCTCCACCAATCCAGCTACCTCGACGACAAAGGTCACGCCTCGATCAAGACAGACCTCACCGAAATCCTCAAACTCCTGACCTCGATCATCAAAACAACAAAAGCCAACCGATCGTAGCCGTCTTCCCGCTATCAACTCTCAATTATCAACTCTCAACTATGAAAGAGAACCAAAACATCGAGTGGAAGGAATCGTGGCGCGACGAATTCCTGAAGTGGATTTGCGGCTTTGCCAATGCCGACGGCGGCGTGCTGGTCATTGGACGCGACAATCAGGGACAGCCCGTCGGCGTGACGAACGCGAACAAGCTGCTGGAAGACCTGCCCAATAAGATTCGCGACGCGCTGGGGATCATGGCCGACGTCAACCTCGTAAAAAAAGCGGGCAAAGAGCTGATCGAGATCCACGTCGAGCCATATCCCTACCCGATCAGTTACAAGGGGGAATATCACTTTCGATCCGGCAGCACCAAGCAGGAACTCAAGGGGGCGGCCCTCGATCGGTTTCTGCTTCGCAAACAGGGCCGCACCTGGGACGGAGTGCCGGTTCCTGACGTGACGATTCGGTCCTTGTCCGGCGCGGCGATCACGACCTTTCGCAAGCTCGCCCGGCAGAGCCAGCGCATGGAGAGCGCCGTGCTTCGGGAAGCGAAGGCCGGGCTGATCGAAAAGCTGCATCTGCTGGATGGCAAGTATCTGAAACGTGCCGCGTTGCTGTTGTTCCACCCCGATCCCGAACGATTCGTGACCGGCGCGTTGGTGAAGATTGGATACTTTCGCACCAACTCCGAACTGCTGTACCACGACGAAGTTCGCGGCGACCTGTTCACGCAGGTGAGTCGGACGATCGACCTGTTGCACACCAAATACATGAAGGCCGCAATTACCTACCAGGGAATCCAGCGCGTGGAAACATTTGCGGTGCCGGAGGCGGCGTTGCGCGAAGCGGTCCTCAACGCGATCATCCACAAGGACTATGCCAGCGGCGCGCCGATCCAAATCAGCGTGTATGCCGACAAGCTCCTGATTTGGAATCCCGGCCAGCTTCCGCCGTCCTGGACGGTGGCGAAACTGAAGGGCAAACACTCCTCGCAACCGTTCAATCCCACGATCGCCAACGTGTTCTTTCGGGCTGGGGAAATCGAAGCCTGGGGCCGTGGCATCGAACGCATTCTGGAGGCGTGCCGCGATGCAGGCTTTGCCGAGCCGGAGATCGAATACGAGCCTACGGGATTGTGGCTGAAGTTCACTTTTCCCCAGGAGATCGTCGCTATTACGGAAGGTGGCCCACGCCCCGGCGAGGAGAGAACTAGGGAGAAAACTTCGGAGAAAACTTCGGAGAAAACTTCGGAGAAAACTTCGGAGAAACGGCTGAGCAAGACTGCGATGGCAATCGTTGAACTGATGATCGCGACCCCGGACATCACGATTGCGGAGTTGGCGGCAAAACTCTCACGATCCGAGCGTGCTATCGAACTGCAAATCAGCAAGCTGAAGCAAATACAGCTCATTGGCCGCGTCGGGCCGGACAAGGGCGGACACTGGGAGGTCGCGAAATGAGCATGACAAGCCGACCGGAGCGCGTGACGCAGAACCGCGTCATCGCACTGTTCACGGACAAGAGCCGTGCCGATTGCCTCGGCTACCGCTACCTCGGCGACTGGCACGACCGCGCGAGCAACCGCCACATCGACACGCCGCTGCTGCGTGACAACCTGAAAGCACGCGGCTACTCCGACGCGCAGATTTCCGCCGCTCTGCAAAAGCTGGAGACCGCCGCCGATGCCACCGGCATCATGCTCTATCAAGCCAACCTGCGGACCTACCAACTGCTGCGCTACGGCGTGCCGGTGCAGACTGCCGCCGGGCAGGCGCACGAGACGGTGCATCTTGTGGATTGGGAGCACCCGGAGCGGAACGACTTCGCCATCGCCGAGGAAGTGACCCTGCGCGGCGGCTACGAGCGCCGGCCCGACCTGGTTCTGTACCTCAACGGCATCGCCATTGGGGTGATCGAGCTGAAACGCAGCTCGGTGGAAGTGGGCGACGGCATCCGGCAACTCGAAACCAATCAGGAGGAGATTTTCAACAAGGGCTTCTTCACCACGGTCCAGCTCGTCTTCGCGGGCAGCGACTCGCAAGGGCTGCGCTACGGCACCACCGGCACGCCGGAGAAGTTCTTTGTCGAGTGGAAAGAAACATCAGCCGCTTGGGCGCTAGCCCCGGTTGTTGCGACGGAACCGGGGCTAGCGCCCAAACGGCTCAGTGCTGGTGCCCTGCTCGACAGGCCGCTCGCGCAGATGTGCGAGAAGTCGCGCCTGCTCGACTTGATCCGCAACTTCATCATCTTCGACGCCGGCCAGAAGAAGGTGCCACGGGTGCATCAGTATTTCGGCGTGAAGGCGGCGCAGGAGCGGGTCAGCAAACAGGAAGGCGGCGTCATCTGGCACACTCAAGGGAGCGGCAAGAGCATCCTCATGGTGCTGATCGCCAAGTGGCTGCTGGAGCATGACCCCGACGCCCGCATCCTCATCATCACCGACCGCGACGAACTGGATAAACAGATCGAAGGGGTGATGCGAAACTCCAGAGTCATCAGCGAGGACTCACCCTCGCCCCGCATCACGTCACGGCGGGAGTTCCTAGAGAAGCTGGCAGCCTCGACGCCTCGGCTGCTGTGCGCGCTGCTGCATAAGTTCGAGCCTGATCTCAAAAGCCCCGCCCCGCCGGTCCACGGCCGCTTCTATGTCTTCGTCGATGAATGCCACCGCACGCAGCGCGAAGCATGGGGCAGCGCTGTGATCGACCGCCTCTCGGCGGACTTGCACCAAGCGTTTCCGGAGATGTCCGGGTTATCGGCCAGGAATCTGCGGCGGATGCGTGCCTTCTATGAGGCGTATCCGCTGGCGGAGGCTCAGCAGGAGATTTGGCCACGGGCCGTGGCCAAATTCGAGCTCGTGAATTGGCCACCGGTCGTGGCCAAATTGCCGTGGGCTCACAACGTGATCCTGCTGGAGAAGTGCAAAGACCAGGACGTCCGCGTGTGGTACGCGAACGCGGCCTTGGAATACGGCTGGTCGCGCGATGTGCTCGCACTGCAAATCGACTCGAAACTACACGAACGCCAGGGTCGCGCCGTCACCAACTTTCAACGCACGCTCCCCGCGCCGCAGTCGGACCTCGCGCAGCAACTGCTCAAGGATCCCTACAACTTCGACTTCCTGACGATCGCCAACGATGCTCACGAGCGCGAAGCCGAATCAGGTCTCATCGCACACATCCGCCAGTTCTTGATCGAACTGGGGGTCGGCTTTGCGTTCGTCGGCCAGCAATACCCGATCGAAGTCGGCGGCGAAGAGTTCTCGATCGACCTGCTGTTCTATCACTGCCGGCTGCACTGCTACTTCGTCATCGACTTGAAAATGCGGTCGTTCGAGCCAGAGCACGCAGGCAAGATGAGCTTCTACCTGTCGGCGATCGACGAACTACTGCGAGACCCGGCGGTAGATCAACCGACCCTCGGCCTGATCCTCTGCCGCGACAAGAACCGGCTCATCGCCGAATACGCCCTGCGCGACATCCACAAACCGATCGGCGTCGCCGGTTGGGAAACCAAGCTCGTCGAGTCCCTCCCCAAAAACCTGCGCGGCAGCCTACCGACGATCGAAGAACTCGAAGCCGAACTGTCCCGCGAGCCCGTGCCGGTGAAGCGGCCGAAACGCCGGAGACGCACCGATGCTTGAACGACTCGACAACCGACGGCACCGCGTGGTCCGCGTGCTGGTCGAGCCGGTCAAACGCAAAGCCAAAGGGGCCGACGCATGAGCGATCTGATCCTGTACACCTCCGAGGACGGCCAAACCCGCCTTCAGCTCCGAGCCGATGGGAAGACGGTCTGGCTGATGCAGCTTGAGATTGCCGAACTGTTTCAGACGACGAAACACAACATCTCGATCCACACCAAGAACATTTTCAAGGAAGGGGAATTGGCCCCGGAGGCAACTGTTAAGGAATCCTTAACAGTTCAATCCGAGGGTGGCCGTCAGGTGCAGCGCACCATCACGTTCTACAACCTCGATCTCATCCTCGCGATCGGCTATCGGGTCCGCTCGCCGCGCGGCACGCAGTTCCGGCAATGGGCGACGGCGCATCTGCGGGAGTACATCGTCAAAGGGTTCGTCATGGATGACGAGCGGCTCAAGAATCCCGGTGGCTGGGATTACTTCGACGAGCTGCTGGCGCGGATTCGCGAGATCCGCGCTTCAGAAAAGCGTTTCTACCAGAAGGTTCGCGACCTCTTCGCGCTGAGTTCGGATTACAAAGTCCGGGAGCAGGACACGCAGCTTTTCTTCGCTGAGGTTCAGAACAAGCTGCTCTACGCCGCGACCCGGCACACCGCCGCGGAGTTGATCGTGAGACGTGCCGACTCCGCCCAGCCGAATATGGCGCTCACGACCTGGAGCGGCTCGCGCGTCCGCAAGCAGGACGTCATCATCGCCAAGAACTACCTCACCCAGGATGAAATCGACACGCTCAATCGTCTCGTCGTCATCTTCCTCGAATAGGCGTTGCTGCGCGTCAACCAAGTCGAGATTCTCGCGCCGTACAAGGGGCGAGTCTACGCTCCGTGCTGCGGCTCGGCCGGCATGTTCGTGCAGAGCGAAAAGTTCGTCGAAGAGCATGGCATGCGCAGATGTTTGGCGACAACCTCATGCTGCTTCACTGGAACCTTCGCAAAGTCGTCTGGTTGGAGCAGCCGGAACAGTTCTCGTTCGACCGCTCCGATGCCTGTGAAGCCGAACCGCGCCGCCGAATGGAACCGACCTGATCGCTGGGGGACTCCGATTTCAGAGGTGGGACGAGCAACGCTGGCCAATCACGGCGTTCCGAGTCTCGACGAAGTCGAAAGAAAACTCGTCGTGTTCCATTTGTATCTGCGTGATCGCCGACGATGTTTTTTGTCGTCGTTCACCAGCGGCAGGGGTTTCGCCCATAGCGGCTCCAACCCTGGCGACTCTGCCGTCACCAGCTTTCCATTCGGAAGAGACGCCCACTCGGACCTTCGTCGTGTAGAGTCAACACGACTTCTTCGCCGTCGAAGGCAAACTTGTCGCCGTGTGCGTCAAGCGGCAGGTCCGAATCGATCACCGTCAGAATCTGCTGTATTCCCAGGTCAGCGAGGTTTCTGAGTTCTGACACGACATTCAACTTGATGCGGTCGTCGAGACCTTCAAGCAGACCGTCGTGAAAAACAAACCGGATGTAGTCCTCATTCAACAACACTTTGGCAACAGCGAGATCAAATGCCGCACACAGTAACTGCTTGTAACTTTTGCCTTCATCCTCGCTTGTTGGGTGGTCGCTTGGGTCAAGGTATTCAGCTTGAAATTCGATATTGCCTTCCTTGTTGAGCCGTGTCGTGACGAGCGCTTTGTGACCGAGAAACTGCCCGCACAGTTCTGCCAATGCTTCGCGGATGCGACAGTACCGGCCGGTTTCGTTAGCGCCACATGAGTCGATATTCGCCTGGAGGGCCTCAACTTGGTCGTCGCGTTCCCGATTCAGGACGCGAAGTTGCTTGTCACGTTCGCGAATACCCAGCAATGCGTCGCGCTGACGTTCCATGCTCGATAGTTCGTTCTTCATGGTGACGAGGCGCTGATTCATTTCGCGATACTTCGCCACCGTTTCCAAATCGCCGAGAAACCGCAATTCGGCCTGTCGCTCCTGATTGAGTCGCTCCAATTGCTGACCGACTTCAGCCAGTTGGCCATTCACTTCTTCAAGCTCAGCTTTGAGGTATTCGATCCTCTCGTCGGAGATCTCGCGGTTGAAACGCACCAAGTCATCGAATTGCTTGACCAACTGATTAGGAAAAACGACTCCAGCTTCCTCAAACAGTTTCCGTGCGGCTTCGGGCCTGAACTGAATCTGTTCGGCCTGAAGGGAATCCAAAATCCGTCGCCGAGAACGCGACAACGAATATCGCTGGTTGTTGAGCGATGCGATCGTCCCATCAAGCTCATCAACGAGATGCGTGTTGACACTGGAGTCCTGAAGCGCGAAGTCAAACCGAGTCGTTGCCTCTTCGAGCGCGGCAACTTCCTTCTTTTTGATTTCAATCAGTCCCCGAATTTGATCGAGATCGACTTGCGCGCCTCCAAGCTCCAAACGCAACGTTGCAATGGTCGCTTTGAGTTGTTCGATCCGCTCGATGAGCGCAAATCCGTTATCAACAAGGTCAGAATCGAAACCCAGAATGTGGGCGATAAACGGCTTCCATTCTCGGTGCTTTCCACGGAACTTTGAAAGTTGAAAGACATCCGTGAAATCGTTTTGCGTTCGTAATGCGTAACCGACCGGAATTCGAAAGTCCCACGGCTTGATGGCCGTCAGTCCCAAGAGGCCATCGAGAATCTGCTTTCCGGAATCGAATCCAACATTCTCGTGATCCCACTCAGATTGCCCGGCGTCCGTGAAGTCCTGCCATCTCGCATCGTGCGTGGCAAACGAGAGTTTTGACGGGGATGACACCGAACGCCGAATCGTCACGAATCGGCCATCAAGCCGTTCCACTTCCAAGTAGAAGACGAAGTCTTTGAACAAATCGGGACGCTTTGCCGGGGGGAACTCAGCAGAGGATTTACGGCACAGGCAAAAGTCAACGACGCGAGCCAGCGTGGTCTTTCCAAGATTGTGGTTACTCAGGGCGCGGTTCTCGGGCACGCGCGTTTCACCAAGCACGACGTTTAAGCCGGGCCGAAAGGAAATCGGTCCAAACACAGCAGGCCGATTCGAATAAAGTCGACTGAGTCGCATTGGTCAGTGCCCCGTGTATTCGAACGTGTCGTTCTTCTGCCGATACTCAATCAGGCCAAACAGGAAAAGCAGGTTCACGGCAGGTAGAAACAGGCCGCCGGCATCGGCTTCGTGCTTTACAAGGTATCCGCGAAGATCGTCAAAGGTTTCCGTTCGCCTGCTGCGAAGTCGGCGCAGGAGGACCGTCGATGCTGAGACGACCGTCTTGTCCGGATGCGAGTGTTTGTTGGGCCGGATCATTTCACGTCCTTGGCGATGTCGCAGTTGCAATACATGTAGAACACGACGGTTCGGGTCAGCCGCCGGTTGTTCCTCAGGTCGATATCTCGGTCAAACAAGCGGCTGATCAGAACCTCCAACAGCTTCTCGTAAGGAACTTCGGGATCAGTCCAGGCATCAAGCTTTGCTTCCAGCTCGGCCGCAGTGTCTTCATAAAGCTTCACATACGGCTGATTGTCGGGATGACCGAGAAACCGTCTGATGCTTGAGAAATCGACCATTGTGGGTCGGATCTGCTTTCGAAAGTACTCTTGCCGCAGTCCCTTGGCCTGATTCTTCTGCTCCGGTGTGATGCGATGTTCTGGTGGAGGCTCTGTCCCTTCCATGAGTTCATCGAATTGCTGCCGGTACTGCGCAAGCGCGGTAATCACTTCTGCCAAATCCTGCGGATCAATGTCGGCGGGCGACCTCGCCGGATTGAGGTCTGCACGATCGACCGCAGCCGGAAAACGCTTCACGAGACGATCCAGTTCGCTGGTGTCGATCAGTTTGATGTGGTCCTTATCCAGTCCCGTCTCGGAAGCGATCCTGCTGCGGATTTCAGCTTCGGTGACGCCGGTCAGGCGTCGGTTCGCGAAGAGCATGTAGTAGTCGAGTTCCTTGGCTGCGATCAGCGCCTGAATTTTTGGGATTTCCTTTCCAATGACAGACTTCTCACCCGCGCCGAAAAAATCATTTTCCGAAAATTTCCGGTTCATCATCTCCGTGTGTTTTGCCTGAATGACGATGGTCCCGTTCCAGTCGCGAAACAATGCCGCCTGTCCTACGAACCTCGCATCTCGTCCTCCATCCGTGCCGGAAACAAACCCCTGAACCTTGTGGCCCAAGAGCTCCACACACAACTCGATCACAAGTTCTTCGAACTGTCGATCGCTGAGGTTGTGGTAATTGATGTTGGCGACCATACGATTCGGCTCCGACAGATTGATGCTGGCCGAAATCTTACGGAACTCATCGGAATTCGCTACTTGGGCATCACGTCTGGATAAGGGGGGTGTGCCCCACGGCCAGCGCGTATCAAAGTTGTTGACCTGTGAGGACTTCCGCGAGGAAGTCGTCGTTCCAGCCGGCGATTTGCATCTTGCCTCGCAAACTTTCTTTGAGCGGATGGTGCTTGAGTCGCGTGATGGCAAAGCGTCGTAGCCAG
>CAMDDX010000227.1 GCA_945893075.1 Planctomyces sp. SH-PL62 | reverse complement strand
CATCGAGACCCACCAAGTGGTTGGCCGAATCTGGTGGGTCTCGATGACTCGACCCACCCTACTTGTCTTGTGGCTGCTCATCGCGAATCCTGTCGTCGCGGGATTGCCGCTTGCGGAGCCAGATTCAGTTGGCCTGGATGCTCAGCAGTTGCAACGAATCGACGCGATCGTCGCTGAGGGACTCAACGAGAAGAAGATGCCCGGCTGCGTCGTGTGCGTCGGGCGGCATGGGAAGATCGCGTTTCTCAAGGCATACGGACAAAAGCAACTTCAGCCCAGCGAGTTGCCGATGACGACTGACACGGTGTTCGACATGGCCTCGATCACCAAGCCGATGGCGACCGCGACAAGCATCATGCTGCTGATCGAACGGGGCCAATTGCGGCTGAGCGACAAGGTCACGTCGTTCCTTCCGGAATTCGCCGCGAACGACAAAGAGTCGATCACGATTCTCGATTTGTTGATTCATCACAGCGGACTGCTCGCCGACAACGCCATTGCGGATTACGACAAAGGCCCCGCGGAAGCGATGAAGCGAATTTGCGAATTGAAGCTGCTGAATCCCATCGGGACGAAGTTCGTCTACTCGGATGTGAATTTCATTTTGCTCGGCGAGATCATCCAGCGAGTCAGCGGCAAGACGGTGCATGAGTTCGCTCGCGAAAACATTTTCGCTCCGCTGGGAATGTCAGCGACCGGCTATTTGCCCAGCGACGAACTCCGCGCAAGGACCGCTCCGACCGAGCGGCGCGATGGGCATTGGATGCAAGGCGAAGTCCACGATCCGCGAGCCTTCAAGCTGGGGGGAGTCGCGGGGCACGCGGGACTGTTCTCGTCCGCTGAAGATGTCGCGATCTACGCGCAGATGATGCTCGGCCGAGGTGAATTCGGCGGCGTGCGCGTGCTGTCGCCGCCGACCGTGGCTCGTATGACTCGCGGCGACCGCGTGTCGAGCGGCGTGCGCGGGTTGGGCTGGGACAAGCGCACGGGCTACTCGACCAATCGCGGTGACATGTTGTCCGACTCGGCATTCGGGCACGGCGGGTTCACGGGCACGGTGCTGTGGATCGACCCGGAACTGGATTTGTTCTTCGTGTTCCTGAGCAACCGCGTCCATCCGAACGGCAAAGGGCTGGTGAATCCGCTGGCTGGCCGGATCGCGACCGTCGTGGCCTCCGCTGTTCGCGATGTCCCACCGGCGACTACGCAGCCGCGCGAAGTTTTGACCGGCATCGACGTGCTCGAACGGGATGGCTTTCGACAACTCGCAGGTCGCAAGATCGGACTCATCACGAATCACACGGGGCGCAATCGCGCCGGCGTCAGCACCGTGCAACTGCTGCACGACGCGAAGGGGACGCAACTCGTGGCGCTCTTCAGCCCGGAACATGGCTACGAAGGGAAGGTCGATATCTCGAAAGTCGGCGACAGCAAAGACACCTCGACGGGCCTGAAAGTTTTCAGTTTGTACGGCGAGACCCGCAAGCCGACTGCCGCGATGCTGGAGCCCATCGACACGATCGTCTTCGACGTTCAGGACGTCGGCACGCGGTTTTACACGTACAACTCGACGATGGGGGAAGCGATGAAGGCGGCGGCCGAGCACAAGCGCCGCTTCGTGGTGCTCGACCGGCCGAACCCGATCAATGGCGTCGATGTCGCCGGGCCGATGCTCGACAAGGGGAAGGAATCATTCGTCGGCTTTCATCGCCTGCCCGTGCGACACGGCATGACGACCGGAGAACTCGCGAAGATGTTCCAGTCGGAACTCAAGCTCGATCTGGATTTGCAAATCGTCCCGTGCGAAGGCTGGCGGCGTACCGACGCCTGGGATGCGACCGGACTGACCTGGGTCAATCCGTCTCCGAACATGCGCAGCTTGACCGAAGCGTTTCTGTATCCGGGCATCGGGTTGCTGGAGACGACGAACGTGTCCGTGGGCCGTGGCACCGACACCCCGTTCGAGGTCATCGGCGCTCCGTGGCTCGATGGCCGCAAGCTGGCGGCGGAACTCAATGCGCGGAGCATTCTCGGAACGAGCTTCGTCCCGATTCGATTCACTCCGTCGTCGAGCAAATTTGAAAAGCAGGAATGTCGCGGCGTGAATATCGTCATCACCGACCGCCGCCGCTTCGAACCGTTGCGAGTTGGATTCGAGATCGCGTCCGCGCTCCGCCGCCTGCACCGCAACGACTGGGATCCGAAGTCGTACGACCGGTTGCTCTCGAACGAACGGACCCTCAATGCCGTGTTGGAAGGCCGCTCGGCCGAGGACATTCAAGAGATCGCCAGCGAGGGCGTGTCTGATTTCCTGCGCCGACGCGCGACGTATTTGATTTATGAGTGAGCCGTAACATTGGGCGTTCATTTTTTGCCCTCCATTTTTTTGCCAGCCGCATGAGCCGGTCGGAGCTGGCAAAAAAATGGAGGGCAAAAAAATGGGGACAAAGTCATGCAAGTCGGTCTTGAGCAATGCGTCGATCATCCTCCCGAAGTGCTCGAAGGCGCGCGGTTCGGACTGTTGATGAATCAAGCGTCGGTAGATTGTCACTTCTGCTACGCCTGCGACGTTCTGGCCGAGCGATTTCCGGGACAGCTCAAAGCGATCTTCACGCCGCAGCACGGACTGTGGGGTGAGCAGCAAGCCAACATGATCGAGTCGCCGCACGGGCGCTATGAGCCTTTGGATTTGCCAGTCTTCAGTCTCTACAGCGAGACCCGGCAGCCGACCAGCGCCATGTTGAGCGACATCGACTGCTTCGTCATCGACCTGCAAGACGTCGGCACGCGGGTCTACACGTTCGCGTGGACGATGCTCAACGCGCTGCGGGCCTGCGCCGCCGCGAGGCTTCCCGTCGTCGTGCTGGACCGACCGAATCCGCTCGGTGGTGTCGTGGCGGAAGGGCCGCTGCTGGAAGCGGACTTTCAGAGTTTTGTCGGCGGCGCGTCGATCCCGCTGCGGCATGGATTGACGCTCGGCGAATTGGCCTCGCTGCTGAATCACGAGCAACAGATCGGAGCCGAACTGCATATCGTCGCGATGTCCGATTGGCGACGCGACCTGCTCTTTTCGGAGACCGGCCGTGCCTGGGTGGCTCCGTCACCGAACATGCCGCGATTCGAGACGACGTTGCTGTATCCGGGACAAGTGCTGCTCGAAGGGACCAATCTTTCCGAAGGCCGCGGCACGACGTTGCCGTTCGAGGTTGTCGGCGCGCCGTTTCTCGATCCGCATCAACTCGCGCGCGAGCTGACTGCGTTCGAGTTTCCGGGCTTGGAACTCCGACCGATTCGATTCGTCCCGACGTTCGACAAGTGGCACGGTCAAAGTTGTGGCGGAGTGGCGTTGCACGTCACGGAACCGCGATCCGTGCGGTCCGTCACCGCCACGCTGGCTCTGCTGGCCGCAGTACATAGACTCCACCCGCGTGAGTTCACTTGGCTCCCGCCTCCCTACGAATACGAGCACCACAAAATGCCGATCGACATCTTGTTTGGATCATCTCGGCTGCGGAGTCAGTTGGCCTCGGACAAAGCGCTGACTTCGACGGACGTGACGACGTTGGCCGCGCTCGATGACGATGCCTGGTGGACCCGCACCGAACGTTGGCGACTTTACGAATGAAGAGTCTCAACCGATGAAATCAATTCTGTTCCGCCGCGCCGCCATGATCCTGCTTGCTGCCGTGTTGCTGATGGCACCAATGGTGCGAAGCGACGATTCGCCGGCGACGGCGGACAAGCAGCGTTATCTGATTATTCATGCTGACGACGCCGGGATGTGCCACTCGGTCAATCGGGCCACGGTCGAGGCGCTCGAAAATGGGATCGTCACGTCGTGCAGCATCATGATCCCCTGCCCGTGGGTCACCGAGTTCGCCGAGTATTCCAAGTCGCACCCGCAATTCGATTACGGGCTGCATCTGACACTCAACTCCGAGTGGAAGCAGTACCGCTGGGGGCCAGTGGCCGGGAAGGACAAGGTGCCGAGTCTGGTCGATGAGCACGGCTATCTGTGGGCCAACGTGGAACAAGTCGCGACGCACGCCAAGCGTGAGGAAGTTGCCGTCGAGTTGCAGGCGCAGATCGCGCGGGCCAAACAGCTCGGCATCCCCGTCAGTCATCTCGACACGCACATGGGAGCTTTGGTCAGCCGGCCGGACTTGATCGAGGTCTATGTCGCGATCGGAATCGAACACGATCTGCCGGTGCTGTTCTTCCGCAATCTGAGCGAGAAGACTTTGAAAGCCTACCCGGCGCTGCGCGAGGTCGGTCCGCCACTTGTCGCTCGGCTGACCGAGCAGCGGTTGCCGCTGCTCGATGGACTCGCGCAGTTCTACGGCGGCGACTCGCACGAGCAGCGACTCGAGAACTATGTGAAGACAATCAAGACTCTTCCGCCGGGTGTGAGCGAGCTCATCATTCATTGCGGGATCGACGATGCCGAACTGCGCGCCGTCACGAATAGCGCCGCACGACGCGACGGCGACCGCCGCATCTTCACCGACCCTGAAATCGCCCGCCTGATCCAGGACGAGGGAATCAAGCTGATCACCTGGAAGCAGTTTCGTGAGCTGCGTGCCAAGTAGCCGCGCGGTTGCGCGGCGAGCGGGACGCTGGAAACGAGCAACAAAATGAATTGGTTGAGGCGATTATTTTGGGGAGGCTTAACGTCGATCGCGGCACTGCTGGTCGCGACCGGAGTTCTCTACTGGTGGTGGTTCAAGGCTCCGCAGGAACAGATCTCGAATGTTGCGTACGGCCAGCGCGGCGAGGCCAAGTTGCTGATGGATGTCTTTCGTCCGCCGCAGCAGAACGGTGCCAGCGTGGTCGTGATGGTCGGCGGAAGTTGGAAGTCGGGTGCCGGTTCGGTGCAGCCGTTTCTGTTCGCGCCGTTTCTTCGCCGAGGCTACACGGTCTTCGCCGTGCGTCATATTTCGCAGCCGGAATGCCTGATCGGAGACATTGTGGATGACGTTCAGCGAGCCGTGCGTTTCATTCGACATCACCGCGCCGAGTACGGTGTCGAAGAGAACCGGATCGGAGTCACGGGTGGCAGTTCCGGCGGGCACTTGTCACTGATGTTGGCCACTCGCGGTGGACCGGGGCCAGCGGATGCTCCTGATGAAGTGGACCGCGAGTCGAGTGCCGTGCAATGTGTCGCCTGTTTCTTTCCGGTGACAGACCTCTTGAACCTCGGCGAGTCCACCGAGAACCCCGGCGATGGCGGGCCTCCCAAGAGCTACAAGCGCGGCTTCGGTCCGCGTGCTCAGACGCTCGACGAGTGGAAGGTGCTGGGCCGCGAGCTGTCACCGATCTACCACATCACGTCGGCATTGCCGCCGGTCTTCATCGTCCACGGCGATGCGGACACGCTCGTGCCGCTGGATCAGTCGGAGCGGTTTGTGAAACAAGCGAGTGCCGTGGGACACACAGTGCAACTCGAAGTCCGCCCCGGCAAAAAGCACGGCTGGCCGACGATGCTGTTTGACATCCCACGCTTCGCCGACTGGTTCGACAAGCACCTGCCTCCGTCGAACTCGAAGGCGGACGGTCGCTGAATTGTCACGTAGCCACACTCGCCAGAGTGTGGGGTTCCCTCGTTCTGGCGAAGCGCGGCTACCTAGCAAAAGGCTTCGAGCGGTATGCCAGCCGTGGTGCAGCGGCCTGCGGGCAACATGCCTCGCGACCAGAGAGTCCGCTCCACGAGCACACGCAACAGAGTTTCCAACTCGGCCTGAGCCGTGCGGCATTCCAAGATTCCGAGGGCTCTGGCAATGGCCTCCAGAGTGCAAAGATTCTGGTCGCCGCGTTGCGCACGCAGGCGGTACTCGGAAGGCGGCCCCGGTGGCAGCGTGACATGCGGAATGCCGACCAAGCCTGGTTCGCGACGGACAAACTTTTTGGTTTGCCGCCAGCTCGCATCCGGCACGATCAAGTTCACCGGTCCCGACAATTGGGACGCGAACTCCGTCGTCAGTTCAATGGCTCGCGAACTGGGATAGAGCAGGAACGCGGGACGCCCCGGCTGGACCAATCCGTCTAACGACATCCGTTCGTCGCGTCGGCCGTGAATGCGGACTTCGCTATTCGTCAGAGCTTTGGCCGCCAGCCGCGCCGTGTTGGTCGTCAGCACTTCCTCGCAAGTGTGCATGAGAATGATCACGCGCGTCTGAAGAGCAAGCTGCGGGATCATCGCGCAGAAACAAAGCGGCTTGCGGATCTCGCAGATCGGACAGCGGTGTGCGGCAATAACCGTTCGCATTGGTCGCCTTCGTAGTTTGAACCGGCCCAATGGCCGGGATCATCTTGGTCGGCGAGCTTACCAGAGGAATACGGAGCACGGTGCGCGATCCTGCAAAATGCTGCGAACCTGCGACAGGAATTGCGTCTGCTTGCAATGGGTCGGAGCTGTCGGTAAGTAACTCTCCCCATAAGACAATTCGGCTCTGCGGCGAGTGGCTCAAGCCGGTCTTTCTCACCCAGAGGTTGGGGGTTCGAGTCCCTCTGGTCGTGCTTGAAGAAGTGACGCCAACGGTTGCGTCGAACTCTTGGAATGTGATGGTCTCTGCGATGCTTGTTCGCCGTCTTCCGCTGCACCGATCATTGCCGCTCTCGTCGTCGCGAGCGGTTCAAGACGTGAACTCGGAAACGATCCGAGTGGGAGGAGTGTCGCGTTCGGTCGTGGTGATGCTGATCTCGCTGGCGCTGTTGGGAATCCTGGTGGCGAGCATGGTTCGCTCTCCAAAACCCGAGAGCCCGACGACAGCAAGCGAGCCGCTGGTCATCTACTGCGCGGCCAGCAACAAGAGCGTGCTGGAAGCCATTCGTGGCGACTACGAGCGAGACTACAAGACGCCGCTGCAAATCCAGTATGGACCGTCGCAGACATTGCTGGCTTCGCTGGAGGTGTCGGGCATGGGCGATCTCTATCTGCCGGCGGACGACAGCTATTTGGCGTTGGCTCGCGAGCGGAAGTTGCTGGCCGGTGAGGCGGACGTGTTTCCGTTAGCGAAGATGCAGGGAGTCGTCGCGGTGGCGAAAGGGAATCCCAAACGGATTGCTGGCCTCGAAGATTTGTTGCGGGACGACATTCGATTGGCGCAAGCCAGCACCGAGGCCGCAGCGATTGGCAAGCTCACGCGCGATGTGCTCACGGCGAGCGGTCAGTGGGAAAAGCTGCACGCGCGCACGACGGTCTACAAGACGACCGTCAACGAAGTGGCCAACGATGTGAAGGTCGGAGCGGTCGATGCCGGAATCGTGTTCGATGCGGTCTTGCATGACTACGAAACGCTGGAAGCGGTCGCGCTGCCGGAGTTGGAATCGGTCACAGCGAATGTCGCCGTCGCCGTGCTGAAATCGAGCAGCCAGCCGCGGCAGGCGTTGCACTTCGCTCGCTATCTGGCGGCAAGCGACAAGGGATTGAAGCGGTATCGCGAGTTCGGCTTTCAACCGGTGGACGGCGATGTCTGGACCGAGCAACCGGAGATCACCCTGTATTCCGGGTCAATGCTGCGACCGGCGATCGAGACGACCATCACCGACTTCGAGAAACGCGAAGGGGTGCGCGTGACTCGCGTCTACAACGGCTGCGGCATCCTGGTCGCTCAAATGAAAGCGGGACAAGTGCCGGACGCCTACTTCGCCTGCGATGTCGAGTTCATGAATCAGGTACGCGGGTTGTTTCCTGAATCCCAAAACGTCTCACAGAACGAGTTGGTCATCCTCGTGAAGAAGGGCAACCCGCACGGCATCAAGTCGCTGCACGATCTTGCCAAGCCCGGCCTGCGTGTCGGCGTCGGCCACGAGAAGCAATGCGCGATGGGCTGGCTCACACAGCGCACGTTCGACGAAGGGGGCGTGAAGGAAAAGGTGATGAAAAACGTCGTGGTACAGACACCGACGGGCGACATGCTGGTCAATCAGATGCGCTCCGGTTCACTCGACGCGGCCGTGGCGTATCTCAGCAACGCGGCCGGATCGGGAGAGTTCCTCGACGCGATCCGCATCAAGGGCATCCCCTGCTCGGTGGCGACGCAGCCGTTCGGAGTGGCGAAGGATTCCGCGAACAAGCACCTTGCCGAACGACTGCGGCAGGCGATCCGCGCAGACTCCTCGAAGCAGCGATTTACGAGCGAGGGATTCCAGTGGGTTGACGAGAAATAGAGTTGATGAGAAATGAATTAGCCGCGAAGCGGCGAAGGAGTTTAGCCGTGGGCGCGAGCCCACGGGTTGCGACAACCCTGAATTTGCAGCCGCGAAGCGGCGACGCCTGTGGAGCGATGGCGTCGCCGCTTCGCGGCTTCAATCGTTAATCATCTGCGGTTCCGGGGGCTTGCGCCCCCGGCTTTACTCCGCCGTCCCTTCGGGACTTCAATCAGAGAGTTGACACCCAACGATGAGTGACTCGCCGCCCACATCTCACACGTCGCCGCCCGCGCTGGCTCGGCCGCATCGCGCGGGATCGGATGTGCCGTTCTTCGTCGTGATGGGCGGACTCGGAGGCAGTTTCGTCTTGCTGATCGTCGCAATGCTCGCGGCCGATCTCGCATTCACGTCTCCCAAACATTTTGTCGCCGCGCTCAGCAAGCCAGAGATTCAACGTGCCATCCGGCTCACGCTGGTCTCGTGTTCGATCTCGGCGCTGTTGTCGATTTGGGTAGCGACGCCGCTGGGATATTTGCTTTCGCGATTCTCGTTTCGCGGACGCTGGCTGATCGACACGCTCATCGACATTCCCGTGGTGCTGCCGCCGCTGGTGATTGGCTTGAGCCTGTTGATCCTGTTCCATCTGCCGCTCGGCGGCACGAATCTCGAACAAATCATGCAAAAGTATTTCGGCGTGCGAGTGACCTACGCCGAGCCGGCCGTCGTGCTGGCTCAGTTCTCCGTGGCGTGTGCGTTCGCCGTGCAGACGATGCGTGTGACCTTCGACCAGATCGACACGCGAGCCGAACAAGTCGCCCTCACGCTCGGTTGCCGGCGCAGCCGCGTGTTTCTGGAGATCGCGTTGCCTCAAGCGTGGCGTGGCATCGTCGCCGCGTTGACGATTGCGTGGGCACGGTCGCTGGGAGAATTCGGCCCGATCCTGGTCTTCGCCGGAGCGACCCGCATGCGCACCGAGGTGCTCTCGACGACCGTCTTTCTGGAACTGAGCGTCGGGCAACTCGAAGCCGCAGTCGCCGTTTCACTGTTGATGGTGCTGGCCGCGATGGCGGTCCTCGGCGTGGTGCGGCTCGTCGGAACGAAGGTGATCCGATGATCGAACTCCACGACATCACGATCCGCTCTGGTCCGTTCGCGCTGACGAACGTCGGCCTGTCGATCCCGGAGAACACCTACGCCGTGCTGATGGGCGGCACCGGCCAAGGCAAGACCACGATCCTCGAAGCGATCTGCGGACTACGCTCCGTGACCAGCGGCCGAGTCCTCTTGAACGGCAGCGACATGACCCGCTGGAAACCGGGTGATCGCGGCGTCGGTTATGTACCGCAAGATCTCGCCCTATTCCCGATGATGACGGTCCGCGGGCACCTGGAGTTCGCGTTGCGCGTCCGACACTGCTCGGCGGCGATGATCAAAGACCGAGTCGCGGAACTGGCTCACGTACTAGGGATCGAATCGCTGCTCGCACGTCGCGTCACGAACCTCAGCGGTGGCGAATCCCAGCGCGTGGCGCTCGGCCGAGCGTTGTCGTTCCGGCCGAGAGTCCTGTTGCTCGATGAGCCTCTGAACGCGCTGGACGAAGCAACTCGCGACCGGCTCTGCGAGTTGCTCCGCTCGGTTCAAAAGCAAACCGGCCTGACGACCCTGCACGTCACCCACAGCCGCGTGGAAGCTCGCAACCTGGCCGAGAAGTTGTTCGTGTTGGAGTCAGGCCAACTGCGCGAGCAACCGCTTGCTCAACTGAATCCGCTTTCCGCCGAGAACACCAAGACATGAAACTGCGAGTGCAATACATGGCGCAACTCCGCGCCGCCGTCGGCCGAGCTGAGGAAGAGGTTGAACTCCCGGACGGGAACAGCCTCGTCGACTTACTCAACCAATTGGCAAACACTCACAGCGCGGCGAGATCACACTTCGTGACCGAGACCGGACACGCGCGTCCCAGCTTGCTGATCGTCGTGAACGATTCCGCCGTCTCCGCCCGCGAGGCGGCGAGCACCGCGTTGCATTCGGAGGACATCGTGACCTTGTTGCCGCCGATCGCTGGTGGATGAGATACTGGTGATGCTTTCGGCCTATTTTCAGGGAGGTCTCCCTTGAGTTTCAGCGAACTCGTGCGACTGCTCGAAACGAATGGCTTTCGGCTGTTGAAGGAGAAAGGCTCGATCCGGTACTACACGAAACAAGGTTGGCCCAACCTTGTCCGAGTGGACTATCATGGGCGAAAAGAAATCCCAACCGGAACTTGCCACGCGATTCTGAAATCCGCCGGCATCCAGAAACCGTAGGAGCGTCGTCATGATTGACTTGCCGTATTCGCTGATTATCGAAGCCACTGACGAACCGGATTTCTTCGGCTTTTTCTCGCTGGAGTTGGAAGGCTTCTCCGGCATCGGCCACTCGGTCGAGGATTGTCTCTATCAAGCCCGCTGGGGCATGCAGGAACACCTGACGTTGATGCAGCAGCAGCAGCTTCCGATTCCGCCTCGCAATGCCAACCCAACCGTGATCGTCCGAAACCAGCAGCAGTTGTCGGTCGCGTAGCAACATGCCAAAGCGGGGCCACCACGGTGTGTTGATGGGCGACGGAATCGTTCGATTCGTCAATGAGAACATCAACGTCGGAAACCTCCACGAAACACAGCTCGACAAGACCACCGGACACAGCCGCATTGGCATTTGGGAAGCGCTCGGCACCAATGCCGGATCAACCGGTAAACGCCCTGCGTGACCAATTGATGGTCTTTGCAAAGTTCCAACGTGACCGACCAGTTCAAACCCAGCAGTCGCTGAAGCGCATGCACCGCCCCAACCCTGCCGTTATTCCGTGCCACTGTACTGGGCCACGGCGATTGGCTGTTGTACCGCCAATTGATGGCGGTGCAGCTTGATCCGCTCAATCTCGCGCAATGTCTCTGCGGTGAGATAACTTTCCCCACAGTGGGGGCAACTGACGACCGGAACTCCTCGGATGAGAAACTCGGCGTTTCCACGGGCGTAGCTCCGCGTCACTCGCCGCACACGCGCGCCTTTTTTGCCGCAGAGATCACAAGTCGTCAATGGCATAGCACTCACCTCACAGCACAAACACGGTCAGCAGTTGCCCCTTAACAACTTATTCGAACAGCTACATTGGCACTCGGAGCAAAACGCCAAAATCAGTTGCGACAAGTCCGTCAGCAACAGTGAAAATGTCGGGACGATGTGTATCATGCTCTAAGGTCGAGGCCCGTTTTTGCCCCTCGTTAGTAAGCGAGGGAATCCAACCAACGTCGCCCGTTTTGAATTTCGCAAGCAACATGTTGCCACGTTGGCAACCATCGCTGGCGATAGGGTGCTGTGCAATCCTAACGGCTCCGTCTTGCGATATCTTGAACGCAATCTGCAACGATTCGCGATGGGTGGCGGGTTTCGTGTACTGAAAGAATGAGACGTCGGATGGCAATGTCGAAACCTCGATACAAATGAAATGCTTGAGAAACTCCGAAGCACTTGCGAGGTCGCGTTGTGCTGAATTCAACTCGGCCAGCGACCGGAGTGTTGGCACTACATAGTAAGCCGTTTGCGGCGGGTAAGCTTTCAACAGTGCGTGCTGGTGGTCTGTCGGCGTGACGGTAAAACGATCTCTTGCTTCCGAATAGAGCGGTGCCTTGAATTGCAAATAAAGCTCGCGTAGGGATGAGAATCCAACGATCTTGCTGTCGTATCCGCTGCGGAATTCCTCAACCGATGTGGGCGCGAACAACTGCACGGCTCCCAGTTGGAATGATTGCAAGAGAAATCGGTTGAAGAGAATTTCCAATGATTTCTCGCTGATAGTCCGTTTGCTCACGGTGGCACCTCAGCCCTTGGTTTTCTTCGATTTGTTTTTCGTTGCGGACGGGATTGGCTGAAGAAACCTTTGGGGCGTGATCTCTCCCTTCGGCTTTAATCGGTTCATGACAGCGTCGTACCGTCGCGGCTGCTTTGTCGTGATGCCGTTCCCCGATGGTCAGTTCGTCTCACCCCTCAGCGAACTTCTGCAACTGGTCCCAGGAAATGCGAATCGGGTTCTTCATTTTGTATCCGCGCCATCGAATGCCCCCGACGCTGATAATCGCTGTGCCACGGCGAGTTTTGCCCCATTTGTCCCACACGACGATTTTGATGCCACGTTTGCCAAGAGGGACGGGCTCAACGATCGCTGCCGTGATCCACTTTATCGGTTTCCCTTTTGCCATAGCGATGTCCTCATATTGTTTCAAAGATTTCAAGTGGCTCAGAAAGTCGGCGATGCGGGTTAGGTTTCGAGTCCTTCGCGATCTTGAACGGTCACTAAGAATGCATCGCCGGCCTCTTCATCATAGTCAAAGAAAATGTCCAACTCTTCTTCGGTGTAGTCGAAACGCAAATCATTAGTGATGAGACGTTCGATCTTCTTCAGCTCTCGACTACTGAATGGTTTCCGATCAACCCGAGTGACACAAAAACGGTCGAAGCCACATATGATCTGCTTCAGGTTTTTCGGACAGTCGGAGTGCTTATTCTGGACTCGACCAGAAGGGGCATCCGATGGGAACACGAAGAGTCTTGGAAGGTAAGAAGAAGCCGCGTCGTCGGTACACGGCGGAGTTCAAGTCTGAGGCGGTTCAGAT
>CAMDDX010000226.1 GCA_945893075.1 Planctomyces sp. SH-PL62 | reverse complement strand
TGCGGATGATGGCCGATCAACCGTTGAAAGAGGCGGCCGAACGGACACGTTCGCAGATCGCGACCGTGAGGCTGAAAGCTCTCGATTCCAGTGCCGCCTGGCAGTTTCGCTTTGAGCCGGGTGGCCGCCATTATCTTTGGCTCCCGCAGGAACTGAACGCGCCAGCATCCGGTGGAAGTGGTTCCGGAGCGGCGAACAACGCAGCCGCCAATTCGACGATGGGAGCGACGTTCGGCGAGCTGCCCAAGGGGATTCAGTTCCTCAGTGACATCAACGGAGTGCCGCTGACGGTGGAACGATTGCCGCAAGCGATGGTTGCAGGATTGCCCAACGGTTATGAGATGTTACAGGTTGGCTGGAGTGCTCCGATGACATTTCAACCGGACGGCTCGGCGGTGGATGCCGAACTGGCGGTGATCGACGCCCGCGACCGTCAAATCCGGTTGGCCGTGCGCGGCTTCACCGGTGGCGTGACTGTTTCCTCCATCGAGAATCGGAGGCGGTGATGCGACGGCGAATTCTCATTGCGACCGAGGGACAGTTGGCATCGCGACAGGGGCTGACATTGCTGGAAGTCTTGCTGTCGCTCGGACTGTTTCTCGGTGCATTGGCCGCGCTCAGCCAGTTGTGGTACGGAGGCGTGCGAGCGTCCGTGCAAGCGCGACTATCGACGCAGGCGATTCTGCGGTGCGAATCGAAATTGAACGAAGTGGTGGCCGGTGCGGTGCCGTTGCAATCCACGACCGACACGCCGTTCGAGGATGACTCCACTTGGACTTGGAGTCTGGAAGTCTTGCCCAGCGACGTACACGCGAACGTGAAGCTGTTGATCGTGAATGTTTCGCATCCAGGGCAAGGGGGGCTGTCCGCCAGCGGCCATCAACTCAGTCGGTTGCTTCGTGACCCGCAGGTGTGGACCGACGCGCAACAAACCACAACGGATGGGACGACCACGCCATGACACGCCTTCGTTCTGCATCGCGTAGCCTGACTCTCCGAGTCGGGTTGACCGAACACCCGACTCGGAGAGTCAGGCGACGGGGGCCGCACGGCTTCACGCTGTTGGAGATGGTGCTGGCGCTCGGCTTGTCGAGTTTGTTGTTGGTCGCTTTATACACGGCGTTGCAGATGCACTGGTCGTCGTCCGCGCTGGGCCAGGTGGAAATGGAACGTTCGCAGGTCGCTCGCGCTTTGTTTCGCAGAATTGAAACCGATCTCCGTTCGGTTGTGTTTCGGGACAATCCGCTTTCATCGTCAACCGATGACGACTCATCGTCGAGTTCCAGCGACACAAGCTCGTCGAGTAGCACTTCCGGGAGTACCGGCAGCACATCGGGCAGCAGCGGTTCGTCTTCCGGCGGAACCACAGGATCGAGCGGTTCGAGTGGCACCGGCACCTCGAGTACCTCCGGCAGCAGTTCGTCGAGCACGACCACGACTGACACGTACTCAACGCAGAAGACGGGTGTGTTCGGAGACTCGCAGAATCTCGTGGTGCATTTGAGTTTGCCCAGCCGCGCGTCGACTTTGTCCGCGGCGGCGCAGTCCACCGCGAACGGCAGTGTCTCCGGGACGTCGGGGTTTTCGGGCAGCGATCTGCAATCGGTCATGTATTTTCTGGCCAGGTCGAGTTCCTCGGTCGCGCAGCAACTCTCCGGCTCACTGACCAGCGCGACTGGTCAAGCCACCGGGTTGGCGCGTCTGCAAGGGGATCGCATGGCGATGCAAGCCGCCGACGAATCGGGCGACATGTCGTCGATGGCGTCCGGCGCGCAGTTGCTCGCGCCGGAAGTGGCGTCGATTGAGTTCGAGTACTTTGACGGCGTGAGCTGGAGCACGTCGTGGGACAGCGCCACGTCCAACAGTTTGCCCAACGCGGTCCGGATCACGATCGACTTTCATCCGCCGGTGGCGACGAGCGGCTGGTACTCGCGCCCGGTGAGCGCCTCGACCGATCGCTTCCAACACACCGTCGCGCTGCCTCTCGCCCAGCCGTATGTGCCGAGCGATTCACTGTGATTGAGCGAAGGGATCCCGTTGTGTCGTTCATCTCCGTCCGAACGTGGAATAGTTCTCTGAGCCGGGCAGTTGCCGCTGAGCATCGAGCTGTTGCCGAATCTGATTGACCTCGGCGTTTTGTCGCTGGATCTCACGCTCGTACTCTAAGAGCGAATTGTCGCCGGTGTTTGTGGGCAAGAATCTTGGCCGCGTTGACAACTCGGTGCCCGGATCGGCGATCCGTGGCTCGATGACGTCGTGTGTGGACAAGAATCCTGGCCGCGTTGGCGAAGACGTTTGCGGACTTGGAATTCCCGGAGGTGGACCCTGTTCCCAGGGGGTGCCGCCGAACCGATCGGGCGCGGCCGCGCGCGTGTTACCGCGCTGCACAGCGTTCGCCTGCTGAACCGGATTCGGAGTTGGAGAATTGGAGGATCGGTATTGCGGCGCGGGTGTACCGCTTGTTCTGGGATTCGGCGTGAAGCCCGTCGGTTGATTGGTCGTGCTGTTCGCTGACGGAGCGAATCCGAATCGGTTGGGAGTCTGAGACGGTTCGGACGGCGGCAGTTGGCCCTGCCAGGCTTGCTGTGCCGGCGACTGTGGCATCTGCGACTGTGAGTTCGCCGACGTGTTGAAGTTGCCGGGCTCAAACGTTCCGGCAGGCGGTTCACCCGTCGCGGGTCCGTATCCCGGTGGAATCGAATTGGCCGGCCAGTTGGGCGGCGTTTTCGGTGCGACTCCGTTGGGAGGGGTGAAGCTGTTCGGCCGGTTCGTGGCGGGAGGCCAGTTTGTCGAATTCGCCGGTGAATTCGTGGGCGCGGAAGTTGGTCCCGGCGTGATTGGAAACATATTGCCCGGTCCGGCGTTCATTCCCATTCGCGACGCCGCGCGGGCCGGATCGTCGATCGCTCCCGAAGGAACCACATTCGGCCACGGAACCGCCGCTGCGGCTGAGTTGTTGGGTGCGTTCATCGGCGGTGCGTCGGATGGCGGCCAAGCCGGCATCGTGTCCAGCGGCGAGCCAGCATTGGCCGGCGGCATCTGTCCGCGCGTGGCATTGGGCAACAAGTTCGTGGATGCGTTGGGAACATTGGACGGAATCAAGTCCACATATCCGTTCGGTTGTGACGAGCCGTTCGGAGGGTTCGCCCACGCGGCCGTGTTGTTGGGATTCGCATTGAGATTGGGATTGGGAGTCAACGGAGGTGGTCCAACGACGATCGGAGCGTTTGGATTGAGCGCGGCGTTGGGCATGCCATAGGGCGGAAGATTCCAACGGTTCGGATCGGTTGGCGGTGGAAGATTCGGATTCGCCGCGTTCGGCCGACCAAATTCTTCATCACGCAGTTGCCGCGCCGCGATTTCGCGGCGCTGTCGATCGGCAAAATCGCGAGCTTGTCGTTCGGCGACGGCTTTCCGTCGCTCTCGTTCCATCTGTTCCATCAAGTTCCGAGTCGCCTCCGGCAAGTTCGGGTCGGCGATCGCAGGTGAAGAGGGATTCGCTCCGGCCTGCGCGAACGGCGGCACGTTGTTGGGGATCGTCGAATTGGGCTGCGGCCAAGCGCCATTCACATTGTTGGGCGGATAACTGTTGGAGGGATAACCATTCGGCAGGCTCGGTCCAGTTGGCGAGCCAGCCAATTCATTTCCCGAACTTTGGCTACCGTTCCAAGTCGGAGCGGGATTCATCGTGTTCTGCGGTGCCCACGGGTTTTGTGCGAGCATCGTGGCTGGCGGTGTCGCTGCTCCCGCGCCGCTGGGCAACAGTCGAGCGAGCTTCGCTCGTGCTTCAGCCTCGCTGTTGGTGCGACGGAACATGGCCAGCGCTTGGTCCGCCTGACCTTGCTTGGCGTACAACAGGCCGAGGTTATTGATCGCATTGGATTGTGTGGCGTTCTGTCGCAAGGCGGCCTGCAAATACTGCTCGGCCTCGCCGTAGCGCGACTGCAACAGATACGAATAGCCGATGTCGTTCAACAAATTCGGATCGCGCGGCGAAGCCTGCAGCGCGGTGAAGTAATACCGTTGCGCCGATTGGTAATCTTGTTGCCGGTCGGCGATGACCCCCAGCCGATGATTCGCCACCGGATGAGTCGCCTGCCGTTGCACAACAGCGTAATAGTTGGACTGCGCTTCCGGCAGATTCCCTTGCTGGAATGCGTCGTGCCCTTTGTGCAGCAACTCGGCGATCTCGACTTGGCCGGTCGCCGGCGCAGCGCGGCTGCCCGCGACCTGAGTCTGCTTCGCGAGTTGCTCGGCTTTATATTCGTCCAGCGACTGTGGCTTCTTGGAGAACAGCCGCATGGGCGACGCGCAGCCGCTGAGGGAGCTCGCCAACAACGCCAGGAACGCCCAATGAAACGAGGCTTTGTTCATCGATCATCCATCCTGGGGGATCAACTCGAGGCAGACTCACCGCAGCCGCGCGAAACGCGATCCGACGGAGGCATCTGCGAGGAAAGGAAGGGGAATGGAAGGAGACGAGGCGGGAACTTCGTCAGACGGGATTTTGGAAGGGACCGGTTTATAGGTGTCCGGCGGAAATCGTGTCGAGACGAACTTGAGACGCCCTGCAAACAGCAATTCCACCGGCAGGGGTCAGGCACCGCAAAATTCAAAATTGGCGGAGTGAAGTCCTGTGGGCGCACTCAGCGATACTCCGCCAATTTTGAATTTTGCGGTGCCTGACCCCTCAGTGCCTCAACGGGTGAGCGGCAGATTCTGCGCGAGCCCATTCGCAACGCCGCTGCGATCGATCAGCCAGATGTTCCGAAAGCGGACTGGATTGCCGTGGTCTTGCAGCTTGGTCGGGAGCGGCAACGGGCCTTCGGCCGCTCCGCCGCCGGTCTTGTTGGCCAACTCGAGCCGGTTCTGCACTAGCACACCGTTGTGCCAGACGGAGATCGTGCCGGAGCAGGTCTTCTTTTTCTCAGCATCGAACCGCGGCGATTGGAACTCCATGTCGTATGTTTGCCACACGAGCGGTGGAAAACACAGGTTCGTGTCGGGAGCCTTGAACCGATAAAGACTCGCGGCTTCGTTGAACTCTCCCTTGAGTCCAAACGAATCGAGCACCTGTACCTCGTACCGGCTTTGAATGTAAACGCCGCTGTTGGCTCGCCCCTGCCCACGAGCGTGCGGCATGTACGGCAACTGAAACTCGATGTGCATGTGGAAGTCTTGGAACGAGGTCTTCGTCTCGGTGCCGATCATCAGAAGGCCATCGTCCGTCTTGCGCCCATTTTTCCAGTGATCTGTGCCGCTGCCATCAAAGAGCACGATTGCTCCACAAGGAGACGCGGCACCCAGCGTTTGGCTGCGCCGCTCGACGCGAATCAATTCTCCCAACGCCGTGACTTCCTCGCTGGCGGGCGACGGTGGCTGATGCACGGACTGCAAGGTCGCATTGCTTTTTTGAATCTCGATCCGCTGAGCCGCATCGTCGCCGATCAACCGCAGCATTTCGCCGTCGCGTTGCCCTTTGAAATCGTGCTTCGTCATGCCACTCCACCAGCCACCGCCCGGCAGGCCACCACGATACAGCACCGCTTGAAAGTCGCTCTTGCCGAGCGAGACGACTTGCAAGCCGCATGCCTCGCATTTCCCGCAGGCATTCCGGATCGAGCCGAGATACTCCCCTTGAAACCAATAGTCGCGGTCCACCTGCTTGACGTCCGTCGCGACCAACGGCGGATCGGCGGCGAACGCCGAATTCATCAATCCCAAAAGCAAAGTTGATGCGACGAGCGGCTGAATCCAGGA
The DNA here is from genome assembly GCA_945893075.1 of Planctomyces sp. SH-PL62. Classification (GTDB taxonomy): domain Bacteria; phylum Planctomycetota; class Planctomycetia; order Planctomycetales; family Planctomycetaceae; genus SXKJ01. The sequence goes on along the minus strand of CAMDDX010000226.1, from coordinate 7,061 downwards.
GGCAGTCATGCAAAAATCCTTGATGCTGGCAGGGATGAGCAAAGAGGGGCAACAGTGTGTCTGCGTCTCACGATGCTGGCAAGCGGGTGATCGACGCAGTGCGTTTCCGAGCCGCGCCTGTCAGGAAAGGGTTGCTCCATATCGAATAGCTTGCAGGTCTCGATGAGTTTTGTCGTTCTTTTACGATGGAGATAATTGGCTCGATACGTTGCCATGTTTGAATCTCCAAAGGTGATGTTCAGCTCGGTAATCGTTTGGTTTCGACGTAGGTTGCCAATAACGATGGCAACACGCATTCTGTCACCTGATTCCGAAATTGTTCGACGAATGTCGTAGCGACTTGATCTAGCGGAGGCGACTGCACTCGGTCTTTGTAGTTTTGATCTTCGTCGATGCTCTCGCCGAGAAGAGCCAGAATCCATGTTTCGATGTTCCATTTTGGAATCCAATGGACGATGGACTCTTTCGCCTGACGTGGATCGAGCTTCTCTGCTTCCAAACAAGCCGCTAATTGCAGGCTGCGTTGATTCAACGTCAGTTCGTCGGCATCCGTTCCCACGACGATAGCGAGGCCCTTCTGGTAGCTCTTACTTCGATGAACTCGCACAAGCCGTGCGTATTGCTTGTCGACCCACTGCTTGGCGGAGCCACGACCGGAAGGGTAAGGCTCAATGCGTAGTTCGCGATCATGGAAGCCCAGCCTGACCAAGACGCGACGCGCGAACCGCTCGATCATGCGGTCTTCAACCAACAATGTCACCCGCACGCCGCGTTTGCCTGCCATGTCTTATTCCCAACCACGAGCGACGACTTCGGCAGGTGTCAGCATTTCCTCACCTTGCCAATCGAACGGACGAACTCCGACCGCGCCAGAATCCGTACGCTCGAAGATCAACCCGCTCCGAGCGGCGAGGTAGTTGAGTGATTCCGAGTGATGGGAAATGAGCAGGCACTGCGAATTTCGATCCTCGACAGCTTCGCTCAATTGGATCAGCCAAGGCTGAATCTCGCGAAGAGCGACAAAATTGTCTGGCTCATCCAAGCAGACGGTCGAGTCTTGGTCGATGGCTGCGATCAGGATCGTGTAGAGCGCGACGAGATGACGTTGCCCATCTGAAAGCGAGTCGAAGCTGAGTGAAAACGGTTTGCTGCCGGGATACTCAAACTCCAGCTTCAGAGTCCGAGTGGCCTCGCTGACCCGTTCCAGTCGGATGTTTTTCAATCCATCCAGGACACCGTCAGCTAGAGCATTTGAGAGCACGGAAAGGAAGTTGCCACGCTCCTGATTCAAGTGCCGTAACCACGACGCAAACTGATGCAATTGCCGGTCTGGAGTCGCAATCTCCGAATCACTGCTGGCCGTCATGCGCGGAGAATCGGGCGAGAAGACGAACACTCGCTCCATTCGTCTGCGGAACCAAGTCAAACGCTTGTTGTCTGGTCTTTCCGGGATCGTTGAGAGCGGGGAGCGTGCCGAGTCAAATGGAAAACTCGGTCCGTCACTTCCGTCGTCCTTGTAGAGCATGGCGTCCACGCCATTAAACACGAACAACGGCGTCTCTTCTTCGGCATGTGGCTCGTAGAAATAAAGATGTTCGCAATTGATCCAACTCTTGGAAGTCCGCCGGTCTTGATCAATGACGAGTTGGTATTCATACCGACCGCCATTGCCCTCAACTTCCAACTCAAACGTTTGGACGTCGAGGGTACTCCAAGCGGTCAAAGTGTGTGTTGGAAAAGCATCGCTAATTGATTGGCCGCGAGTCACGACATCACGCAGGCTCTCAACGACATCAAACACCGAAGTCTTGCCGGAGCCGTTGTCACCAACCAGCAATTGAAACGCGCCGAATTGGCACTGGAATTTCGAGAAGCACTTGTAGTTCTCGATGCGAAGCCGGCTAATCATCTGAATTCTCCTCATTCGACCGGCGTCACTTTATCAAGATCAGCGGCATTCGTCGCGATCTACTTCCCGCTGACTAATTGGACCTTGGCATTTGATCCCGGCACGTCGGCGACTTCGACCTTCAACGGTTCTTTGCGTTGTGAGAGTTCGATGGCGAAGGTGATTCGGTGGCGGCCTTGTGGCAGATCAAGCAGCGTTTCTTTTTCGAGCTTGATGGGGTTGGCATCGAGCCACGCGGTGAGGCCATCAATCGAATTCAACAACAGCTTTGCTTGGCCGGGTGACGTGACATCGACCTCGAAGCGAGTGAAGGCGGCTCCGAGTTGGCCGTCTTTGGCTCGGAAGGGGATGCGGAATTCGGGGAGGTCGGTCAGTGGGAGTTCGCCGCCGACTGTTGAGTACGCAGAAGCCCATGTCAGCGCGGCGTCGTTTTGGGCGATGCTGGCGTAGCTCACTCGGCGGAGTTGCATGATGGCGGCGTCGGTTGGGGCGAGCGTTTGCCAGCGGCGGACCAATTGCTGTTTGCTGATCTGGAAGTCGCCGACTTTGCCGAGTTCGGAGAGGAAGCGGATGAGGTCCACCAACTCGGTGCGTGTCAGTTTGCCGGCGAGGCCGGCGGGCATGAGGCTGGTGCCGTTGGTTTGTTCTTCGATCTTTTTCAGGGGGATCGCGAACTCATTGTCTTCGGCGTCGCGGAGCAGCAGGTCGGTGTCGGTCTGGCGCAGTTTGATGCCGGAGCGGACCTTGCCGTCGTCGGTCACGACCACCAGCGAGTTGAAATTCTCTTTGACCTTTTTGTTGGGGGCCAGCAGCGACTCGGCGAGTAGTCGATCTGGGCGGACGAGCCGAGGCTGAGCATGTCGGGACCGACTCGGCCGCCGGCTCCGCCGATGGCGTGGCACTTCAGGCAGTTCAGTTCTTTGCGGCGATAGATCGTCTCGCCGCGATGAGCGTTCCCTTTCTCGGCGACTTCGGCGACGAGGGCTTTCATCTCGTCGGCCGAGAGTTCACGTGGGCCGCTTGTCAGCCCGCCGGCTTTCGTGAGCGCTTCGCTCAGCGCGGGAATCTGCCGGCCGGAGGCATCGAGCGTTCGGAGCGCGACCTTCGCCGCGTCGGGCGGCAGCTTTTTGTTGGCCAGCGCGGCGGCGAGTTCTTCCGGTCCCCCTTTGCGTTGCAGCAGCGCGTTGATGAGCAGAGTGGGACCGTCTGACGCGGCGGCAGGCAGTCCGACACGTCACGAAATTATTTCAGCCTGACAAGAATCTGGCGGTGACCTCAGCAGTGCCCAGCCGGCTGATAGACTTCCTTTCGTGGACGCTCCAAACGATGTTTTTCTTCATCGTGACCAAGCCGCGCTTGCCGCCACGTTCTGGATATAGAACAAACATCCCAAGAAGCGAATCCGAAACCAAACCACCATAACCACCCTCAGAGTACACCTCAAAGAACAACGGCTTGCCATCATCGCACGGGATGGGTTTCTGGAGGCTCTTCCAGGTGGCTTCGCGCACGCCCCGTTGAGTATCGGATTTTAGATTAAGCACCTCTTTATCCCAATCAAGCACTTTCAGATAGACGTTGTCTGTCTTGTCTTTGTCTGCGAGGCCACTGAGCTTGATTGATTGAATATCGAAGTGCTGACCGTCGGGCGCTGCGGCTGTTCTTTCAACGATTCTTGTGACCCCTCCAGACGATTCCCAACGGCGCATGGCCGCGATTCTTTCAGTGACATACGGGCATGTCAGGACCATGCTTCGCACTTTATTGATGAATTCGACAAATGGTTTGTTTTCCCAAGACTCGAATGCTTTTACGACGGCGTCCGGGTCGAAACGTCCGCCGTATGCCGCAACCGTCGTTGGATCGAGATTGCAATGTTGGCGCAGCAGCGCTCGTTCTGCCACAACTCGATCCTGACAGCACAATAAACCGCCGTGGTCTGCGGAAATCTCAGACTCACGGCACCAACTGAGGAAATACCCCATGTGCAACGTCGCCAGTGTATCTACCGCCGCAGCAGTCCATGCGTTTTTTGGTACGGCCTGAAGCAGCATCTGAATCGCGAAAGATGCACGACGAATACTGGAGTGCTGACACTTGACGCGAGTGAGTTCGCGACCGATGAGGAATCGCAACTCCTCCTGAGAGTCGGCGTAGAGTTTCAGTAGTTTCGAGGATATGACCAAAATGTTCTCGTCTGACAGTTCGACGAGATAGACGTGAGGATGACCGGTGTGGATTTGATCTTCATCAATGGTAACCGTCTTTGGTTTTGGCACATGCAAAATGCGAGCACACTCTGAGACTAGCGCGTCGTACTTCGGGAGGAGTGTGTCACTCAGTGGCATCATGGACGTGACAATATTCGCGATTTTTGGGGCATCGAGATACGGCGCAAGCCATTTTCCAACCTGACTGATAATCCCGCTGATCAAGGGCCATTTCCCAGGATTATCGCCGAGAAGGTCTGGAGCAATTAAACGGCGATAGTAGAGATCGTTTTGGGTACAAAGATCGAATTGAGTCAGCCAAAGTGGAACGCGCGGCGCAGGAATTGGTTGAGCGGTTTCTGCGATTTCGGTACGCAAACCAAGCCCAGCCAAGACGAGTCCCGAACGCTTCAACATGACTCGGCGGGACAACTGCAACTGTGTGCGATGCTGACTGTCGGATGTGGATTCGATCGTGGACATGGCCTGACTCCAAGGACGGCAAGAGGAATGGTGCTTGGTGTCTAAAATTACGCGCGGCTTCTTACGTCGAACGACCGCGCCTGCTGAGAAAACGACTGGTGGAGTAGCGTGCCTTGGACTGAAAAGAATGTCAAGCAGCGGTTTTTTGGGACATTCTTTGCTTCAAGCTCACTCGCGCGTTACTGACGCTCCGACAGTCGTTCGGGAGTCCTGATGAATGATCGAGGATACGGACTCCAGCGTGCTGAAATAAAAGAGATGCTCCAACAACTCCGGCACGGTGGCTCCGACGAGCTTCGGGCGCGGGACGAGCGGGCGGTTTTTCGCGGTGACTCGCCAGATGCGGCCGTGAGTGTGGTCGCGACGCGGGTCGCGGAAATCGACTTCGCCGTGTTGGATGATCGGGTTGTACCAGTCGGCAATGTAGATCGCTCCGTCCGGTCCCATCTTCACGTCGATCGGGCGGAAGGCGACGTGATTCGACTTGATCAGCTCGACCTGCTCGCGCGAAGTAAAGCCGGCGTCAGTGTAGCCGGCTCTCGCCGAGAGCCGAGTTTCCGCTCTCGGCGAGAGCGGGCTACTGTTGTCGCTGACGATGTAGCGGCAGACGCGATGGCCTCGGAAATCGTTGGCGATCAAGTTGCCTTGCCAGTCGTCGGGCAGGTGCCGGCCGCTGACGATCTCCAGACCGCACAGCTTCGGACTGCCAGGGTTCAGGCCGCTCAAGATTCGTTCCGCTCCGAACGCGGTGACATAACTCGCGCCGGGCACGACGTAGTTGATCCCCTCGCCGCCGGCTCCGTCGGTCGCGAACGACACGCCGTAATCGTCAAACGCATGACCCCACGCATTGACGAACCCGCGAGCAAACACCTCTAGTCGCATGGTCTCCGGGCGGAACTGCCAAATGCCCCCCGCGTTCAGCCGCCGCACGCCGTGCGGAGTCTCGATATGGCTGTGGATGTAAACCGACTGATTCATGTAGAGCATCCCGTCCGGCCCCCACCGCAACGTGTGCAAAATGTGGTGCGTGTCCTCGGTGCCGAATCCCGACAACACGACGCGCGATTCATCCGCCTTGCCGTCGCCGTCGGTGTCCTTGAGATGCAGCAACTCGGTGCTCGCCGCGACATACGCGCCGCCGTCGCCCGGCTCAACGCCGGTCGGAATCAGCAGCCCATCCGCGAAGATCGTCGTCTTGTCCGAGCGGCCGTCGCCGTCGGTGTCCTCCAGCACGAGGATCTTGTCGTTCGCTTTCTGCCCCGGAGCAATCTGCGGATAAATCTCCGACGCCGCGATCCACAATCTCCCCTGCGGATCAAAGTTCATCTGAATCGGCTTGTGCAACAACGGATCGGCCGCGAACAGATTCACCTCAAAACCATCGGCGACGATGAACGACTTCCGCTCAATCTCCGGATCGGGATCGGGGATGTCTTTGAGTTCTCGCTGAGCGAAGGCGGACGACACGCTCAATGCGAGCAGTGCCAACAAACCACAGGTTGCCCTGCGAACAAGCTGAGACATTCGCGATCTCCGCCAGAGTGAGGGGAAAACAGAATCATGTTTCACAGAATCATGAAAGCCGAAGCGGCTTCCGATGGGGATCGTCACAGGGAATAATCCTCTCTGCCTTCATGATTCTGTGAAACATGATTTTGCCAACTATGAAGATCGCCGTGCGAAATATCGACAAGTCGTATGGCCGAGTCCACGCACTGGATGACGTGACGCTCGACATCGAGCCGGGGCAGATCATCTCGCTGCTGGGTGTGAACGGATCTGGCAAGACGACGCTGCTGCGTTGCCTGAGCGGGATCGTAGTGCCGGATCGTGGCGAGGTATTGTTCGACGACGAACCGTTTCGGCGCAGCCGCACCGATCTGCGGAAGCGGCTCCATTTCTTACCGGACTTCCCGTTCTTCTATCCGCGCCTGTCGCTCTTGCAGCACATCGGTCTGGTCGCGAAAGCCTACGAGAAAGCGGAGGCCGGCACCGAGCAGCGGGTCGTGGAATTGCTGGAAGAGTTCGACTTGCTGCCGCTCATCAAGTCGCCGGTCGCCAAGCTGTCGCGCGGTCAGCAGTACAAGGTCGGCCTGATCGCGATGGCGATCGCCGATCCGGAGCTGTGGTTATTCGACGAGCCGTTCGCATCGGGCATGGACCCGCTGGGCCTGTCGGCGTTTCGGCGATTGGTTCGCGATGCCAGCCGGCGCGGGCGGACGGTGATTTACTCGACGCAGTTGCTGGAGTTGGCCGAGTCGTTCTCGGATCGAGTTTGCGTCATCAACGGCGGGAAAATCCACGCCTTCGATACGATGGTCAGCCTTACTGAATCGAGCAAAGCCGCGCCGGGTGCGGTGCTCGAACATCTCTTCACTCAACTGCGGGACACGTCGGAATCATGAGTCTCCGCGCGACCGAATTGGAATCGCGAGTTCGGCAAGCCGCTCTGGAGC
>CAMDDX010000225.1 GCA_945893075.1 Planctomyces sp. SH-PL62 | reverse complement strand
CCCCCCCCCACGACCCACGATTGATTTGGTGGGTCTCGATGACTCGACCCACCCTACATTGCCCGCACCACACCGAACTTGCCAGTCGTGGGGAGCCGATCGGTCCAGTTGAAATGAAATCGACGGCCACTACCATGCCGCGCCGTTCTCCGTCGCGTGACCGTCTTGGAACGCTACGGCTCACTAACCCACCAGAAACTCTCTCGATTTGACCCTCATGAGCACTCCTTCGGAATTCACGTTTCAGGCTGAGATCAAACAACTCCTGCACTTGTTGTCGCACTCGCTGTATCAGAATCGCGAGATCGCCATTCGCGAACTGATCTCGAATGCTTCGGACGCTCTCGACAAGTTTCGGCACATCACGCTGACCAACAGCGAAGTTGCCAATGACGCCCCGCTGGAGATCACGCTCGAACAAAATGAGGCTGACAATGTGCTGGTCATCCGGGACAACGGCATCGGGATGACGCGCGATGAGTTGATCAAGAATCTGGGCACAATCGCCCACAGCGGGTCGCTGGAATTCTTGAAGACGGCGACACAGTCCTCACCAGAGTCGGCGAACAATCTCTCGTTGATCGGGCAATTCGGCGTCGGGTTCTATTCGGCGTTCATGCTGGCCGAAAAAGTCGAAGTGCTCAGCCGCAGCTACCAAAGTGACGAAGGTCATCGTTGGGAATCGGACGGCAGCGGGCGATTCACCGTCGAACCGCAGGCCGACTTGAATCGCGGCACGCAGATCCGTCTGCATTTGAAAGAAGACCTGAAAGAGTTCGCGCAGCCGTGGCGGCTGAAGTCGGTCTTGAAGCAGTATTCGACGTTCGTGCCGCACCCGATCAAGCTGGGAGACGAAGTCGTCAACGAGCAAAAGCCGATTTGGGTCGAGCCGAAGAGCAACGTCACCGACGAGCAATACCAAAAGTTCTTCGAGCACCTCGCGCACGGCGCGGGAGACAAGCCGCTGTGGCATTTGCATCTCTCGTCCGATTCGCCGTTCCAGTTTCACACGATCTTGTATTGCCCGGATTCCAACATCGAGCGGATGGGTTTCGGCCGCGTTGAACACGGCTTACAGCTTTGTGCCAAGCGAATCCTCGTGCAGCACAACTGCCGCGAACTGCTGCCGGAGTATCTGCGGTTCCTCTACGGCTTGGTCGATTCGGCGGACTTGCCGCTCAACGTCTCGCGCGAAGCTCTGCAAGACAACACCGTCTTTCGCAAAATCAAAAAGGTGCTGACGAAGAAAGTCCTCTCGCATCTGCAATCGCTCGCGACCGAAAAGCCGGACGACTACCTGACGTTCTATCGTCAGTTCGGAATCACGCTGCGCGAGGGCTTGCACGCGGACTTCGAGCATCGCGAGGAAGTCGCCGGCTTGCTGCGGTTCCCGACAACCGCATCGCCGATCGAAACCGCCGACAAGACCGAACCGCTGACTGGCTTCGCGGACTATCTCAAACGCGCGCCGGAAGGCCAAAAGCAAATCTACTTCCTCGGCGGGCCGGATCGAAAATCACTCGAACAGAATCCGAACCTGGAACTCTTCCGCCGCAAGAAGCTGGAAGTCCTGCTGGTCACTGATCCGATTGACGAGTTCGTGCTCGGCAATCTCCGAAACTACCAGGACAAGGACATCGTCGCGATTGATTCGGCACAGGTCGAACTTCCTCCGACGACGGACGCCGACCAAGCCGAAGAGGCCCAGACTCAAGCCGCTCAAACCGCTGTCGCCGAGTCATCGGGATTTCAGCGGGTTCTGGAATTGCTCCGCACGGAACTCGGCAGTGACGTGCAGGAAGTCCGCGCCTCGCAGCGGTTGACCGAGGCGGTCTGCTGTCTCGTCAATGCCGAAGGTTCGATGAGCGCCCAACTCCAAAAAGTGTTGGCCACGGGGGACCGTGAGTTCAACGCTCCCAAGAAAATCTTTGAACTCAACCCTTCCGCGCCGCTGACCACACGCCTGACCGCGCTGGCCGACAACTCCGCCAACGATTCGTTCATTCAACAATGCGGCCGGCAACTTTTCGCCAACGCGCTGTTGCTGGAGGGTCTGCCGCTCGATCCCAGCCAAATGGTTTCCCGCGTTCAGGGCTTCATGCTCGAAGCGGCGGAGAAGCGCGCGTAATCTCACAGCGGAGATCGACATGTCCCGAATCCTCGTGGCGGAGTGCAAACAGGAAGTCTCGTCGTTCAATCCGGTGCCGAGCCGTTACGAGGACTTTCGCGTGGTGCGTGGATCGGCGCTGCTCGACCACCACCGCAAAGGGGGCGAGGAGGTCGGCGGAGCACTGAGCGTCTTCGATGCGGACCACAGCGTCCAACTCGTGCCCACGTTCGGTGCGAGTTCCAACACATCGGGCGGAGTTCTTTCGGCCGATAGCTTCGAACGGCTCAGCCGTGATTTCCTCAACAGCTTGGTGGATGCAGGTCCGGTGGAGGCCGCCTTCTTCTCGCTGCACGGAGCGATGCAGGCCGAACACGAAGACGATCCCGAAGGTTTTTTGTTGCAAGAAGCCCGGCGAATCCTCGGTGAAAAGATTCCGTTCGTCGTGTCGCTCGATCTGCACGGCGTGCTGACCGACCGGATGCTCGCACACAGTGACGCGGTCGTGGCCTATCACACGTACCCGCACGTTGATTTCTTTCAAACCGGAGCACGCGCGGCCGCGCTGCTGCTAAAGATCGTGAATCAAGGCGTTCGGCCGGTGACGGCGCGTGTGAAGATTCCGGCGCTCGTCCGCGGCGATGAGTTGATCACCAAGTCCGGCGCGATCCGCGAGTGCATCGAACTGGCTCAGCAGATTGAAGCCAGCGATGCGGGGCTCTCGGCGGGTGTGATGTGGGGCAATCCCTTCACTGACGTCCCCGAACTTCGCACGAACAGCTTCGTCGTCATGGACGGCGATGAGGTCACGGCACACCAGCAGGCCCTCGAACTGGCGAATCGTTTCTGGAAGCATCACGAGAAAATGCAGGTGCCACTCACCAGTCTCGCGGACAGCGTCCGGCTCGCGGCGGGAGTCACTTCGGGAACGGTCGTGATGATGGATGCCGCCGACGCCACCAGTTCCGGCGCGTCGGGCGACAGCAACGCGATCCTTCGCGAGATGATTCATCAGAACTATCGCGGTCGCGTATTGGCTCCGATCACGGACCCGGCGGCGGTTCGCCAAGCGTTTGCCGCGGGGATCGGCGCAACCATTGGCATCACGATTGGCGGAGCCTTCGATCCCGCGCGGTTCCGTCCGCTCGCACTGGAAGCTCAGGTGCGACTGCTCTCGGACGGCAAGTTCCGCAGCGAGTCATTCGGCTGGCCGTGGGACTCCGGAGACACGGCTGTGCTGCAAGCTGGCAATCTCACGCTGGTGGTCGGTACTCGGCCTGTCAGCTTGTTTGATCGTTCGTGGTTCTACGCGAACGGTCAGGATCCCCGGCACTTCGACGCCGTGATCGTGAAGTCGCCGCACTGCGAACCGCACATGTTCGCCGACTGGTGCGCGAAGCGGATCAACGTGGATGCGCCCGGCTCCACCAGCGCGAATCTGCAAAGCCTGGGACACACCCGGTGCGACCGGCCGATCTTCCCGTTAGATGGAGCTGTTGAATTCTGTCCCGAAGCGCAGATCTTTCAAAGGTGTTGAAGCCTTTCGAGTCACGCGACATGGTGACCAACTTAACCCGGAGCGTGAGTGTTTAAGTTGCGCATTTCATAGCCACGAAGTGGCGACGGAATTTAGCCGTGGGCGCAAGCCCACGGAAAAGTTGGGAAAGAGAAGCAAAGCCCTGGAAGGGCGACGCTCGAACGTGATTCGCGTGATGGCGTCGCCCCGATCGGGGCTTGATCGGCAACAAGACCGAAATCCGTGGGCTTGCGCCCACGGCTAAACTCCGTCGCCGCTTCGCGGCTGAGAACTGCGCAACACTGAAAACCGTGAACGACGTTGGAGGCTTCAGAACGCTTCGCCGCAAATCATGTTCGCGAATCGTTCGCCCTCGCTGACGCTTCGGGTTTGTGTGTCACGATAGAGAGACTCCGCTTCGCCCTGCCCTGCCCCGCCGACCGACATTGGGATTGCTAGATGTCACGAATGCCCCGCCGCCACTTCGTCACCGCGATGCTCGCCGTACTTCTCCTGCCGCTGGTAGCCAGCGGCGGCGATTGGCCGCTGTGGCGCTACGATGCTCAGCGCAGCTCGGCCTCACGCGATGAACTGCCTGCGCAACTGCGTCTGCTGTGGTCGCGCCAGTTGCCACGTTTGAAACCGGCTTGGCCCGATCAGCCCAAGATGCAATTCGATGCGGCTTATGAGCCGATCGTGGTGGGGCAGCGGTTGTTCGTGGGCTCGTCACAGGACGGCAGTGTCGCCGCTTACGACACGCAGACGGGTGTTGAAGTCTGGAGATTCTTTGCCGACGGTCCGGTGCGATTCGCGCCGTTGGCTGGGCGGGACAAGCTCTACTTTGTCTCTGACGACGGGTACTTGTACTGCGTGCGGACGAACGACGGTTCGCTCGTGTGGCGATTTCGAGGCGGTCCATCGGATCGGAAGATTCTGGGGAACGAGCAACTGATTTCGACGTGGCCGGCGCGCGGCGCGCCGGTCCTGACCGACGGGAAGGTTTATTTCGCGGCGGGCATCTGGCCATTCATGGGGATCTTCCTGCATGCGCTCGACGCCACGACGGGGCAGGTGTTGTGGACCAACGATGGCGACGGCTCGTCGTACATCAAGCAGCCGCACAACACCGATTCGTTTGCAGGTGTGGCACCGCAGGGTCCGCTGGTCGCGATCGGCTCGAAGCTGCTGGTCCCCGGCGGACGGTCGGTGCCGGCATGTTACGATCGCGCGACCGGCCGAATGCTTTACTACCAACTCGCCGAGAACGGCAAACGTGGCGGCGGTTCGACCGTAGCGGCCGTCGATCAGTTCCTGTTCAACGGCGGCGCGGCGTTCGACTTGGAGACCGAAAAATATCTTGGAGCCGTCGGCGACTTGCTGACGTTTGCCGATGGTCGGTTCTATGAATTTCGCGAGGGAGCGATTCACGCTCAGGATTTGAAGTCGTCCGAGGTCAAGCTCGTGGACACCACCGACCGCAAGGGGGTGACCACCAAAGTCGCCAAGTGGACGATGCGCGAGTTGGGCAAAGCCGAGACTCCGCGCTTGACCGCGCTCATCAAAGCCGGCTCGCGGATTTACGCAGGCGCGGAAGGTCGAGTGTTCGCACTGAAACTCCCGTTGCCGGAGAAGGGACGCGCAAGCCTCGCCTGGGAAGCCACGTTGGAGGGGACTCCCAGCAGTCTGATCGCGGCCGACGACAAGTTGTTTGTGGTCACGTTGCAAGGCCGCCTGTATTGCTTTGGCGATGGCAAAGATCCTTCGGCGTCGCCACGGCAACATCCTCTGGTGACGAAGCCGATCGCCGTCAACGAGGTTTGGTCTAAGCAGGCCGCGTCGATCCTCAAGGCCACGCGCGTCAATCAGGGATATTGCCTGGCTTGGGGAGTCGGCACGGGTGGGCTGGTGCGGGAACTCGCGCGGCAAAGCGCGCTGCGGATTGTGATCCTCGAATCGGATGCGTCGAAGGCGAACGCTTTCCGCGAGCGATTGCTCAGCAGCGGTCAGAGCGAGCGAGTCTCCGTGATCGTTGCCGATCCGCAGCAGATTTCTCTGCCACCGTATCTGGCCAGTTTGATCGTCGCCGAGTCTCTGCCACCAATGGCGGACGGCGATCGCGCGAACTTCCTGCAACAGACGTTTGCGGCGCTGCGGCCTTATGGTGGTGTCGCGTGTTTCTCTAATCGCGGCGATCAGCCGCTGGGCGCTAGCCCACGGTTCGATGCGACTCCGTTGGAAACAGTTCAAACCGGGGCTAGCGCCCTGCGGCTGATGGCGAACGCCGTTTGGAAACGGGATGGCGACTGGACGCTGTTGGTGCGCGAAGGGGCCTTGCCCGACAGCGCGAATTGGACTCACGAGCATGCCGATGCCGCCAACACGCGGGTCTCGAAAGACAAAGTGGTCAAAGCGCCGCTCGGCCTATTGTGGTTCGGCGGCTCGTCGAACGATGCGATCTTGCCGCGTCATGGACACGGCCCGCAGCCGCAAGTTGTGGACGGCCGGCTGTTCATCGAAGGGGTCGATCTCTTGCGGGCGATGGATATCTACACCGGCCGCGTGCTGTGGGAGTCCCCGCTGCCCGGTGTCGGTGCGCTCTATGACAACACGGCTCATCAACCGGGAGCGAACGCCAGCGGCACGAATTACATCGCCACCTCCGAAGCCATCTATGTGGCGCATCAGCACGCTTGCTTGAAGCTCGACCCGGCCACCGGCAAGAAGATTGCCGAGTTCACGCTGCCGACTTCAGCGGGATCGAAGACCGCTCCGCTGTGGGGCTATCTCAACGTCGATGGCGATTACTTGATCGGTGGGGCTGATCCGGTCTTCGATCCGAGTCTGCTCAAGTTTTCCAGCAAGTCGAACAAGCCCAGCGGCAGCGATGATGACGACGACAACAAGAAAACCTCAACCGCCAAGAAGATCGCGACGGATGCGGCGGCGGCCGTCGAGAAGCTGCTCAAGATCGAGAACGACAACTACTCGTCGAGCCAGCGGCTCGTCGTGATGGATCGTGCCACGGGAAAGGTCTTGTGGAGCGCGACGGCTCGCAGCGGATTCCGTCACAACGCCATCTGCCTCGGCGGCGGGCGGATGTACTGCATTGATCGCGCTTCGGGAGCCGAGGTGTCGCGCTTGAAACGCCGTGGCGAGAAGCCGTCGCACGAACCGCGGCTCGTGGTCTTTGATCTGCTGACCGGTGAAGAAATCTGGAGCACCGAGCAAGACGTCTTCGGCACCTGGCTGAGCTACTCGGCCGAGCGAGACGTGCTGGTCGAAGCCGGCCGCACCGCGCGCGACACGCTCGGCGATGAACCGAAAGGGATGCGCACCTATCGCGCGAAGTCGGGCAACGTGCTGTGGTCCAGCACGACCTTCACCGGCCCGGCGATGATTCATCACGACACGATTCTGATGCAGGGCACCGGCTGCGATCTGCTGACCGGCACGCCGCGCCTGCGCGAGCACCCGCTCAGCGGCGAGCCAGTCGAATGGACCTGGACTCGCAACTATGGCTGCAACACGCCGCTGGCTTCCGAGCACTTGCTGACGTTCCGCTCCGGAGCCGCCGGTTATTTGGATTTGTGCAACGATGGCGGCACCGGAAACTTCGGCGGCTTCCGCTCCAGTTGCACCAACAACTTGATCGTGGCCGGCGGAGTGCTCACCGCGCCCGATTACACGCGGACCTGCGTGTGTAGCTATCAAAACCAAACGTCGCTGGCGCTGGTCCATACGCCCGAAGTCGAAACGTGGACCTCGTTCGGATCGCAAACAGCGAAGCAACCGGTGCGACGAGTCGGTATCAATCTGGGTGCCCCCGGCGATCGCAAAGCGGAGGACGGCACGCTGTGGTTGGAGTATCCCAGCGTTGGTGGTTCCTCGCCGACCGTCGCAGTCACGATCACACCGGAGAAGCCGGAGTGGTTCCGTCGGCACAGTTCGCAGATCGCAGGCCCGGGCCTCGCGTGGGTCGCGGCTTCGGGTGCGAAGGGACTGACCTCGCTGAAGATTCAACTCGGCACATCGGACAATCAGCCACGGCAATACCGCGTGCGGTTGCACTTCGCCGAGCCTGATGACGTGCGGCCGGGAGACCGAACCTTCGATGTCCATCTTCAAGGGAAGCCGGCGTTGACGTCGCTCGATGTCGTGAAGGAGTCTGAAGGCCGCAACCGCGCCTTGGTCAAAGAGTTTGCCGGCGTGCAGGTCGGTGATAATCTCGTGATCGAGCTGATTCCCAATCCCACCAGCAAACATCACGCTACGATCTTGAGCGGCGTCGAAATCCAAGCGGAAGGTTGGTGAGCCATGTCAGGTTCGAGAGAATCATCTGAGTCCGTCACTGGCACGGTCGAAAGTCGATCGCCGATCGCCGATCGCCGTTTTCCCATCACCGCGCGCTACCAAGAGTTTGGAATAACAGCCTTCAGCCATCAGCTTTCAGCTTTCGGCCGGAGTGCGTTGGTCGCGTTGGTTGTTGTGTTCGGCTTCATTGCGGTTGCGGCGCACGCCTGCAACGTTCCAGTCTTTCGCTTTGCGTTGGAACGCTGGCGGCCAGATCCGTATCGCCTGACGGTGTTTCATCGCGGTCCGCTCGCGGATGCCGAGCGGGCGTTGATCGGAACGCTGGAAGAACAGCAAGACAAAGCATCGCTCAATCTCGTCCTCCGTACCGTCGATGTGACCGAACTCAACGAGGCGGACCAGGAACTCTTCTCATCACTGGAGAATCCTCAGCTTCCATTACTTGTTGTGAATTATCCGACGCATCTGCGCATCGCCGCGCCGGTCTGGTCGGGATCACTCGACCGCGACACGGTCGCTCGTCTGATCGATTCTCCGATTCGCAAGACGCTGGCCAGTCGCCTCGCCGATGGTCAAACCGCGGTGTGGCTACTGTTGGAAAGCGGCCAGCCTGAGAAGGACGATGCCGCCGCCATGCTGTTGCAGGAGCAATTGAAAACGCTCGAACAAAAACTGAAATTGCCGGAACTGACGGATTCATCCGAGGACAAGCTGTTGTCCGCCGCTCCGCTGCAACTGGCCTTCTCGTTATTGCGTGTCCCGCGCGGCGAGGCCGAGCAACCCTTGATCCAGATGCTGCTGCACAGCGAGTCCGATCTGGCCGAACGATCCGATCCGATGGTCTTCCCGGTCTTCGGCCGTGGCCGAGCGCTCTTACCGCTGATCGGCGCGGGGGTCACGGCGGAGAACATTCACGATTCAGCCGCGTTTCTCGTCGGCGCGTGCTCGTGCGAGGTGAAGGAACAGAACCCCGGTTTCGACCTGCTGCTCGCCGCCGACTGGGACGCCTTGCTGACTCCGGACGGAGTGCCACTGATCGCCAGCGACACCCGCGAACGAATGCCATCAGGCGATGCCGAGTTGGTGCCGATTCCCAGCGGATCGCCGAATACAGACGGCACGGTCACCGTCCATGTGGCAACGGTTTACGAAAGCAGTTGGATCATCGTGGGCCTCGTCGTTGCCGGAGTGCTGGTGGTCGTTCGCCTGATGGCACGCCGCTGATGCGTTTGGAATCTCCCCAGCTTGCCGCAGAGACGATTACACTCACTCGCCATATTGGTTCGCGAACGAACTCAGGCTGACTGTCCAATACACCTCTCGATTATCTCTGGCCCGGATGTGGGCGCGATCTTCGTGGTCACGCCGCAGAAACGCCTGCGCGTCGGGCGCGGGGCCGAGTGCGAGTTGACTCTGCACGATCCCAGCGTCTCGCGGTTGCAGTTTGAGATTTGTTTCGAGAATGGCCGGCCGGTACTGGTCGATCCTGGCAGCCGTTGGGGAACGCTGGTCAACGGCGCGAAAACGGTTCGGCATGAATTGCGGCCGGAAGACCGGATTAGCGTCGGCGACACGGACCTGCGTTGGATCCCCGTCAGCGATCCTTCCGCTTCAACAATTGCTCCGATACGCCCACCGGCATTGATCTCCGCAGAAGATAGCTCGTCATCTTCTCCACTCGAACGGCCGGCGGCCGCGCGGCCGGTGTTCCGTCGCACTCTGGACCCGTCCACTCTCGTCGGGCAGACGTTTACGAGTTATCAGGTTCAGTTCGTCGAAGCGAAGGCCCGGACGGGAGTCGTGTTTCGAGCGCTCGATCGCGACAGCCAGGCGGTGGTCGCGCTGAAACTGTTCTGGCCGGAGTTGATGACCACCAGCCAGGCGATGGGCCGCTTCCTGCGGACCATCGAGACGATGGGACCGTATCGGCATTCGCACCTGGTGGCGCTGTACGACGCGGGAGTGACCGACGGCTTGTGCTGGACCGCCAGCGAGTTCGTGATCGGCGAATCGGTCAAGCAGATGATCTCGCACGTCGGCGTGGCGGGGATGCTGGATTGGCGGCGCGTGCTGAGAATCGCCATGGATGTGGCTCATGCGTTGGAGTTCGCGGCGTCGCATCAGGTCGTGCATCGGAACATCACCCCCACGAACATCCTCGTCCGTCGCAGTGATGGCGTCGCCAAACTGGGAGACTTGATGCTGGCGAAAGCTCTCGACTCGCTGGGCCTGGGGACGGTGACTCGCGCGGGAGAAATCATTGGCGATCTGCCGTATCTCTCTCCCGAACAAACCCTCGGCGAACGGACGGATGCCCGCTCCGACCTCTACAGCCTGGGTGCCACGTTGTACGCGCTGCTCACCGGCCGCCCGCCGTGCGAAGGGCTGACCACCGCCGAAACCGCGCTGCAGATTCAACGACAGCGTCCCGATCCGCCCACGAAATATCACCTGGCAATTCCGGCCTTGTTCGAGGGCATCGTGATGCGGTTGCTCTCCAAGCGTCCCGAAGACCGCTTCGTGGACGCCACGCAATTGCTGAAAGAACTCGGCCGCGCCGAGAAGTACACGCAAACCGTCGTCTCGCGCAACGCCCCACCAGACGCCGAACCCGGAATGCTGTGAGCGGCTACGGGCGCGTCTCATCCGACATGCTCGACAGGATGGGGCCTTCCAAGAGGTCGCCCGTGGGGCTGAGTTCCTCAAGCTGCATACTTACCGAGTCCGCCGGGACATCGATGAATGGGACTCGCCACAGGACGATCAGCGCGAGTGCTCGCCAACCCGAAGAGATCGCGAAGAGCGCGTGGTAAGCGGCCGGAGTTTCTCCCGCATAGTGCAGGATCATTCCGCCGATCATCGCTCCCGCTGCCAACGCCAAGCTGTTGAGCAGGTTGAACAGCGTCAGCACGCTGACCCGTTCGTTGGCCGGGATCGACTCGAAGAACAACAGGAAGAAGGCCAGCTCGTAGGCCGCCCAACTGACTCCGGCGATGACTTGCGTCACACACAGCCATACGTAGCTGTCCGACACGCCCCACATGCCGGCCAGCGGCACGATGCCGATCCCTCCGAGCGTCAAGAGCCGCCGCGCTCCCCAGCGTTTGGCGAAGCGGCCGCATAATGGCAGCGCCAAGATCTTGAAGACGAACGAGAACGCGATCAGCACCGCGTAATCGGAATAAGAAAACTGCAGCTTCCGGTTCATGTACGGAGCGAAGTACGGCCCGGTGATCCACACGCCGAACTGCACCACGATGATGTACAGCAGCAGACGGCCGCCGGGGCTGTGCCGATACCGCCGCAGTTGTTCGAGCGTCGGCACTTGCCGACGATCGGGAGGCAGCGGCTGTGGTTCGGTTTGCGCTGCCAAGAACGCTGCCGACGCAATTCGACAGACACACGCGATGGCGAACAGCACCGCAAAGACGATCAACGTGGTGTCATGCCGATCGCCAAGAGCGAGGTCATGCTGCTTCCCGGCTTCCAGAGCGAATCCACCGGCGAGAAATCCCACCAGGATAGCCCCCTGTTGCAACCGAGTTCGCTTCGCGAAGAAGTGTGCTCGAATCGTGCGCGGCACGAGCGTCCCGATCCAGACGTTCCAGGCCGGCCCCGTTCCCAAGCCTCCGGCCCAATACAACGAGGCGACAACCAGCGCGACCCACGGCGGAATGTATCCCGCGATCGCGGCCACGATCAGCGGCACAAAGCTGGCCGCTTGCAACATCGAGCAACACAGCACCCACCGTTTGTGAGACTTCAACACCGCGACGGCCCACGGCGAAATCATCTGCAACGCGCCACCCAGCAACACGGGCACGCTGACCACCAATCCGGACATCACCTCGCTCAGCCCGACCGTCAGCACGAACAGCGGCAGATAGGTCTCACCCAGTCCGACCATCACGCCAAACGATGCCGCGTCCCACTGGCTGACTCGCAAATTGTGCGCGAGCAGCCGCGAACGTGGGCCGCGCGGTTTTGAAGACGAGGTTGAGCTGTCGGTCGTGAGTCCGTTCACGTCAGCTTTTCTTTCCAGAACGCGATTTGGGCCAGCACCGGTTCGCGGCCTCCGGAACCGAAGCTACGCAATGCGGCCACCGCGTTGGCGGTCCCCAGGACGTGCTTCACATCCGCACTGATTTTGTCACAGGCCAACTGTAAGTCGGACAGCGGCAAATCGGCGAGGCGACATTTCCGCGAGTCGCACTGCGCGACCAGTTTGCCGACCGTCTCGTGAGCGGTTCGCATCGGGACGCCTTTGCCGATCAGATACTCCATCAGCATGGTCGCATCGAGAAAGCCTTCTTCCAGCCGCGCGGCAATGCGGTCACGTTGCAGTTCCGCTTGAGCGGCGATGGGTTCGGCGAGTTCCAAACAAGCGGCGGTCGTGTCGAAAGCAGCGAACAACGCGAGCTTGTCTTCCTGCAAGTCGCGGTTGTACGCCAATGGCAAGCCCTTCGTCAGAAACTGCAACTGTGTCAGCGAGGCCATGACGCGCGCCGACTTGCCACGGATCAACTCCAACACGTCGGGGTTCCGCTTCTGCGGCATGATCGACGAGCCGGTTGTGAACGCATCCGGCAGTTTGAGAATGCCGAACTCGGTCGAGAACCAAATGATCCACTCCTCAGCCCAAGCCGACAGATGCGTCGCGATCAGCGACAGATCGAAAACGAATTCGATCACGAAGTCGCGATCGCTCGACACGTCGAGGCTGTTGCGAGCCGGCTCGGTGAAGCCGAGCAACCGCGCAGTCTCGTGCCGATCAATCGGCAGCGAAGTGCCGGCCAACGCGGCGGCTCCCAGCGGCGAGATGTTGACGCGCTTCAGGCAGTCGGCCAACCGCTGCCGATCCCGCTCGAACTTCTCGACCCAAGCCAGCCAGAAATGGGGCGCGAGCACCGGCATCGCGCGCTGCAAGTGCGTGTAGCCCGGCAGGACAATGTCGAGATCTCGATCGCAGCGTCCGAAGAACGCCCGTTGCAGATTGACGAGCAACTCGTCGATGTGTGCGATCGCGTCGCGCGTCCAGAGTTTCAGGTCGGTGGCGACTTGATCGTTGCGGCTGCGGCCAGTGTGCAGCTTGCGGCCGACATCCCCCAGCCGGCGAATCAGTTCGCTCTCGATGTGCATGTGGATGTCTTCAAGTTCCGTGCGGAACGGCAACTCGCCACGAGCGATCACGC
>CAMDDX010000224.1 GCA_945893075.1 Planctomyces sp. SH-PL62 | reverse complement strand
ACCTGCTCCCGAACCGCTGGCATCAACAACCCTGATTTCACTTGTGGCACATCATCCATGATCGACTCCAGAAAGAGGTTCCGAACATTTCTAACCTCATTCTGACAGCTCCTTATTCATCGCGCCAGCCAAAATTGGCACACCCCCATGTTCGGCGAATTCGTTGCATTGCGGGCAACGTAGGGTGGGTCGAGTCATCGAGACCCACCGCGAAACACGTTTGTTTTGGTGGGTCTCGATGACTCGACCCACCCTACGTTAGAGGCCAGGGATTTCCATGTTGCCGAATCGCAACGGCGCGTGTTGCCGAATCGCCACTCGATTGAGGTGAGTCGACACCACGTGTGGCCGCGTCTCGCGGTGATTTTCAGTGATCCGGCGAACTCCGCGAATTGGCACCGACGCTGCTCTGCATCGAGATCACACATCCGTGCTCGATGAGATGCCCGCGTTCGTTTGCCAACGCTCGGAGCCAACATGCCTGTGCAATCCGTTCCGGATTTCTTGCAAGTGCTCAGTGACAGCCAATTGCTGTCTGCCAAGTCGCTCCGGCAAATTGCCGAACAAGTGCGGTCGGCTCCGCGCGATCTGTCACTGTCGCGGCTCGTCAACTCGCTGCTCAAGGCGGGAGTCGTGACGGGCTATCAAGTGCAGCGACTGTTGTGCGGTCACTCGGACGGCTTTTATTTGGGGAAATACAAGCTGTTCGACGTGCTGGGCCAGGGAGGCATGGGGACGGTGTACCTCGCCGAGCAAACGACTCTGAACCGGCTGGTCGCGATCAAAATCATCACGAACTTCGCGGACTGCCCGCCGGAAACGCGCATCCGCTTTGAACGCGAGGCCCGCGCGGCCGCGTCGCTGTCGCATCCCAATATCGTCCAGGCGTATGACTGCGACGAAATCGACGGCGTGCCGTACATCGCCATGGAATATGTGGAGGGCATTGATGCCGTCGAGCAAATCGAACGCTTCGGCAAGCTGCCGTGGCGTCAGGCGGTTGACTACATGCTGCAAGCGGCGCTGGGCCTGGAGCACGCGCGATTGCACTGCCTGGTCCATCGCGATGTCAAACCGGCCAACTTGCTGATCGCCTCCGACGGCACGGTCAAGTTGCTGGACTTGGGATTGTGCCTCTTGACCAATGATGCCCGCGACATGCTCAGGACGCGCGACCTGCAAGTCGGCACGGTTGATTACATGGCACCAGAGCAGGCGCTTGACTGTCACTCGGTCGATACGCGCGCCGACATCTACAGTCTGGGCTGTGTCTTCTACGCCTTGCTGGCCGGGCACTTGCCGTTTCAGGCGAAGAACTCCGCGCAGAAATTGTTGATGCACCAAACGGCTCACGCGCGGCCGATTCACCAGCATCGACACGATCTGCCGACGCCGATCTCCGACATCATTCACACGATGATGGAAAAGAGACCGGAGGATCGCTTCCAGACTCCCGGCATCGTCGCCGAAGCCTTGAAGCCGTGGGCCGAGCGAATCGTGCCGCCGTTTCCGTTGGACGCGATCGAGCGTCAACGCGAACGGCTGCTCTCGGTCTTGGGCCGGGCTCCCAAGCTCTCCTCGATCGACGTCGGGCAACAACTGCGGGGCCTGGCCTCTGTCGGCCGCAGGGTCCGCGAACATGGCCTTGTCACGGCGGGTGATCGAAGTTGAGCCAGGCGAGCGGGGTGGCGTCCGGCTGGGGTGATGAAAACTTGAGGTTGACGTAGCCTCGTCATCGGGCGTGATTTGATTCTTTTTTGCTTCCCGGCCCAAAGGGTCGAAACTCGATAGCCCAGGGCGCAGCCCTGGGACACGAATCCGCGCGACCCGTTCAGCCCCAACGGGGTGAAACTCTGGCGACGTCTCCGTGGAGTCGCGCCCCGTTGGGGCTTCCCAATGTTCGTCGTTCCGTCACCCAGGGCTGCGCCCTGGGCTATCGAGTCTGGCCCCGTTGGGGCAAAGCCGCGAAATAAAACAGACCGGTTTTGACAAATTCGCACAGCCCAATTTGACAGCCGCCGCGGGCGACCTAGGTTTGGGATAGCCGCTTGCAATTCGAGGGCGGCAGCGTTGCGTGGTCTCTGAAGAACCAGTCGGAAGCTCGGCGAGTTCTCTGGTCCACGATTCCCTTTCGACGCTCATTCAGAACTGGGTTCCGAAGAGGCTCTCCTCTAAAGAATCCCGACTCACCATTGCGAAACCGGACGTTCGCGACGCGTGCTCGCCAAAGTCACCGACTGCGGCAGAAGGAGCAGACGATGTTGGGTTTCAAGTCGTGGAAACAACGGTTCCGTCAAGTTCCCGCGAAGCGCCTGTTGCAGGCCACACGGCGTCCTCCGGCGATGATCGGCGGTGTCGAACGCTTGGAAGATCGCATCCTGCTCTATGCCGTTTCCGGGAATGCCTGGCCAAACAAGGAACTGATCACGATCAGCTTTGTGCCGGACGGAACCAACCTCGGCGGCGGGACCAGCAATCTGCAAAGCACGTTCAACACGAAATTCGGCACGGCGGCGGCTTGGCAGAACCAGATTCTGAAAGCGGGCCAGTATTGGGCGCAGCAGACGAACATCAACTTCGCCGTCGTCTCCGACAACGGCGCGGCGGCCGGTTCGGGCAGCTATCAGCAGGGCGATCCGAACTTCGGCGACATCCGCATTGGCGGTTTCAACTTCGGCACCACCACGCTAGCCCAGGCGTATCTGCCGCCGCCGGTCAACAACTACTCGATCGCCGGCGACATTCAGATCAATACTGGCGCGGTGTTCAACATCGGTGCCGCCTCGGACCTCTTCACGGTCATGGTGCATGAGTTCGGACATGCGTTGGGCTTGAACCACGCCACGAGCACGTCGGCCTGCATGTATTCGGCCTACAACGGCATCGATAGCGCGTTGAACGCCGACGACATTAGCGGCATCAAGGCGATCTACAGCGCCGGAGCCGTGCGTGCCAAGGACGCTTACGATTTGGCGGCGTCGAACGAAACCACAAGCACCGCCAAGTTGGTGACTCTGGACACCACGTCGAAAGCGCTCGTCATCAATGGCATGGACCTGACGACCAACACCGACATCGACTATTTCAAGTTTGTGGTGCCGACCGGCTCGACAACCACCTTAAAGGCGACCGTGGTCAGCACTGGTCTGAGCTTGCTGAGTCCGAAAATCGAAATCGTCGTGGGGACCACGGTCAAAGCCACCGGCGCGGCGGGTGCCACGGAATACGGCTCTGCCGAACTCGCGACCTACACCAACGCCACCGATCTGGCTGCGGGCAAGACCGTGATCATCAAGGTCTCCAGCGCCAACGCACTCGCCGCGTTCAAGACCGGGAAGTACGCCTTGATCTTGAACATGGGGACGGCCGCCGATCCGGTCTACACGAAACCGACCACCACGCTGGCCAACGGAACTCCGCTGAGTTCCGGCGGTGGCGTGGCCCTCAAGCTGGGTGCGGAAACGTTGGTGAATACCGCGTCCACGACGGCGCAGCAAACCAGCGACCGGGCGGTGGCCATGTCGGGGTACGGTAACTCCGTCGTCACCTGGTCGAGCATGTCTCAAGATGGCAGTGGATTAGAGGTCTACGCGAAACGCTACGACACCACGGGCACAGCGGACGGCGGCGAATTCAAGGTCAACACCGTCAGCGTGGGCGATCAAGTCGAACCCACGGTAGCCATGGACAATTTGGGCAACTTCCTGATCGCTTGGACCAGCGCCAATCAGGATGGCAGCCTGGGCGGCATTTTTGCTCAACGCTATGACGTCAGTGGCAACACGGTCGGTGGCGAGTTCCAAGTCAACACGACCACGAGCGGCGACCAGTCGGCACCGGCCGTCGCGATGGATGCTCTCGGCAACGTGGTTGTCTCCTGGACCAGCGCTGGGCAAGATGGCAGCGGAGCTGGAATCTATGCGCAACGTTTCAATTCTGCGGGCTTGCCGGTCGGCGTTGAATTTCGAGTCAACACCTTTGCGACCGGAGATCAAACCGACTCCTCAGTCTCGATGAACCGGCTCACGGGGGACTTTGTTGTCGGTTGGACCAGCGCGGGACAGGACGGTAGCGGCACGGGGGTCTACGCGCAGCGCTTCAGTGGTTTACTCGGAACCGCTCAAGGGAGCGAATTTCGCGTCAACTCCACGACGGCCAACGATCAGAACGAGGCTTCCATCGCGGTCAATCGCTTCACGGGAGACTTCTTCGTGACCTGGACCAGTGTCGGGCAAGATGGCAGCGGCAAA
This sequence comes from Planctomyces sp. SH-PL62, assembly GCA_945893075.1. GTDB lineage: Bacteria > Planctomycetota > Planctomycetia > Planctomycetales > Planctomycetaceae > SXKJ01. Next base: position 8,876 of record CAMDDX010000224.1, on the reverse strand, counting down.
GGCATCTACGGCCAGCGCTACAACTCGTCCGGCGTCGCTCAAGGGACGCAGATTCTGGTCAACACCTCCACCACGGGGGATCAATCGAAGTCCTCGGTGGCGATCGACGCTGGCGGCGACATCTACGTCACCTGGCAGAACGCCGGAGTGACCGCCAATGGTCTGCAAGTTTACGGCCAGCAGCTCGAGAAGAATGGGCTCAAGAAGGAAGCCGAATTCGTGCTCAACAGCACGACCGCCGGCGATCAGTCGAACGCCTCCGTGGCCATCGACATGCTGGGCCGGGCGGTGATCGTGTGGAGCGGCAACGGAACGGGCGACACGGGCGGCGTCTTCCTGCAACGTTACGGTCTCGACCTGCACCCGTTGGAAGCGGAAGGCGAAGGCCACGATCGCAGCCAACAGGACGTCGGCGATCAGGCGGACGTGGACGGTCCTTCCGGTCACGAATTGCTCTTGGCCGCCTTGCGTGGTCAAAACGAAAACAGCCACAGCCATGCTCACGATGTGAATCCCGGAAGCGCCGCGGGAACAGATCGACGTGACGACCATCTGGAATCGTGGCGTCGGACGGACCTTCCGGAACCTCGATCAACCTCCGCGTTTGAGAACACAGTCAGCATCAGTCGCCGTCACGCCGGGTTGGACGAACTGGCGGAACTGCCGACCGCCATCGACACGTTGTTTGGCAGTGACGCTTGGCTCGGCGGGCGACACTACCGCAGAAACTAAGAGGGGTCAGGTGTTCTGATTTCTGTTTTGGCCCCTCGATTTCCCCGCAGTGTCATTCGCCGATTCACCCCCAACCAACCTTCAGCACCGTTCGTGACGCCAAAACAGAAATCAGAACACCTGACCCCGGCTCATCGAAAGTGATCTCATGGCCTCGCTACTCAAATCTGCGTTGACGAGAACGGTGCGATCCGCGCACACGGCGCGGCGAGCCGCGCGACGGCATCGCGGCCACGTCGAATCGTTGGAGTCTCGCAGCCTCCCTTCCGCCACCTCTTGGCCAGGCTTGTCTCATCCCGTCCTTGACGCGGAAGACAACAACACACTGGACGCCGCTCAGGATGTTGGCGAAGTGAGCCGTGGCCATTCCGCCGAAATCGCGGGCGCGATCGGCGCTGCCGTGGGCATGTCGAGCGACGTCGATTGGTTTCGCTTCACGCTGGCCGCCGCCGGTCGTGTGCAACTGACAGCGCTTCCGGATACCGATGGCACAAATACGCCGGTCGTGCTGACTCTGTATGGCGACCAACTCGCCGAGTTCGATCCAGCCGTGCCGTTGCAACATCAGTTGCTCGGCCGACAGGAAGGCAACTCGCATAGCCCGGCGCAACCGGTCGATCTGCGACTGGAGGCTGGGACGTACTTCGTGGCGATCAGCGGCGCGGGGAATCGCTTCTTTCATCCGTTCACAGCCGACAGCGGAGTGCCGGGCGAGGCGACGGACTACGGCGTCCGCATCGCGGTCACGAGCGGCCAGGCACCTGCGGGCAACCACGATCAATTTGCTCCCGTGGCAGAACCAGGCCGCAACGGCAACGACACTCCGGGCACCGCCAATGATTTAGGCGACCTCACGGCGATCGCGCGTTTGCAGGTCACGGGGACGATCGGGGACGACCGCTATTACGACATCGCTAGCGCCGACCCGTTCGCGATGAATCCGGCGGCGGACGTCGATCTGTATCGCTTCTCGATCACGGGTGACGGCACGTTCGGATTGGTTGCCGAGTCCTTCGCGGGACGCATCGGCTCACCGCTCGATCCGGCGCTCACGCTGTTCCGAGCCGATGACGCGGGCACGCTGCAACTCGTGGCGACGAACAACAACTCGCTGAACCCCATCGAATCAACCAACGGGCAGTTTCCGTTCGCCGCCGATGCCGTGCTGTTCGCGGGGCTTTCGGCGGGCGAATATTTTCTGGCGGTCTCCAGTTCCGGGAACGATTCCGAGTTCGGTCCCGATGGCATCTTCGATCCGCAGTTCGCACACAGCGGACTCAACGGCGGGTCGGTCGGAAATTACGTGCTCGACCTGTTGGTCTACGCGGACGCGGAAGCGCCGCAACTCGTGGGGCACGTTTTCAACGTGCCCGATCTGGGTGAGGTCAGTCTGAGTGACGTGTACATTGAAAACGTGCCCCACGCACCGACGCATCTCAACTTGCAGTTCAGCGAGCCGGTCAACGTGCAGCAGTTGGCCAACTCGGCGTTCACGTCCGTCGGTCCGGGCTCGGTTCGAGCGGTGTTCGTCGAAGGCAGCGATGGCACCCGCTACTTCCCCCGCTTGCAGTCGTATGACGCGGCGACCGAAACGGCACGCTTCCTGATGCTCGACGGATTGCCGAACGGCGAATACGCACTGCATGTCTCCGGCGAATTGGGCCTGACCGATTGGGCCGGCAACCCGCTCGCCGGCAACGACGCGAGCGGCGACTTCGTCACGCGCTTCATCGTCGCCGACGCCTCTCGCGTCGGAGTCACCACGCTCCGCGCCAATGCCTCGGACAACGATTCGTTCGCGACCGCTCAAGACATGGGTGTGTTGTTCCCGCATGAACTGCAATCGGGAGTGACGCTGGTGCGAGACGCCGCGACCAATGCAGATCAGTTTGCGGACACGGCCGACTTCTTCCGCTTTGAGTTGCTGCAAACGCAAGCCTACTTCTTCACGCTGTCCAACTTTGGCGACGGTGCGCCCCCCGCGATCGAAGTTCTCAACGACGTGGGACAGGCCATGCGGCTGAACTCGCTCCCCGGCGGCCAAGGTCTGTTGGGCTTCTTGCCCGCAGGAAAATATGTGTTGCACCTCGGTCCGTGGGAGACCGCCTCCGCCAGCCACGTGACCTATCACGTCGAGATGGAACTCGGCGGCGCTTCCGAAAATCCCACGCCTCTGACCAGCGGCGCGGCACCGGCGGTCGGCATTCGTCTGGCCGGCTACGGCCCCGCTGTCGTCTATGCACCGCCAGTCGTCAACGAAGTCTCGCCATCCCAGTTCGCGGCCATTCCGTCTGGGCTGTTGCAGGGACTTAACGCTCCAGCGCTCGGAGGACAGCTCATCACGTCGCCGGCATTCACGCCGGACACCGCGCTCGTGCGGCTGTTCGGATTCACTAACCGCGACCAATTGTTCTCGCTGATCGATGCGACGCTGCCCCGCTCCCCAGAGGCTCCGGAAATCACGCAGGCCGAACTGACCGACGACGAACTGCGCGATCTGCTCAATCGGAAGCCCGATGACTCTGACGACACCGCGGCTGACGGTCGTTCGACGGAGACTTCGACCGGCGAAGAGTTGCCGTCCGACAGTCCGACAGCCACCGACACGACCGAGGCCACCGACAACACGAGCACTCCGACCGAACAACGACCCGTTTCTCGAACACCGCCGGCTCACGGCCGCTCGGTTCGTCCTGCGCGAGTCGAGATGCAATCCGCGACCGAACGGCCGCCTGCCGCGTTCGGCGCTCCGCTCGCATTCGCGCTGGCGACCAGTCTCGCCAGCACGCTGCGCGAACGTGCGCGGCGTGAAAAAGAGGGGTCGGGTGTTCGGTTTTTCGGAATTGGCGGGAAGACGGCTCCGATTGCAATCGACACCCACATCCCGCCAATTCCGAAAAACCGAACACCCGACCCCGCACTCTGAACCCCAACACTTCCCCATGAACACCTCACACGACGACGACCGTGCCCCCTGGTCCGAGCCGGATGAGCCTCCCAGCTTCCTTGCCGCACGCAGTATCAAGCGGCAGTTGCTGGAAGAACTCTCCGAGCCGTCCGGTGGTCCGTCGAATGCCGACTTGGCCGACCTGCTCGGCCGTTGGCCAACCGACGCGACAAAAGACCCCGACGTCGCCGGCCTGCTGTTCCAAGACTTTCGCAATCGCAGCGTGCGCGGCGATCCGGTCAGTCGGGCCAAGTACGAAGAAGACTTTCCCGAACACCGCGACTCGCTGGAGAACTTGCTTCGTCGCCAAGATTTTCTCCGCTCGGTCACGTCGATCAGTGAGCCGTCCGCCCCCACGCTCGCGTTACCCAAAATCGGCGATGAGCTGTTTGGATATCGGCTGCGCGAGCAGCTCGGCCAAGGGGCGTTCGCGCGAGTCTTTCTGGCCGAGCAATCCGAACTCGCCGACCGCCGCGTTGCGCTGAAGACCTCCGACCTCAGCGGCAGCGAACCGCAAACACTGGCGCAGTTGCAGCACACGAATATCGTCCCGATCTACTCGGTCCACGAAGATGTCTCCGCTGGCATCCGCGCGGTTTGCATGCCGTACTTCGGCGGAGCGAGCCTGTCGCAAGTCCTGCACGCCTTCTGGAAAACTTCCAGCCATCCGACTAGCGGCGCGGAGATCGTCGAGGCGATTCAGAGTTTTGCCCCAACGGATGTCACTGAGCGAGTGAGCGGCTCGGCGCTAGCCGCCGGTACTGCGCGAGGTCACGACACCACACGCCCCGCCACGACACCGGTGGCTAGCGACATTCCGCTCACAGAAAATGCCGGAAGGCTAACGCCCGTTGCTCGCATCGCCCGTCTCAACTTCCCGAGCGCCTGCGCCTGGATCATCGCGCGGCTCGCCGATGGACTCCAACACGCGCACGATCGCGGCGTGCTGTACCGCGACATCAAGCCGGGCAACATTCTGTTGGGTGCGGACGGCACACCGATGCTGCTCGATTTCAATCTGTCGCATGACGAGAACCAATCGCACGCGCAGGTCGAAGCGACGCTCGGCGGCACGGTCGCCTACATGGCTCCGGAACACCTGCGCGCACTCAGCCGCCGCACTGCTGAATTGGTCGCGCTGGTCGATGAACGCTCCGATCTCTACGGACTGGGCATGGTGCTGTTCGAGATGATCACCGGCCACAATCCGTTCGAGAGCTCGATCAGTTACGCGCCAGTCCCGATTCTGGTCGAAGCGATGGCCACCGAACGCAGCCGCTCAATTCCGTCGCTGCGGCAATTCCGAGAGGACGTGCCGTGGGGTCTCGAAAGCATCGTCCGTAAATGCCTGCAACCCGATGCCACGACGCGCTATCAACACGCTTCCGAACTGGCCGAAGACCTCGACCGCTGGCTCGAAGATCGTCCGCTGCGACACGCTCCGGAGTTGAGCCGCGTCGAGCAATTCCAAAAATGGACACGCCGGCATCCACAGCTCGCGATGTCCGGCCTGATCAGCACCGCCGCAGTCTCGCTGCTGACGTTCGGCTGGCTGATGTTGCTGGGGACGCAAGCCCGCTTGTCCGCCGCACAAGCGCGAGTCGTCGAAACCGAAGGGTCCGAAGCCCGCGAACTGCAACGTCGCTTCGAGCAAGGGACTCTCAAAGCCCTCTGTCTGCTCAACACGCACAGCGATCTGCACGACCATGCCGAGCAAGGTCGCCAAGTCTGCGAAGAAACGCTCGCGTTGTTCGACATCCTGGACGATCCGAACTGGCAAGATCGTGCAGCCTGGAAACGCTTGTCCGCGACCGAGCAAACCAAGCTCTCCGAAGACGCGCGAGAGTTGCTGTTGCTGCTGGCGGGAGCCGATCTCAAATCTCAAATCTCAAATCTCAAATCTCAAATCTCAAATCTCAAATCCCAAACGGACATTTCAGATCTCAAATCTCAAATCTCCCTGCTCGACCGCGCTGCCGCGATCCGCGACCTCCCACCGTCCGCCGCTGTCTGGCGCACACGAGCCTCACTGCTGCGGCAACTCGGAGAAACCGACCAAGCCGACGCCGCCGACCAGAAGGCCAACGAGATCCCTCCAACATCCGCGCAAGATTTCTATCTGCTGGCAACCACGCATCTGCAAAGCGGCGAGGCCAACCGCTACACGCTGGCGATTCGCGAACTGCGCGAAGCGTTGCAACGCGATCCGCGACACTATTGGTCGTGGATGCAAAAAGGTCTGTGTCATCTCGAACAAGGCGAACCGCAACTCGCGCTGGCGGACTTCGGAGTCTGCGTCGGCGTGTGGCCCGAATTCGCCTGGGGCTACTTCAATCGCGCCTTTACGCTGGATCAACTCGGCCAGAAGGCCGCGGCCATTGCCGACTACTCGGCCGCGCTGGACCGTGATCCCGATTTGCTCGACGCGCTGCGGAATCGTGGCATGGCCCGGCTGGAACTCGGACAACACGCCGGTGCGCTCGCGGATTTTGATCGCCTCGAACGTAACCAAGTCGCTCCGCGACTCGGATCCGAGTTGCGGAGCAACTCGGCTACGGGAGAGGCGACAGTTCTACACGCTCTACGCGGTCAAGCGCTCGCCGGTCTGAATCGCCACGACGAAGCGGATGCCGCGTTCGACATCGCGCTGAACGCGGAGCAACTCGCAACACTGCCGGCCACGCAGCAGCATCAGTTGCTCTGCTCTTATGGATTTGCCGTCTCGGTTCGCCGGCCAGGCGACGCGGACAAAGCCTTCGCACGCATTCCCTCCGACGATCCGAAGTTTCCCGAAGCCTTGTACGGCCGAGGTCTACTCGCCGCGAACGCGAATCGTCTGGAACGCGCCGCCGAGTTGTTTGCTCAAGCCCTCGACCAGCGGCCGAGCTTCGGTGAGGCCCGCCGGTTTCGCGCGATCTTGCTCGCACGATTGAACCGCATCACCGAGGCGCTCACCGAGATCAACACGGCGTTGCAGGCCGCTCCCAAATCCGGAGCGACGTTGTACGCCGCCGCCTGCGTCACCGCGCTGGCCGCCGAACAAGCACCGACTCCCGCCGCCGCTCGCCAAGCGGCCGACGAGTCGATTCGCCTGCTACGCCAAGCTCTGGTAAACGGATACGGACAACACGCCGCCACCGACGAAGATTTGAAAGCCATTCGACAACACCCGGAATTTGAACGACTGATTCAGCCCCAAGGGGGCGTAACTCGATAGCCCAGGGCAACGCCCTGGGTAGGGAGACGAAGGAGATTCTTGAGCCCTGAAGGGGCGCAACTTGCGCGAATGCCATGCAAGTTGTGCCCCGTTGGGGCTAACCACCGGTTGGTGTTGCACCAACCCAGGGCGTTGCCCTGGGCGATCGAGTCTGTCCCCGTTGGGGCCAGGGCAGGAAGGCCGGTGACATACTTTCCAGTTCCATTTTCAATTGGCCTAGCACCAACCTCCGCTGTCATTTGCCAAACGCCCGACTCGGAGAGTCAGGCTACGACGAGACACACCATGACCAAACTTGCTCAACACGCGAAAGCGACCGCCACGGTATTGCACGAAGAGTTTCGCGTGCCGTTCCAAGTCTTCGAGGCCTCGACGGCGACACGCCTGTGGCCGGAGACGGAACCGAATGGAATCGTGCGCTATGTTTCCGACAATGTCGGCACCTTTGCCGACTTGGTGGGCGGCCGAAAGGTGCAAGTGACTCAGCGTCCCAACGGCAAGTTTCGATTGCGAGTTCCGTTTGTCGTGGGAGAGGTGACCTTGGTCGCGGAAAGCGTCTTGGCTCGCATCGCCACCGAGCCCGAGGACGTCATCGAAGAACAACGACGGCTGGAACGCTGGGCACAAGCGGTGCTGGATCGGCTGTTGCAAACCGAGTGGCTCCGCTCGCAACGCACGGCGGAAGATGATCTCAAACGGCAACTGAAGTCTGCCTGGGAATTAAACCTGACGCTCGAACGACTGATCCGCCATTTGCGGATTCATCGCGAGCCAGCCTCAAACCTCAACAAAATCCTGGACGCTGCGTTGCCGTTCATCGAAGCCGAATCGCTGATCTGGGTGCCGAGCAATTTGGAAGGTCTGCAATCTCGCGGCGAGACCGTGCTGGCGGATGACGACATTCGCGATTTGGTCAAATCGCTGCGTCGCTCGGCGGAACTGCGAGACACTGGCCTGTTGCTCTTACCGCGCGTGGCCGATGCGTCGTGGGGCGCGGGCTTCGCACACCTCGGCAGCGTGCTGGTGATGACGGTCCCGTCTGGCCGAGCGTTCGGATGGATCATCGCCGTCAACAAACGTGGTGCTGACAGACAGGCTTCGTTCGGCAACGCCGATGCCGCGGCGATGGCTCCGTTTGCCGCACTGATCGGGTTGCTCAACAAAGCCAGCGACCGCTATCAGGATCTCAAAGATTTGCTCGTCGGCCTGACGCGCTCACTGGCGTCGGCGGTCGATGCCAAAGACCCGTACACCTACGGACACAGCGAACGAGTCGCGCGCATTGCGGTCGAACTCGGCCGCGAACTGAAACTCGGCGAGGATGAACTCAGCGACGTGTACCTGGCCGGCCTGCTGCACGATGTCGGCAAGATTGGCATTCGTGACGATGTCCTCTGCAAGCACGGCCCGCTGACCCCCGAAGAGGAGCAGCACATTCAACAGCATCCCGCGATCGGCCACGCGATCCTGAAAGACCTGCATCAGATCAGCAGCCTCCTGCCCGGCGTGCTGCATCACCACGAACGCTATGACGGAGCCGGTTATCCCTCTAAGTTGGCGGGCGAACAAATTCCGCGCATCGCCCGCATCATCGCCGTGGCCGACAGCTACGACGCCATGAGCACCAGTCGCCCGTACCGCCAGGGACTCGCTCCCGATCGTGTCGAATCCATCCTGATCGACGGCTCCGGACAGCAATAGGATCCGCGCATCATCGAAGTCTTTTAACGCATCGTCCCGCGTCTCCGCAGCATCCGCGAACACGGTCTGGGAGAATCGCTCCGCCAAGCTCTGGACGGCGCTCTCCGCGACACGGGCAGCTCGCGAGTGATGCCTGTCAATATGATCGTGCCGGCGTCCACGATTTGATGACTCAGGGGTCGCGAGGTCAGGGGTCGGGTCTACGATTTTTCGGATTTGGCCGGCACAACGCCTCACTTGCAATTCAAGCGGCAACCGGCCAAATCCGAAAAATCGTAG
>CAMDDX010000223.1 GCA_945893075.1 Planctomyces sp. SH-PL62 | reverse complement strand
AAGATCGACGCGCGGGCGCGGCGGTTGTTCGCGTTCCAATTCACGGCCGGACAGAACCGGGCGGTCACGGAGATCTGCCGCGACATTGCGACCGATCAGGCCATGCACCGGCTGTTTCAAGCGGACGTCGGAGCCGGCAAGACGGCGGTTGCGATTTACGCGATGCTCGTTGCTGTCGCGAACGGGCATCAGGCACTCATCATGGCTCCGACGGAGTTGCTCGCGACGCAGCACTGGAACACGATCGACACGCTCTTGTCCGAAAGCCGCGTCGAGCGGCGTCTGTTGACCGGCAGTCTCACGGAGTCGCAGCGGCGGCAAACGCTCGCCGAGATGGAATCGGGGACGGCGACGCTCATCGTTGGCACTCAGGCATTGATTCAAAAGGACGTCCGCTTCGCGAAGCTGGGACTGGTTGTGATCGACGAGCAACACAAGTTCGGTGTCGAGCAACGTGCCCACTTCGGTCATGGCGGACTCGCACCGCATGTGCTGGTGATGACCGCGACGCCGATCCCGCGCAGCCTGTGCCTCACGCAGTTCGGCGATCTCGACATCACCGCGATCACCGAGTTGCCCCCCGGCCGGCAGAAGATCGAGACGAACCGAGTCTTTTCGGAACCGACACGCCAGCGAGCTTGGGATTTCATTCGCAAGCAACTGAGTGCCGGCCGGCAAGCCTACATCGTCTGCCCGCGCATTGGGGTTAGCGATGCGGCCGACGAAGCCTCGGTGGTCGAATGGTTGCAGAGCCTGACTCCCGGTGCGGCCAATTCCTCGGCCGACATGCCGCTGGCGGCGGAAGAGGCGTTCGCCAAACTCTCGGCCGGCGAGCTGAAAGGCTTTCGATTGGGACTCGTTCACGGCCGAATTCCGCGCGACGAACGAGCCGAAACGATGGAACGATTTCGCAGCGGAGAGATTCAGGCGTTGATTTCGACGACCGTCATCGAGGTCGGCGTCGATGTCGCCAATGCGACGTTGATGACGATCTTTCACGCCGAGCGATTCGGTCTCTCGCAGCTTCATCAACTGCGCGGTCGCGTGGGTCGCGGGAAGTTTCAGGGTTATTGCTTTCTGTTCTCTGACAACGACGAACCCGAAGCGCTGCGGCGACTGCACGCCGTTGAATCGAGCACGGATGGCTTCCAAATTGCCGAGGCCGATTTCGAGCTGCGCGGACCCGGCGATGTGCTCGGCACGCGGCAACATGGCGAGCTGCCGCTCCGGTTCGCGAACATCTTTCGCGATCAACAGTTGCTCGTCGAAGCTCGGCAGGCCGCGTGTGATGCGATCGACACCGGCGTGATCGACACCGCCGAATACGCGCCGCTCAAGCTGCGCGTCCTGGACCGCTTCGCGACGCTGATGGACCTGCCACAGACCGGGTAATCCGGCGGCGCAATTTGGCTCGTCGTGCGAGTGCAAAACAGCAATTCCACCGGCAAGGGTCAGGCACCGCAAAACTCAAAAATGGCGGAGTGAAATCCTGTGGGCACACTCCGGGATACTCCGCCAATTTTGAGTTTTGCGGTGCCTGACCCCGGACAACCTGCCGCCTCCGCCCTCATGGCCCACCGGTCGCAGAGGTTGTCCGGCGCATTCCGCGTTTGCCGAGTCTGGCGGTTGGCTCTCAAAGGGAAACTGGGAAACTGGCTTCAGATTTTTCCCAATCAGGAAAATCCCGAACTAGGTTTGCTTCGTCGAGGAACAAACGTCTGTTCCGAATCTGCGGGTCAACGACTCCCAAACGGAATCACCCCGACTGTCTGCTTGACGAAAAAAACAAATCAAGAAGGGTTCTGACTATGCTGATGTTGCAACGATTGTGGAATGACGAAGCGGGGATGGTCGTTTCGTCGGAGTTGGTGTTTGTCACGTCGATCGCGGCGATTGGCACGATCGTCGGTTTGTCGGCCGCTCGTGACGGCATCACCAGCGAACTGGCCGACGTGGGCGACGCGGTAACGGAATACAACCAGGGCTATCAAGTCGCCAGCATTCAGGGTCATGGTGCGGCACTGGCCGGCACACAGTACCTGGACAACTCCGATTTCTGTGACAACGCCGCTGACGGCGTGGCGGCTGCCGATGAAGGTTGCATCCTGCGTGCGCTCGCCAACGTGGACGAAGCCGACACGACCGCTCCGACCATTCCGAACTAATTGGGCTGATGACGAGAACTTCGTAGCCACGCTCGCCCAGAGCGTGGGTCAGCCTGTGAAGCCCACGCTCTGGGCGAGCGTGGCTACCAGAAAACGCTCCGGTGGCAGAGGGCCTGCGGGTCGTTCGCCACCGGTTTTTTGTTTTGGGGGACTCTTTCGGCAAACGCGCTTTTTCTGTGGCTGCGTCCGAGCCGCAGTCGGCTCAGGTCCAGGACTCGAATTGGCCGATGCCGTCAGCGTGTCGCGTTGTTTTGAGCGGACGAACTGGTGCAGGATGGCCCTCTGATGGAATCTACCATCTCTTCATTACCCTACTTGGCAGCCGCCGTGATGTTGTTCACGGGATTGGCGTTCGTGTGGGATCTCAGAACTCGCCGGATTCCGAATTGGCTGACGGTGACTTCGCTGGTGCTGGCGGTGGGATTTCATCTGACCACTCGCGGCTGGCCGGGCTTGCTGTTCGCGGCGAGCGGCTTTGGCGCGGGCTTTGGAATCTTGCTGGTGTTATGGCTGATCGGTGGCGGCGGCGGAGGAGACGTGAAGTTGATGGGGGCGTTGGGAGCCTGGCTGGGACCGACGACGACCCTGATTGTCTTTGTGAGTAGCAGCCTGCTGGCGGTCGCCATTTGGTTTGGCATCCTGGCCTGGAAGTTCATCCGTTCGAGCGGTTCGACGGTGCCGGCTGCGGACTCAGGAGTCAGTCCGAATCCCGTGCGACGACGCACCATGCTGCCGTATGCCGTGCCGGTGGCCATCGTCACCTGGTGCGTGATGAGTTTGAAGTTGTTCGCGGCCTTTGGTCATTGAGGCTGATTTCGGGACGAGTCAAATGCGACCTTCTGCTGGAACTCTGCTGCTGGGTGTGTTCGCGATCCTGTTCGGATTGCTGGGCGTGTATGTCGTGCGCAAGGAACTGCATAAGCCGACGGTCAAGGCGGAGGCCGCCAAGCCGGCCAAGCCGCAGACGTTCGTCGTGCCGATGGCCAGCAGCGACCTGGAAGCGGGCCGCAAGGTCACGCTGGGGGACATCGCCCTCCAGAAATTGACTGCGGCTCAAATGAAAGCGCAACACGTTGACAGCAACTACATGCCCAGCCCGAAGCAGATCATTGGCCGCGTGCTGCGGGATGGGCTGAAGGAAGGCTCCACGTTTGATACGCCGGACTTCTATCCGGAGGGGACCGGTCCCAGCGTGACTCCGAAAGTGAAGCCCGGTTATCGGGCCGTGACAGTCACCGTGGAAAACGATGCGGCCGTGTCGGGATTCGCGTTTCCGGGTGCCGTCGTGGACGTGGTCTTCCGAGCCAACGCAGGTGGGCCGCAAGAGGACAACGCTCCGGAAACCACGATCGTGTTGATTGAAGCCGCCGAGGTGTTGGCCGTGAACCAGGAGACCGTCAACGGCTCGCGATCGGATCGGACGGAAGCCAACGCGGCCAGTAAGAAAGTCGCCGTCACACTCTCCGTGACCTTGCGGCAAGCGGCGGATTTGCGCGTGGTGGATGGCCGAGGAACGATGTCGATCGCCTTGCGAAACAGCGATGACCTGGAACTCGAACCGGAGCGAATTGCACCGCGCACGCTCAGCGAATTGCTGGATCGTCCCACTCAAAAACACAAGATGGAAATCTATCGTGGCGGCCGCTTGAGCCGTGTGGAATTCCAGCGCAATAAAGCTCGCAGCGTGACACAAGACCTGATCGCCGCCGAGACTCCCCGTGAGTCCGCCGCGACGGCCATCAGCAACCCCGAACCATTTGGGGCCGCGAAATAAGGCGAGTTCCGCCGTCTCTGCCGGGGTGCATAACAGCATTTGTCCGGGGTCAGGCACCGCAAAATTCAAAATTGGCGGAATCGAGTTGAGTGTGCCCACAAGACTTCACTCCGCCAATTTTGAATTTTGCGGTGCCTGACCCCTGCCGGTAGAACTGCCGTTTTGCACGCTCTCTGCCGATTCTGCGAATTGCTCGCGCGGTAGTGCATAGGCAAGCTGCGATTTGGCGCGGACGCGCTCTTCGATCCGTTTTCACCAATCGCGAGGATTGCAGCAAACGGACGAAACCGACCCTGACGAAAGAATGAGGCGCGCCCTCCTGATTTCGTCCGTGGGTCTATCGACATGCAACCTCATTTTCCGCTCTTGCGACGTGTGCCCCGCGCGGAAGAGGTCGAGTTTCAAACTCGAAAAACGAGCCTGCATGGCGAGCTGGTCGAGTCTCTGGACTTGGCCGCCGTGAGTCACGTCGACGAGACCTGGATGAAGCGCGAGGTCTGGGAGCTGGCCGATCAACTGCTGCGACGGCGGAAGTGGCAGCTCGAGCCCGACGCTCACGAACGGATGATGGTCGAACTGGACGCGGAAGTGTTCGGCCTGGGACCGATCGAATCGCTGATGCACGATCCCGACATCAGCGACATCCTGGTGAATAACGCTCACGAGGTGTACGTGGAACGTCACGGTCGCCTGGAGCTGACCGAGGTCATCTTCGCCGACGATGCGCATCTGATGCGGATCATTCAGCGAGTCGTAGGTCGCGTGGGGCGGCGAATCGACGAAGTCAGTCCCCGCGTCGACGCCCGCCTGGCGGACGGCTCGCGCGTGAACGCGGTGGTGCCGCCGCTGGCGCTCAACGGCCCGAAGCTGTCCATTCGGCGATTCGGCGTGCAGTACCTGCAAGTGGAACGCTTGCTGGATAACGGATCGCTGTCTCCGCAGATGGCGGAGTTCTTGCAGGCGGCAGTGGCTGCTCGGATCAGTTTCCTGGTGGCCGGAGGGACGGGTGCCGGAAAGACGACGTTGCTCAATGCACTGTCGTCGGCGATTCCAGCGGACGAGCGAATCGTCACGATCGAAGACTCGGCCGAGTTGCGGCTGCAACATGGGCACGTCGTCGCGATGGAGACTCGGCAGGCCAACAGCGAGGGGAGCGGCGCGGTGTCAACGCGGGACTTGGTTCACAACAGCCTGCGCATGCGTCCCGATCGAATCTTGGTCGGCGAGGTCCGCGGCGCGGAAGCGCTGGATATGTTGCAGGCCATGAACACCGGCCACGAAGGTTCGCTGACCACGATTCACGCCAATGACACCCGCGACGCGCTGGCTCGACTGGAGATGATGGTGGCCATGTCGGGCTTTGAGCTGCCCGTCCCAGTGGTCCGCGAATACATCGCGTCCGGCATCAAGCTGATCGTGCATGTGGCCCGGTTGAAAGGGAGCGTGCGTCGAGTCATGCGCGTCACCGAGATCCAATCAGCCCACAGCGGCGCATATCAACTTCAAGACGTGTTTGGATTCCGACAAGAGGGACTCGACCCGCAGGGCCGCGCGAAGGGGACATTCTTCGCAACCGGCTATCGCCCCCAGTGCCTGTCCCGTTTCGCCGACGCCGGCATTCAGGTGGCCGACAGTCTGTTTGATAATCAGGAGCAGAACTCAAACTAACCCGACGCGTTAGCGAGGGCGGACGCTTCACAGCGTGTCGATGAAGTGTTCCGAGTCCATTGGAGCGCTCGCCCTCGCTGACGCTTCGGGTTGGTGTGCCGCAAAAGACCATCTCATGGACATCAACCTCATCTCCGTGATCGTCTTCGCGAGCTGCGCCGTGGTGGGCGGCACGCTGATGTCGATGATCCGCTCATGGTGGCTGCGTGCCCCCGAAGAGGAAGTGGCTCCGCAACAATTGCGACGCTTGCCCAAACTGCACGGCGTTGAGGCGATCGGACTCATTGCCCAGTTCGATGCGTGGTTCGAGCGAACGCTGTCGTTGTCCGGTTGGAATCTCAGCTCACTCGAAGGAGCTGCGGTGATCTTGCTGCTGACGTTGACGGCGGGGGGCAGCGTGCTGGTGCTGACGGACAACTTGGTGCTGACGCTGTTGGCGGTCGGAGTCTCCACCGCCGGGTTGGTCGTGGCCACGATGATCGCTCAGCAACGCCGCCTGGCTCAATTCGAGGAGCAGTTTCCGACCGCGTTGGATTTGCTGTCGCGCGCCGTGCGCGCGGGGGAAAGTCTGGAACAGAGTCTGGCACTCGTGGGGGACGCTTCCGCCGGGCCGGTCGGCATCGAGATGCGGCGCTGTTCCAAACAAATGGAGTTGGGCTTACCGCTGTCGGTCTGCATGCGCGGCCTGACGCAGCGGATTCAACTCATGGACGTGCGGATTTTCGGCAACGCGGTGGCCGTGCATCGCGAGGCCGGCGGTGACTTGCCGCTGACGCTGGATCGCCTGGCGGCCGTGATTCGCGACCGGCAGCGTTATCAGGTCCAACTCAAAGGGGTCACAGCCGCCGGTCGGCTCTCGTCCATTTTGATTCTGGTGCTCGGCCCGGTCCTGTTCCTCTTTTTGTTCTTCGGCCATCCCGAGTATGGCCAGAAACTGCTGAATGATCCCACGGGACAATACATGCTTGGAACCGCCGTCGTGTTGCAAGTCATCGGTGTGATCTGGGTGACCAAACTATTGAAGTCCGATTATTGAGGGTTTCGATCATGCTCGCGTTGCGTGCTTGGCTGAAGTGGATCGAACCGCTGGGGCGAACGGTGGACTCGTGGAAGAACTGGCTTCCCGCGCGAGTGACTCCGCTACAAACGTCGCTGTTTGCGATGGGCACGTTTCTGGCCGTCACGCTGGTGTTCGTGCTGATTGGTCGCCTGCTGTTCGGCAAACGAAACCAAACGTCCGAGACAGACATCATCGGTAGCCGTCGTCCGCTCATCTTCGGATCGCTGACGGAAGCGTTGGCCGGTTTGATTCCCGTCAACCCGCAAAAGCAGGAGCGGCTTCGCCAGGACTTGATCGCGGCCGGTTATTTTCATCGCCAAGCCTACGATGAGTTCATGGCCTTTCGGAACGGAGCAGCGCTGTTGTGGCTGATCTTCAGCGGTTGTGCCGTCGTCCTGCTGGCGAATCCAACCGAAGACGTGACGTTCAAACTCTTGATCGGTGCGGCCGTGATCTGCGGCTGCATTCTGGCGCTTCCCCGAATCGTGCTGAGTTCCCAGGCCGAGTCCCGTCAGAGCCGTATCCGATTCGCTCTGCCCGACGCGCTCGACATGATCAACATGATGGTGGCCGGCGGCTTGTCCCTGAAGAGTTCGATTCAGCGTGCTCAACGAGAATTGATGACCACACATCCCGACATCGGCTGCGAACTGGCGATTCTCGATCGCCAGGCGGAAACGGGTTCGATGGATTTAGCTTTGCGTCAATTCGCCAAGCGTGTGAACGTGGCCGACGTGACCGTGCTGGCGACGATGGTCCGCCATGCCGAGCAACTGGGTGGCAACGTGTCAGGTGCGTTCCGCGAATTCGCCGACAGCATCCGCTTGAATCGGCGGCAACTGGCGGAGGATCGCGGCAACAAAGCGACCGTGAAGTTGCTGTTTCCGACCGTGCTCTGTCTGACGCCGCCGATCTACATCCTGCTGCTCGGCCCGGCGGTGCTGGAGATGAAAGACTTCGTGCAACGCGAACGACGTCCCGGCGGAGCACTCTCGCAAAACGTCAATCCCGGCAATCGCCCCGGTCGAGGCACGACACCAACCGCGAACGCTCCGCCGAATAACGCACGCCGATAACCGGCGAGGGGTCACGATACAGGGGTCAGGTCTTCAAATTTCATTTTTGGCCCAGCGATCCACCTCTGACTCGAATCCCACTTCGCCATTCCAGTCCACGCCGAGCGTCATTCGCGAGGCCAAAAATGAAATTTGAAGACCTGACCCCGGCTCCCCTGCGCGCCCAGATCATTCGGCGAACAGATCACTCTTGACCGTAAATCGTTGACCGCCCACTTCGACAATGTCGTCCTCAAACAGTTGTCGGCGTCGGCGAGTTTCCAGCAGGCCGTTCACTTTGACTTCGCCATTCTGGATCATGAACTTGGCGTGTCCCCCGGTTCCCGCAACGGAGCTCAGTTTCAGGAATTGATCCAGACAGAGTTTTCTGGGTTCGGGATTGGCGTCCGTCACAGTCGTGTCCTTCTTTGTTATGGTGTCTCGGATTGGACCGGCAATCGGAAGCCGGAGCAAGTCAGGCTCAGTGGAGCGATTGATCTCAAGGAACTCCCCAATGCGAATCGTTGCAGTGCTGGGTTGTGTTTTGGTGGTGTCCGCCGCGGGCTTCGTTCACGGCGACGAAACAGGGAAATCGCATCTCCCGTTGCGAGTCGCTCCCGCAGCATCGAATCGATCATTGCCCGACGGGCCGATGCTCGTGGTCGATGCGGCCAGAGGGCACGACACTGATGACGGAACTCAAGCCGAGCCGTTGCGCAGCGTGCGACTCGCGATCAATAAGGCGACGCCTGGCACAACGATCGTGCTGCGCGGTGGAGTGTACTTTGAGCGGTTGGTCATCGCCTCGCGTGGAACGGCTGAGAAGCCGATCACGTTGCGGTCATGGCCGGGCGAGACGGCGATCATCGACGGCGGCTGGCGCGAGTTCTCTCAAGCCCCCGCTGCCTCGTGGCAGCCGGTGGGCGACGGTTCGCCCGGTGAGTATCGATCGGTCATCCCGTATCCCAACGTGCGTGACGTCATCGGCGCGTTTGGCGATTCGATGATTGGGCTGAACTCGTACTTTCACCGATCCGACTTGCAGGCAACCAACGAACTGATCGACTACGACGATTGGGACCAATCGAAGACGACCGACATCAAGCCGCTGTGGTGCGGGCCGGGACTGTGGTACGACGCGGCGACGGGACACATTCATTGCCGATTGAGCCACACGCATCTGCCGGGACTCGACAACTATGTGGGCGAGACCGATCCGCGCAAGCTGCCGCTGATCGTCGCACCGTTTCGGTCGGTGCCGCTGCTGATCGACGGAGCGGCGCATGTGCGAGTGCAAGACCTGACGTTTCGCGGAGCCGGTTACGACGCGGTGATCCTCGACCGGGCCGAGCACATTGAGTTCGACAACGTCACCGTTTGGTGCGGCTCGTATGGCGTGCGAGCCCGCGCGACCGGGCCGTTGAAACTGCATCGCTGCGGGTTGTATGGCAGTTGTCCGCCGTGGCTGTTCCGCACCGATACCAGCAAGCGTGCGTATCCCGGCCGGCCGAATCGGGACATCACGCGGCTGAATACGCACGCGACGCTGGTCGTCGACAACGGCCGTGAGTTCGAGGTCTTCGCTCATCCCTGTAACGACAACTGGGAGATTTCTTACTGCGACTTCACCGACTCGCACGACGGTCCGTACCTCGGTGGCGTGAGCATGAAGTTCCATCACAACTTGATCGACGGGACGCAAGACGACGGGGTTTATCTCAGTCCGATGTATCCTCGGCATCTTTTCATGAGGGACGGGGCCGAGATTCACATTTATCAAAATCTCTTTCGCGGCTGCCTGACCGCGCTGGCGTTCGGCGGCTCGGAGGACACTCGCGACCGCGTTTTCATTTACCGCAACCTGTTCGATCTGCGGCCGGAGGTGCTGACGGGACGCCCTTCCGTTCGCGACCGCGAGTTGCGCGTTTCGCACGGCAAGCTGATGGGCGATCACGGCTCGCCGCCGTGGTCAGCGATGACGATCTATCACAACACGGTCCTCGCCAAAGAACAGGCCCGCGATGCGTCAATGGCCGCGCTGGGAGCCGTTCGGTCGGGACTGCCACGCCGCACGTTCAACAACTTGTTCGTGCATCTCGAAAAGTTGCCCGGCTTCGTTCCGCCCACTCTCGATCAGCCGGTCGAGGCGGACGGCAATCTGTATTGGGCTCCCGGCACCAGCGATCAAGCCGCCGCCGCTTTGTTTCAGCGATATCGCCAGTCGAAGGACTACGTCGCTCAGAAAGAAAAATCTCCGAACGGAGTCAGCGACCGCTCGCTGGTCGCCGATCCCCGTTTCACGATGTCCGATCTCAACGCCGCCGCGTTCGACTTTCGGTTGAGCCGTGAAAGCCCGGCGGTGAATTCAGGAGTCGCGTTGCCTGCCGATTGGCCAGACCCGCTGCGCGAACTCGACAAGGATGCGCCCGATCGAGGAGCGATCCCGTTCGCCGCCGCTCCTCTGGAAGTTGGGCGTGTTGCCGGACACACTGCTCGCGGATCGAAAAAATGATGCGGGCTGGCGAAAAATGAAGGGCGGAAAATGAACCGCAGGAACGCATCAGCGTCGTTGCTGATTTTTCGCCCTCCATTTTCCGCCACTTTGCCTTCGTTGATTGAAGAAACCTCCGCATGTCGCTGATTCATCCCGCATTGATTTACGCGGCCGGGTTGGCCGTGATTCCGGTCATCCTGCACTTCTTGTTGCGGGCGAAGCCCAGGAAGTTGCCGTTTCCCGCGCTGCGTCTGATTCTGATGCGGCGGCGGCAGAACGTGCGACGGCTGAAGTTGCGGCATGTCTGGCTGATGTTGCTGCGGATGCTGGTCATCATCGGACTGGCGATCGCCGCCGCGAGGCCGTCGCTGCCGGAGGCGAGTTATGAATTGAGCACGCGCGAGATGCTGACGTTGTTCGGCGTCATCGCGGCGGCGCTCGGGACGTACTTCGGTTTGCTGCGGACATGGCAAAAGAGAAAGCTGTCGGTCCAGACGCTGGCGTATCGCCGCACGATGTTGCGCGGTGGATTGGGGACAGCGGTGGCCGCATTGATCGCGCTCGCCGTCATCCTGCCGTATGTGAAGCGACTGCGCGACGAGATCTCCGCCCCGGCCCCGGCGGTTGGCAGTGACTTGCCGGTCGCGGCGGTGTTCCTGTTCGACACCAGTTTGTCGATGCAATACACGCAGGAGGGAAAGACGCGGCTCGATCAAGGCAAGGCCATTGCTCAGGGCCACATGGATACGCTGCCGCCGCGCAGCCGGATCGCTGTCGGCGAGACGAACTCGACGACGCCGATTTTGTTTCAAGCAGATTTAGTCGGCGCGAAGGCGAAGATTCAAAGTCTCGCGCCGCAGCCAGTCTCGCAACCGCTGAATGAACGGCTGCGAGCAGCCCTCGCCCTGCAAGAGCAGGATCAAGGCCGCACGCTCAACGAACAAGGATCGGTCCCGCAAGGGGATCGCCGCGACCGTTTCATCCGCGAGATCTACCTCTTCACGGACCTCGGCGCGACTTCGTGGCGGACGAGCGGTGCTCAGCTTTTGAAGGATGAGCTGACCCGTCTGCCGTGGGTCGCGGTGTATGTGATCGATGTCAGCGAGTTGGCTCCGCATGACGTGGGCATCACCGACGTGACACTCACTCGGCAGAGCATTTCCGAAGGGAGTTCGCTGACGGTCGAAGCCGCAATCTCGGCGATCGGCGTCGAGGAAGGGGAGAAGACCGTCGAGTTGTCATTGATCAGCCGCGACGGCAAGCGCATCCCCTCCGGTCAACAGTCGGTGAGAGTCGGAGGCCAGCAAGGTGCTCGCGTGCAAATCCCGATCGCGAATCTGCAAGGCCCCGTGCAGCACGGCGAGCTGCGGTTGCTCTCCAGCGATCCGCTGTCGATGAACGACGTCCGTTACTTCACCGTCGAGATCAAGCCGCCGCCGAAGGTGTTACTGGTCTCGCCGACGCCGGGCGTTGCAAACATGCTCAGCCAAATGCTGGCGACCGATGACGAACGCAAAGCGAAGAAGTTTCGATTTCTCTTGGACGATGTGCAGCCGGCGAAGTTGGCCAACATCAAATTCGGCGATTACTCGGTGGTCGTGCTCAACAGTGTTCCGTTGCTGAGCGATTCCACTTGGAAGTCGCTGCACAAATTCGTGAGCAACGGAGGCGGACTGGCAGTGATCTTGGGCTCGAACGGCCTGCAAGACGCGGGGGGTGTTGATCCAGTGTCGTACAGCCGCGAGCCGGCGAGCACCGTGTTGCCCTGCAAGCTGGGATCAAGCCCGAACTTCTCGCCCCCGGCGTTTCTCGATGCGAAGAACCCGAATCATCCGGTGCTCAAGAAGCTGGATGAACTTGGCGGAGTCGGTGTGCTCGGCGAAATCGAAATCTACAAACGCTGGACGGTGGACTTGTTTGACGAGGCTAACGTGCTCATCACGTACTCGAACGCCAAAGCGGAACCAGCGCTGATTGAACGACGCATCGGAGGCGGCCGAGTCGCGCTGTTGACCACCGCCGCCGATACACGTGGCTGGATCGATCATGCCGACGCGTCCAAGAACTGGGCCTTCATGGCGCTCGTTGACCAACTGATGCAGTACCTCTCCGGCCGCAGCGAGGCGACGTTCAACTATCTCGCGGGGGAGGACGTCTTAGTGCGAGCCGACCAGGACTCCGCGCTGACGAAATACCTGCTTCGCAAGCCCGGTGGTCAGCAATTGCCAGGCACAATTCCCGCCGGAGCCGCATCGTTCGCGATCCGCGAGACCGATCAGCTCGGTCACTACAGCGTCGCGTCCGCCGACCCCGTGTCGAAGTTTGCCAGCGGCTTCAGCGTCAACGCCCCTGCCACCGAAAGCGACTTCCGACGACTGAGCGAAGACGACCTCACGCAACTCTTCGGCGAGAAACGAATCTCACTGGCACGCGACATCGCCACGCTGCAACGCCACGTCAACACCGGCCGGCTGGGCGAGGAGGTCTATCCGTTGCTGCTGCTGCTCGTGCTGATCGTTTTCTGCGGCGAGCATTTCGTGGCCAACTGGTTCTACGCCGAAGAGGCCGAGACGGCAGCGGCGTGAGCGTCTCGCGGAGAGGGGTCAGGTGTTCTGATTTCTGTTTTGCTGTTGCGAAAGGGAGCGAACCGTTGATCGTGAGATTGTCTGCAAACCACGGTTGGGATAGATCGCAGAAGCAAAACAGAAATCAGAACACCTGACCCCGGCTTGCCCCGACCCCGTCGCGTGCGGACTCGTGAATCGCCTGCATCTTCCGCATGTAGCGTTCGGCTTCGACGAAGTTGGGGCGAACATTCCAAACCTCACCGCGACGGGCCGAGCGGATAGCAGCGGGTGTGCCAATTTTGGCTGGCGCGATGAATAAGGAGCTGTCAGAATGAGGTTAGAAATGTTCGGAACCTCTTTCTGGAGTCGATCATGGATGATGTGCCACAAGTGAAATCAGGGTTGTTGATGCCAGCGGTTCGGGAGCAGGTGG
>CAMDDX010000222.1 GCA_945893075.1 Planctomyces sp. SH-PL62 | reverse complement strand
CTGACGCTGCGGGTTACATCAATGGTGCCCTTTTCGACGAGTTGGATCACTGCCAGGATTTTTTGTCGGACCGTGAGCCGCTGATGCTTGAATGCAGCAGCTTAGAATTATCCAACTACGGCTATTCGGGAACACCGGCGACTTTACGATTCACGATCTGCGTTGTCGGCGACGACGTTGCTGACCATCGTCCCGAAAGGGCTGCGAGCGTTCGATGAATCGGACAGCGACTTCTTTCTGGGACTGCTGCCGGGGCCGCACGATCGGGATCGGTTTCCTCAGAACTTGCGGTTTTGGAAATCGCGTATCGAAGAGCCGGCGACTGCGAACCCGATGCGAATTGGCGTGGTCTACGGTCCATCCGGATGTGGCAAGTCGTCCTTGGTTCGAGCGGGGTTATTGCCGCGGCTGTCTTCGTCGGTGCATTCGGTGATTGTGACGGCGGCCGCTCAAACGACCGAAGCTCGGTTGCTGGATGAGTTGCGTCCCTTGTTGAATCGGCCGGCGTCTGGATTGGTCGAGGCAATGCAGCGGTTGCGTCGCGGGACGACGATCGACCGCAAAGTGTTGATCGTGATTGACCAGTTCGAGCAATGGCTGCACGCCAATCCCAACTCGGAGGACTCGGAGTTGGTGCAGGCGTTGCGGCAATGTGACGGGGAGCATGTGGCCTGTCTGCTGATTGTCCGCGATGACTTTTGGATGTCGGTGCATCGCTTTTTTCTCGCGTTGGACGTCCGTCTGGCGGAGCGCGAGAACTGCGCGGCGGTCGATCTGTTTGACACGCGTCATGCTCGGCGTGTGCTGCATGCGTTCGGTCAAGCCTACGAAGCATTGCCGGAGCGGACGGAGGATTTGTCTCCAGATCAGCGCGAGTTTCTGGACCGCGTGATTGCCGAGTTGGCGGAAGACGACCGGGTCATCTGCGTCCGAATCGCCTTGTTCGCGCAAATGGTTCGGAGCCGGCCGTGGGTTCCGGAGACGTTGAATGCGATTGGCGGTGCGCGCGGCGTCGGCATTCGATTCCTGGAAGATACCTTCGGATCGACCTCGGCACCGTTGACCTACCGCGTCCATCAAGTGGCAATTCGCGAGATATTGCGAGCGTTGTTGCCGGCTCCCGGTACCGACATCAAAGCCTGTACGCGAACGGCCGACGAACTGGCGCTGGCCGCGCGGTGCAATGTCGGCTCGGAAGAGTTCCGGCAGTTGCTCAGCATTCTGGAAGAGGAGACGCGACTGCTCACGCCGGTCGATGCGCCGAACGTCGCCGCCACCGCTCCGCGTGACGCTCCGAGTGTCAACTCGCGCGCGTATCAACTGACGCACGATTATCTGGTCCCGTCGATTCGCGAATGGCTGACTCGCAAGCAACGTGAAACTTGGCGTGGCCGTTGTGAATTACGCTTGACCGAGCGGGCTGGTTTGTGGAGTTCTCGCCCGGAGCGAAAACAGTTGCCGTCGCTGTGGGAAACGTTGCAAATTTCACTCGGCACGACCTCGTCAAGTTGGACATCGCCGCAAGCGAACATGATGAGACAAGCCCAACACTGGCACGGGCGGCGCATGCTGCTGATCGGGCTGCTGTTGATTTGCGCGGTGCTCGGAGCCACGACCTGGCGGCATGAGTATCGACAAACACAACGGCAGCGAATGGCGGATGCTCTCGGCGATCAACTGCTGGTGGCCGAGATTGATCGCGTGATCCCGGTGCTGCATGACATGGCACCGACTCGCGATGTCTGGACCGCGCGGATGCGTGAGGTCGCCGAGCGGCCGGACGCGACGGCCAGCGATCAACTGCGAGCGAACTTGACGCTCGTGCCGCATGAGCCGGGGCGCATGGCCGACGTCTTGAAGCATTGCCGCGCTGCCGATCCAGCGACAGTCCATGTCGTTCGCGACTGGCTGGCGAAGTCGGCTCGCCCCACTGCGGCCGAGCTGTGGGCATTGGCCAATGCCCCGGAGCAATCGGGAGCGGCTCGGCTGCGGCTGGCCGCGCTGCTGGCGGAATTTGATCCCAGTGCAAACGAATCCTGGCCGCCGCTGTCCGTGTCGGTCGCAGCCGCGTTAGTTCATGAAGCCGATGGCGACGCGATGACTTGGGCTGAGTTGTTGATGCCCGTTCGCGAACGATTGGCTCTCTCGTTGGCGGTCGAGTTCCTGAAGAACTCGACAACCTCAACTCCGCGGTTGAATGCCGCTCAATTGCTGTCGCGGCTCGGTTCGACCGAGGTGCTGTGCCGCTTGTTGCCTGAAGCGGATGTGACTCAGTTTTCGTGGCTGCTGCGCCCGCTGATGAAAGATCGAGAATCGGCGGTTGCGTGTCTGCGATCGCTGCTGGAAGAAAAGCCGCCGGCGACGAGCATCGACGATCGGCTGAAATTGGTGGCTCGAAAGCGGACGGCTGCGGTCGCGATCATTTTGCTCGGCCACGAGGAACTCGTCTGGCCGCTGCTGTCGGGATCGGCCGATCCGTCGCTGCGCACGGAGTTGATGCTGACGATGCGCGTGTTCGGCGTTGCGTTGGAAACGCTGTTGCGGGCGGAAGAGGAAGTACATGATCCGGTGATTCGGCAGGCGATCTGGCAAAGCATGGTCGTCCCGGGGATCGAGTTATCGGCTGCCGAAAAAGAAGAAGTCTTTCGCCGCATTCAATCGTGCTGGCCCGATGTTGTGGATCAAGCAGAACGAGCCGGAATGTTGTGGCTGGCTCGGAAGTTCGGCTTGTCCGATCGGTTGCAGGCCGCGACGCCGCGGACTCCGCCGGCTGGCAGCAATTAGTCGGTGAACTCGCAGGGACAGGAATTCTTGGAGATTCGGGGACCGGTCGAATTCTTGATGGGTTCGCCAGACAACGAACCGCGGCGCGATGGCAACGAGCGGCAGCATCGCCGCCGCATTGATCGCAGCATCGCCGTCGGCGTCTATGAAGTCACCGCCGAACAATTCCGACGCTTTCAACCGGACTACCACTCCGATCCGGAAATCTGCGTGACTCCCCAATGTCCGGCGAGTTTTGTCTCCTGGCTCGACACCGCCAAGTACTGCCGTTGGCTGAGCGAACAGGAAAAGATCCCCGAAGATCAGATGTGTTATCCGCCGCTCGATCAGATCAGTTTGGAGATGGTCTTGCCTGCGAATCAACTCTTACGCACGGGCTATCGCCTGCCGACGGAAGCGGAATGGGAGTACTTCGCTCGCGGCGGCAGCGGGCCAACGCGGTATTTCTTCGGCGAAGACGAACGCCATCTCTCCGAATTCGGCTGGTGGCTCAACAACAGCGAAGATCGAACATGGCCGGTCGGTCTGCTGCGGCCGAATGCGTTTGGGCTGTTTGATGTCGAGGGGAACCTCCACGAATGGTGCTTGCCAGGCCGGCAGGATTACCCGATCGCCGATTCGCCGAACGGTCTGGTGGATGACTCATTGCCGGTCCTCAAGGCCAACCCGTTCATGTTTCGTGGAGCAACTTATCGTTCGCACGGACGACCATTCCGCGTGGCCTTTCGATATTTTTTCGAGAGCAATGGCCGCTACAGCTTCCTTGGATTTCGGCTGGTTCGCACGATACTCGCCAAGTGAGCGGCTCGGTGATTTCACTTCTTTGAAAAGGGTTTCACATGACGGCATTGGTGATCGTGATGATCGTGATTCAGGCAACCTTGTTGTGGGTTGCGGTGGAGATTCTGAATCAGCTTCGCCGCGTGTGTGAACTGCTCGAAAGCCAACCTCAGACGTCAGTCTGTGCGCAGGCCGGCCACTTCTACCCTTACACGGCACAGGCAGGCCAAATCTATTCTTTCGCCAATACGCAGGCGGGCCAAATCTATTCTTTCGCCAATACGCAGGCAGCCCGCGGCTACCCTTACCTCATCAGTCCGAGTCCCTCGGGAAGCGGCGTTTTCGCCATCTGGTGCTGGCGGGGAACTTGTTGGGAATTGGAATCCGGCTCCGTGCCTGCCGGTCTTCAACCAGGCAAACCGCCAACGTACCAAGGTTCGTTTGTTGGGCAGCGAGTGAAGTCGGAATGCAACCGCCGGTGAACGCGATTCGCGAAGTGACGGCTTGCCCGCATCGGCTTGCTCACGGCACACACGTCGCATCGTGTCGTTTGCTGATCGCTTGGCTGGGGACTGACCAGGGGGATGAAAAGTTAGGGTTGATGTGAAGCATCGTACGGGCGGAATCTGTTGCGCACTTTCGGCCCGAAGGGTCGAGACTCGATAGCCCAGGGCGCAGCCCTGGGTCGCATGCCCGCGCGCCAAGGCCAGCCCCAACGGGGCGAAACTCCTGGACAATCTCCGTGGAGTCACGCCCCGTTGGGGCTCACCAATGTGTGTCGTTCCGTCACCCAGGGCTGCGCCCTGGGCTATCGAGTTGTTCCCCGTTGGGGCAAAGGCACGAAACAAAACACACCGGAATTGGACGTCAATCTCACGCCGTCAAGAAGCACTTTGCATCGCCCTATGATTAGCCAAGCGATCTAGGTCATCGTGGGCCACGATCATCACTGTGACCCAAACGAGAACGTCCACTTGCCCCCACGAACTCCCGACACCTGTCGTTTTCGCGTGCCTGATTCGCTCGGTCGGGCATGTTGCGAGTTGGTTTGTGCGATTTCGGAATCGAAGACGTCGGACGTCGGATCGGTCGAGTTGGCGACGTGTGCCGCGTGTTGTCGCATGTCAGAGCCAACACCGCGGAGTCCGAATCCGGTGGTGGCGTCGCTGGCCCATGGGGCTGTTGCGCGTCAGATCGCAACGAGCGAGAACCCCAACCAACAGGTCCACGCGGCAGAGCGGCTGACGTGGATCGAACAGTTTTTAGAGACAACCGGATCGCCGATCGCTGTCGAAGATGTGCTCGAAACGGGGCGCGGGGGTCGTCGATGGTTTCAGAATTTCTGGCGGCGGACATGGCGAATGCGGCCGCGCATCGGATTGATCGGGCCGAACAATCTGAAAGGCTTGGGGCATCAAAACCGCGATCTGATGAAGTCGCTGCCGATCGCGGAATGGCTGACTCCGGAATCGCTCGCAACTGCGGCCGAGTTTCTTGC
This sequence comes from Planctomyces sp. SH-PL62, assembly GCA_945893075.1. GTDB lineage: Bacteria > Planctomycetota > Planctomycetia > Planctomycetales > Planctomycetaceae > SXKJ01. The sequence continues at coordinate 8,161 of CAMDDX010000222.1, read as the reverse complement.
GGTACGTCAGGCTCGCCGGATTGACCGGTTTCTGCGGCGCGTAGATGTGTTGATATTTGTCGAGACGCCGTTTCTTGAGGGGCTGCCGCGACAGGCTCGGAGGTTGGGCGTGCGCGTGGTCTGCGTGCCGAATTGGGAATGGCTGCATCCTGGGCTGAGCTGGCTGCACGATGTCGATCTGATGCTCTGCCCGACTCGGCGAACGTTTGCAATGCTGTCGGAATGGCGCGAGCGATTTGGCTTCCGTTGGGAACTTCAATGTTGTCCGTGGCCGATCGACATTGAGGCAATTCCGTTTCGGCAACGGGATGTTTGCCGGCGCTACGTCTTCGTCAACGGCACGGATCAACGCCATCCGCTACGCCTCGACGGTTCCGAGACGGAAGTGCGGCGCAAAGGACTGGAGTGGCTGATCGCCGCCGCGCGGCGATTGCCGCAGATACCATTCATCGTCTGGAGCCAGACGGATGAACTGTTTGACGTGCCGCCGAATGTGGAGGTCCGACGCTCGGCCACCATGAATGCGGACTTGTATCGGGACGGCGATGTGTGCCTGCAATTGAGCCGCTGGGAAGGACTGGGCTTGCCGCTGTTGGAGTGTCAGGCGGCGGGGATGCCGTTGATCACGATCGACGAAGCTCCGATGAACGAGTATCGGCCTTTGGCGGTTGTCCCCGTTGTGGATCACGAACTCTTGGAATTGTGGCCGCGCCGTTGGATTGCCGCACCGCGGGTCAATCCCGACGATGTGGCCGCGACTCTGGCCACTTGGTTCGGCCGGGACATCTCGCAGGCCAGCCGAGCGGCTCGCGAATTCGTGGAACGGGAACATTCCTGGAAACCGATTCGCTCGCAAATGCTCCAATGGATCGTCGCAGAATCCCCCAACGGGGAAAGGACCGAGTGACAATGCCGCCGCCAAATTCGCTGGGCAAGTTGGTCTTGCCGACGGTTGAGACCTGCCCGCATCGACGATGCGCGGCAGAGGATGCAACTCGGTTTGAATGTGATTTGCTGCGAACCATCAGCGGCGCGACAGACGGCTCATTGTGTGAAGTGCAACCGGATGCCTGCCGAGCCTGCTGCGAATCGTTTCCGCCGGCGGCCAGTCGTTGGAATCCCGTGATTGCGTCTTTGTTGTTCGATCTGACATATCAGGTGGTGACGCGAGGCGGCATCGAAGGTTGTTCAACCGAGTCCGCACGAACGCTGCAAGCCAAAGTCAACGCGGCACTCGAAGTTGAGGCGGGCTTGGGGCAAGCGATCGTCCCGGCGCGGGAGTCGGGCCAATGCAGGTTTCTCGGCGAGCGACTCCCAACCAATGGGGAGAACTCAACGCAGGCCGAGTGGCAATGTCTTCATCCGAGCCATCTCGTGACGACTGCGGATCACTGCCGGCTGTGTCGCGATTGGAGTTCGCTGCCAACCATCTCGCGGTATCTGACACCGCGCGAAATGGTTCCGCCGCCAGCGACGCGGTGCGGACCTCCCGTGCGGAAGTGGGCTGTCGGCGTGTTGACCGCTCCGCGGCGTGAGGCGACGCTGGAGTGGTGTCTCGACAGCATCGTTCGCGCGGGCTGGGATCGGCCGCATTTGTTTGTCGACGGCTTGGTTCGCATTCCGTCGCGCTACGATCACCTGGCATGAACAGCCGGTGGGAGCGTGGCCGAATTCGTGGCTCGCGCTGGCTGAACTGGTGCAAAGTCAGCCGGATGCCGATGCCTACGTGCTCCTGCAAGATGATGCGGTGTTGTACGACCGAGGCAATCTTCGCGAGTACTTGGAATCAGCGCTGTGGCCCGGTGATAAGCCGAGCTTGGTGTCGCTGTACTGCTCGCAAGCCTACACGGTGCTGGAGCCGGGTTGGCGAGCGTTACCGCGACAATGGATTTGGGGAGCGCTCGCGTTCGTGTTCCCGCGCGAGCTGGCTCGCCAGTTTTTGACGGACCCGAAGGTGATGGCACATCGCTGGTCCAACTCGCGCAACGGTCTCAGTCATGTGGACGTGCTCATCGGAGAATGGACGGCGGCGCGCCACCACGCGGTGCATTACCCATGTCCGAGCCTCGTGCAACACGTTGGCAACACCAGTTGCATCTGGTCGAACATCAACAATCAGGGCTACCGCCGAGCCGACTGGTTTGCCGGCGATTTGGAAATGCCGTTCGCTCGCGACTACAGCTTGTCCGATTTCCCGGAGCACCAGTTTCCTTGCCGCGCCGAACTTCAACAGGAGTATTCGCGGCGCATCGAAATCGGTCGCGAGCGAATGTCGCAGCGCCGCGTGGTGATCTGCGGTCTGTGCCGCAACGTGCGACACTTCTTGCCGAGGTTCGCCGCGCGTGCCGAACAGCTCGGCGCGATGTTTCGCGATTACCGCGTCGTGCTCTTCGAGAACGATTCGACCGACGCGACGCTGGAGTTCTTGACCGATTGGCAACAGCTCAACAGCCGCGTGCATGTGCTGTCCGAACGGCTGGGGACGGTCCGCTTTCCACAAATCCGCAGCCGCGAACGTGCCGCTCGCATGGCCGAGTATCGCAATCGTTACCGTGATTATGCTCTCGAACACTTCGGCGATTTCGACAACCTGATCGTGGTCGACACCGACCTTGGCGGCGGCTGGAGCGAAGACGGCGTCGCGAACACGTTCAGCCACGACGATTGGGATTTCGTCGGTTCCTGCGGAATGGTGCGAACGAATTCCGATCACGGTTCCGAGCTGATTCACTTTGACGCCTAGGCCTTCCGCGCCCTGGGACATCCGCAGGCGCATGCGAATGTCGAAGTGAATTCGATGATCTTTGAACGGGGAGAACCGCTGTTGCCGGTCTCGTCCTGCTTCGGCGGCCTCGGTGTTTATGGGATGCCAGCGATGCAGTCGGCCGAGTACGGCGGCTCCGACTGCGAACACGTCATCCTGCACGATCGGATGCGGCAACAGGGATTCGGACGCACGTTTCTCAACCCCAGCCAAATCGTGCTCTATTCGCCCAATTAGACGCGACTTCGTGAGCCGGCCCCGCCATGAAAGAACGATCGGCACATGCTGACATCAGACCGTGTTCGACAGCGACTGGCGCGTTGGCAACGACGCTCACGAGAATGGTGTTGGCGAGTCGCCGGCAAGTTCCGGGAGCGAATCACGATCTCGACGCGCCAAGGACGACTCACTGTCTTCACCTCGGACCAGGTGATTGGACACAGCTTGTACGTCAACCGCGAATTCGAGGCGGTTTGGGTGAAACTCGTCCTCTCGTTTCTGCGCTCCACTCAGCGGTTGCCGCCTCGGGGACAGGGAACCGTTCTCGACATTGGCGCGAATATGGGAGTCATTTCGATCGGCATGCTCTGCCAGCGAGAATTCGCCCGCGCCGTGGCAATCGAACCCGATCCGCGCAACTACTCGCTGCTGGTTCACAATGCTCGGCAGAATCGGTTATCGGAGGACCGCTACCGAGCGTTGTGCTGCGGCGCTTCAGATCGCGGAGGGACGTTGGAATTCGAATTGAGCCCCGTCAACTTCGGCGATCACCGCCTGCGCATCGGCACTGCGGCCGCGGGGTCACAGGACCGCTGTGATGAGTCGCAGCGCGATGTGATCCAAGTGCCGGTGGATACGATCGACCATTTGCTGGTCCATGCGCTGCAACCCAGCGACGAGGTCTCGCTCGTGTGGATCGATACTCAAGGACACGAAGGCCACGTCTTCGCGGGGGGCAAACAACTTTTCTCTGGCGATATTCCCGTCTTCGCCGAATTCTGGCCCTACGGCATTCAACGATCGGGACTCAGCCAGCGCGAATTCATCGACATCGCCGCTTCGTATTGGGCCTTCTACTGGGTCTGGCGCGCGACAGAATTCGTCCGTTACCCCATCTCCCAATTGAATCACCTGTTCGCCGAACTTGGCGACGAGGGAAACTTCGACAACATCCTGCTCACCAAAAACTAGCGCGATTCGCCTCAGACCATGAGCCGGAATGCGCTAGCGTCCGGTTTGAACCGGCAATCGGACGCTAGTGCGGCAGATCGTAGTTGTCCTGTCACGGAGTACGAATTCGCCCCAAAGGGGCGCGACTCGATAGCCCAGGGCGCAGCCCTGGGGCACGAGTCCGCGCGCCGTGCCCAGCCCCAACGGGGCGACACTCATGTGACTTTTCCTTTGAGTCACGCCCCGTTGGGGCTCGCCGATGTTCGTTGTTCCGTAACCCAGGGCTAACGCCCTGGGCTATCGAGTCGCACCCCTTCGGGGCTGAAAGCAGTCAGACTTTGGTCCTGATGGCAGGTCAATTACGACCGGCGGCACTAGCGCGTTCCGGCTGATGAAACTTGACACAACCGCAACAACTTTCAGACCTCAAGCAATCTAGCCCGGAACCCAAATCGTCTGTTGCAGGTCCAGCAGGCAGGTCCAGCCCCATTCTTGCAATTGCTTGCGAGCCAGCCGGCTCTTTCCGCCACCCGGCAAGTCGTTGTCATCGATCAAGACAATGCTGTTGTCGGTGAGCAACGTTTGAGCGGCTCGCAACTCCGCCAAGCAATGTTGCTGTGGCGGAAGCACCAGCTCTGGATACCGTGCCGCGATCGCTTCGTCGTCATGCAGGGGCAATCCGTCACGAGCACACAGGTCCAAAAGCTGTTGCAGCGGGTAATCCAAACTGTCGAGGTACAGCAGGTCGATCGTCCCTGGAAATCGCGGAAAAGCTCGCAGGGTCGATTCGAGAAAATGGATCGAATCGTCAAGGAACAACTCTCTCACCGACCGCCATTCCGAAGTCAATTGCGCCGCCAACTCAACATTGGTGGGGTTGATATCAACGCTCAACAGATAGCCGCCGTAGCGTTGCAGAAACTCACAAAACAGAACCGTCGAGCAGCCTGCGCCGAAGTCCTCAGCCAACCGAATGCAGCCGGTCTCGACCACGGTGGGATTCGGACGTTGCAGCAACAGATTGAATGCCAGCTTCATCGTCGGAAAGCGTCCATCGAGCCGACTCCGATAGCTCCGATCGAACCAACCGCTCCGCGAGGCGAAGAGTTCCCGATCAATCTTTTCGCAGGCCGCGATTGAAAGCCGCCGCGGCTGCGTGGGTGGAACATGCACCTTTAAGAATTCTCGCCACTGCTCCTGAATGACGGTCTTGTCGAAGAGTCGTCTGGCCGACTCCCGCCCCGCCTGCGAAATTCGGTCCGCGAGATCGTCGTCATCGAGCAACTGCCGAATGTGCCGTTGCAGCTCAGAGATGTCATCGCTGACGAAACCATTCACACCGTTTTGAATCAGGTCCGGAACCTCATAGAGCTCGCCGTGATATTCCGGGAAGTTCTCCCACAACCGACGCCCAATCGCCACGACGGGAATCCCGGCCAGCCACGCTTCGAGAAATGACAGCGTGTAGCTCGCCGGGTAAGTCCCCGTGCAAAAGAAGACGCGCCGGTCACTCAGGATTTGATGTTGCTCAGCCTGCGACACGATGCCTCGAGCGATGTCTGGAACATCTTCGTTTCCACCTCCGAACAGGTCGCACTCAAACGGAGCCGTCACTTCACGAAAGAGGTCGTAGCGGCACCGATCGGCCCGGCTGCGCATGTTCTGATTGAAATTGACGACCCGCGGATTCGTTCCCTTCCAAGGCAATGCCAATTCGCTGGGTTTGCCAAATCGAATCACCGCATCCTCGCCGCAATACCCGTCGAGAGTTCGTTCTCGCGGCGAGTACCGGACGATCTTCAGACCAGCGTCACGAAACGGTTGCAGGTGACGCTCGATGGTCGGCCAGGATTGCCCGATGGTCCGCCAGATGACCGGCACGTCGCCAAACGCCTGCCAGTTCTTTTCAATCCAATCGGGAATGTGCATCACGATGACGGCATCAAAGCGCTCGACGAACTCAGAGGTCAGACACAACTGCCCATCGGCACCCGGCTTGATCAGTTCGTGAAAGGCCCGCAAGTCATCTTCGTCCCGGCATAACTGCGGCAGAGCGGGTCGCAAGCCACTTCCGCTCGGTCGCGCGGGATCGAGATAGGCACCGATGGAGAACACCTGCACGCCGATGTCGGACAACATGGAGATCTCGTCGAACTCGAGAACCTCATGACACGACAAATACAGGATCTTCATGGAGAACTCACAAGTTGATGATCGGGGTCATTGATCGGTTCGGCGGGACGATTGTCGGTACAAATCATTGAGGACCACTGGCTGAACCCTACAGCTCCCCGCCGAGCTTGCCGCATTCGTATCTACACAACTTTGGTCGCGACCCCGGTTGACCGCAAAGCGACAGGGGACACACGAGCGACGTCACCCGGCTCTCCTCCGTGCCCCGTCGCGTCTCTGTGGTGTCCTTCCCCATTTTCTACTGGTTTCAGTTCCGAAAACTATTGGGCACCACAGAGACGCGACGGGGCACAGAGTAAGACAAATTGAAATCTCGCAGCCGCTGTCGGGATCAGCGAGAAGTGTCAATCATTTGATCGAATTCAAGTACGCCAACACGTCGGCCATCGCGGCGGGATCGAGTTGTTTCTCCAGTCCCTCCGGCATGAAGGACAGGCCGGTGCTTTTGAGTTCGTCGATGTTGACTCGCAGGATGGTTTCGCTGGTGTTGTCCGGTTTGCGGAGCGTCAGGCTGTTGGCGGTCTCGGCGGCGATCATGCCGGTCAGCGTGCGGCCGCTGTCGAGTTGGACGACGTAGTTCAAGAACTGCGGCTTCACCTCGCGGTTCGGGTCGAGAATGTTGAGCAACACAGCGGCGGTGCCTCGATCGCGAATCGCGTTGAGTTCGGCTCCGATGGACTCGCCAAAACCTTCGAGCTTGTGACACGCCGCGCACGTCTTGCGGAAGTGAACGCGACCGCGATCAACGTCCCCCTTCAGTTCGAGCGACTTCTGATACGCATCGACGACCTCCTGCCGCCGCGCGAGTGTTGCGCCGGCAAAGAGTTTGGTCGCACGATCCCGAATCTCGGCATCGTTGTGTTTCTGAAGCAGCGTGACGCGAGCCGGATCGAGATCGGCGCGGGCGATCGTTTGTTTCTCGACGGCATCCAGAAACGCCACGACCCACTTGGGCCGGGTGAGCAGCGTTTCGACGGACGTCGCTCGCAACTGTGGTGTCTGCGAAGGCCATGCTGTGATGACCAACGGCGGAACGTCGGGGCTGTCGAACCGAGCGAGCGTTTCCAGGACAGCCGCTTGCACCGGCTGCGGCTGACGCGATTGCAGCAATTCGGCGAAGAGCGTTTTCAATTCCGCGAGGTTCGCGGTGGCGAGTGTCCGCACGGCAGCCGCTCGATCGGCCGGAGCTTTCTTTTCATCGCGAGCCACAACCTGAGCATCCCGAATCATCGCATTCAGAATCGCGGTCGCTTTGCCCCCCGTCGCGCCGGCCAACAACTCGCGGACTGCTGGTTGTTTGCTGACCAGACTCTTCACGAGTTCTTCGGCGAGCGGTTTCTCATCCGCCGCGAGACGATCGAGTTGCCGCACGAACAACGCGAGATCGTCCTTCGCATTCGCGGCTCCGATTTGAGACGTGATGGAACTCAGCAGCGTTCGGACGTGAGCGGTCTTGCGGGCCTCGTGGTCGGAGAGCAGCGCGGCCAAGAACTCTCCGCGGCGATTACCAACCGAACTGAGGATCGCCAATTGCATCCACGAATCCGCACCGTCTCGCACGGCGAGTGCTTTCAGCGACTGCGTGGCCGCGTCACCGGTGAAGGCTCCGAGTGTGAAGGCGGCTTGGTAGCGGACTCGCAAATCGGCATCGTTTGCGAGAGGCAGCGCCGACTCGCGGACTTCGGCTTGATCGGCAAATCGTTCGGCCAGACGAAGCGCATGCTCGCGGCCTTTGGGATCGTCTGACTTCAATGCGGTCATCACCGACGATGGCTCCAGCGCCGACAGCGCGTGCAACGAGTACATCGCCATCACTCGCGCGAGAACGGACTTCGATGTCGTCGCCATTTGTCGGAGAGGTTCGATCGCGGCCCGGTCCAGCCGCTGATAGATCAAACGCGACGCGGTGTCGCGATGCCAGCCGTTGGGATGCTCGAAGAGTTTGACCAACTCGGCGGTCGGCAAGTCGCCGAGTCGCGGTGCGGGTTTGAATTGGAAGCCGTCTTGAGCAATGCGATAGATGCGGCCCTTGTC
>CAMDDX010000221.1 GCA_945893075.1 Planctomyces sp. SH-PL62 | reverse complement strand
GGCGCTAGCCCCGGTTACACGGCTTGAACCGGGGCTAGCGCCGCGCGGCTAATTTCTGTGACGCGGATAAGATCACCTCACGACTTCTTCTTGAGTCGAGCCAGCCGGGTTTCGATTTCTTTCGCGACCTCAGCGGCGGCGGTTTTTTGTTCCGCCGTCATTTGCGTTTCGAGCTTCATCAGTTGCTGCTTCGTGACGGCGTTCTCCACCGTGCCGGAGACCTTCGTCCAAGCGTGGGCTTGAACCAAGTCTTGAGGAACGCCTCGGCCCGCGGCATACAGCGCCCCAAGAATCCGCTGCGAGTTGACGTCGTTCTGCTCCGCCGCTTTGCGATACCACTCGGCCGATTTCGCATCGTCCTGCGGAACTCCCTTGCCGGTCCCGTACATGTGACCGAGGTTGTATTGAGCATGAGCGCTGTTCTGCTCGGCCGCTTTGCGGAACCATCTCAGCGCGATCGCATAGTCGCGTGGCACTCCGCGCGCGTTGGTATACATGACGCCCAACATGCTTTGACCGCGGGCATCGTCCTGCTCCGCCACTTTGCGATACCACAGCACGGCGGTGGCATCGTCTTTGGCCGTGCCCACCCCTTTGGCGAACATTCCGCCGAGCTTGTATTGAGCGTCCACATCCCCCGCTTCGGCCTTGGTTTTGGTTTCCAGAAACGCTCGCACGTCGGGTGCGGCCGATCCGTCACCGTCGGTGTCGCTCAGCGTCCGCGCGGTGCAATACATCTCCAACTTCGCGATGGCCTGACTCTCCGGTGTCGCCTGCCGGACGCGACGCACTTCGCGTTCGAGCTTGTCGGTCTTGTTCAACTCGACGATGTCGAGCCGGTCGGTCGCCGGCTGAATCTCGCCATCCCCACACTCGGCGATGCGAGGACACATGCCCCAGCCGACCACAAAACAAACGACAAACAGAGTCACCATCGAGCGGGTCATGTGCAGCTTTCTTGGGATCGGTGGATTTGATTGTCGTCTTTCGCTCCGGCCCATTCTACTTCTTGAACAAGTCATGCGTCGGTTCGCCGCCGCTGAGCACGTAGGCCAGCAGGTCCAGCACTTCGTCCTTGGTCAGCAAGCCCAGCAGATTGGCGGGCATGGGCGATATCTTGGAGGGCTCCATCTCCTCAATTTGTTTGCGGTCGATCGTCACTCGCAGATTCGGATCGGTGAGGTCTGTGTTGAGCGTCAGCGAATCGCCGCTGAGATTGACGACGACGCCCGTGTAAGACTTGCCGGACTCCGTGACGATGGTGACGGCGGAGAATTGTTCGTTGATGACTTTGCTGGGGTTGATGATCTGATCGAGCAAATCATGCGGCGAGTAGCGACGTCCCGCGGTGCTCAGGTCGGGGCCGGTCATGCCCCCTTCGTTGCCGAAGCGATGGCAGGTGAAGCACGCACCGGCGGCAAACATCTTGCGGCCGGTCTCGAAGCTGCGGGCCTTGAGGCCGGTCTGCGTCGCCGCCGAGAGTTCGTCGAGCTTCCAATCGGTCGGCTTGCGGCCGGCGAAGATCGCGCTGAGGCTCTCGATTGCCGATTTCTTCTCCGGCTTCTTCGCGAGCACTTCGGCGAGCGCGGTCTGCTCGTCATCGGTCAGTGAGGCGACGGCGTCCGTGCGGATAAACTCGATGAACTTTTCAAAGCTCGCACCGCCGCGATAGTTCGCCGCCTTGAGGAACCACTCGAAGTACGTGGTTCGCAGTTCGATCGTCCAACCGGCGCGGAGCATGCGCAGCGATCGCGCGTATTCGATCTGCTCTTCCTGCGTCGGAGCGTTCGCGATCAGCGTGAGCCCCTTGGCGGCGGCGTGCGGTGACTGAAGAAAGACGAGCGTCTCGCACAGCAGCCAGTTGAGTTCGCGAGTCGGTGCCGGGAAGACCGGATCGAGCTGTGCGATCAGCTTGGCGACTCGTGCGTCATCCGGGCGACCGAAGCGGTTCAACGTGATCTCGATCGTGCGGACGAGCGTCAGCCGTCGCTCGTTATCGAGCTTGTTCCAATCGACGTTCAACAGCGCATCGAGCAGCTTCGCACGCAGCGCCTCATCGACAGGCGGAGTCTCTTGCGTGCGATGCTGCGGGCAGACACCGGTCGCTCGCGCGAGTGCCAGCAACGCTTCGACCTGCTTCGCCGCATCGGGTTCGGTAAGTGCTTTGTCGGTCCAACTCGCGACCGGCTGATGCTCGATCGCGATCCGGGCTGCCCAGCGGAGGAAGCGGTCGTCGTTCGACAAGTACGGCCACGCCACAGCGACGGCTTGCACGTCTTGCCGGCCATGAAAGGCTTCGAGCTTGTGACGAGTGGCGCGAGCTTCGACGTAGCCACGCTCGCCAGAGCGTGGGCGGATCGGAGTCGGATCGGCTTCGTCCTTGCCCACGCTCTGGCGAGCGTGGCTACGAGTGACCAACGCCGTTGATTCTTTGCCGACGTACGTCACCCGATACAGGCCCGACTGCACGCGACGGCCGCCGATTGTGAAGTACATCGCTCCGTCGCCCGGATGAATGATCGCGTCGGTGATCGGCAGCGGAGCACCGGTCACGAATTCTTCCTTCGTCGCGGTGTAACTTGAGCCGCTCGGTTGCAGATGCACGGCGTAGAGCTTGCCCCAGCTCCAATCGAGCGCGAACAACGCCTGTTGATACTTCGCCGGGAACTTCGCGCCGTAGCCGAAGGTCATGCCCGTCGGCGAACCGGGGCCGATGTTGAGCGTCGCCGGCAGATTGTCGGGATAGAACTCGGGCCGCTTGCCCGCTCCGTTGCGCCAGCCGAACTCGGCCCCGCTGACGACATGATTGATCCGTGTGGGCCGATACCACGAGGTGTTGAAGTCGTATTCCATGTCGGCGTCGTAGGTGAATAGCTCGCCGTCGTGATTGACCGCCGCATCGAAGATGTTGCGAAAGCCTGACGCCACCGCCTCGAACTTCTGACCGTCCGGAGAGACTCGATAAATGATCCCGCCTGGTCCCATGACATCGCGCATGAAGCCGCGACCGTCGGGCATGCGCGGCAGCAAATGGTCCTCGCCCCAGATGGCGGGGACCGGTGACGTCGCGGCCAGCGCGGTCGGCTTCGCGCCGTTGCCGCAGACAAGAAACAACGCCTTGCCATCGGGCGTTGGCACGACGGCATGCACTCCGTGATCGCCGCTGGCGGTGATCTCGCGCAGCAGTTCGACCTTGTCGAGCTGATCGTCACCGTCACTGTCGGTCAGCCGATACAGCCCGCTGGAAATCTTCTTTTCGTAGTCGTTGACTCCGACATACAGCGCGTCGAACGCCCACACCATGCCGTTCACCGCGCGGATGTCGGCGGGAACCTTTTGGATGCTCTGCGGATCGAGCGGCTGTCCCGGCTGCGGAGCGGCGAACCGATACAGCCCGCCGTACTGATCACTGACGAAGATGCGCTGCTTGTGATCGACGCACAGATTCACCCACGAACCCTGATCAGCTCCGGGGACCGAATAGAGCAGCTCGACCTGAAACTCTTTGATCGCCTTGATGCGGTCGATCGGCGTCGCCTTGTTCCCTTTGATGGACGGCCCCACCACCGTCGGCCGATTGGCCTTCCCCTTTTGAGCTTTGGGCTTGGCCTTCGCGGGCGAATCAGGAGCCTGACCAAAGACCAGAGTACACGACAGCAAACCGACCGCCGTCGTCAGCAAACGAAACCAATTCATGGGGAGCCTTTCCTATCGGGTCGCGGGCCACTTCAGATGCCGGTGCAGGAAGCGGAATGTGTTCTGGCCGTGAATGGTGTGTGGGCCGTCAAAGAATTCAATCTCTGCCAGGTCGCCGATTTTGAGTTGGTCAAAATGGCGGCGGACTTTGCCAAATTCCCCGGCGACCAATTCTGTCGGTTGGCCGCCATCGCGATGCCCCGCTTCAACCATGAACGGTCGCGGAGCCATCAGCATCGCCAGTTCGGCGTAGCCAGCGACATGAGCCATGTTCCATTCTGGGATTTCATACTCGCTGGTAAAAACGTAGCTGTAACGGTCTTCGTTGCTGGCGATGGTCCGCACCCAATCGGTGAAGTCTCCGGAGCAGATCGACGCGCAATACCGATCGACCAGCGGCGGCACGCGCATCGCCGTCTTGCCCCCATACGACAACCCGTAGAACGCCATCCGTTTCGAGTCCACCTGCGGCAGCGTCGCCAACCAGTCCAGCGTTTGTTCGTGCTGGGCGATGATGTAGCTGAACAGTGAGCGCTGCAGAGGATTCGACATGCGCTGAAGAGCCCGAAAGCGGTCGCCGCCGCGATACGGATTCTGCGGCGCGTAGACCAGAAAGCCGCGTTTGACGAGTTCCTCACCGAACGCCTTGTAATAGGCGAAGGGCTTGGGATCGCGCGAGATCGTGTCCATCGCCGTTCCTTCGAGTCCGTGCTGACACACGACCAGCGGACGCTTTTCGCCAGCCGACAGGTTTGTCGGCAGCAGCAGGATTCCGGAGGCGATCACATCATCAACGACATCCAGCACGACTTCGTATCCGACGTATTCTTCGGTCTCAAGAACCCGTCGTGTCCGGGTGTTGGCGGGAAGCCTTCCCGTCGGGAGTCGGCCGATCAACTCATCATGCACCTTGTCGCGCAGCGGCCGACGTATTCGCTCCCAATCCTCCACCGACGCCGGATTCCGCAGCCATTTCGCGTCACGCACTTGAGCGCTTCGGCGGAGTACGCTCTGCACATGAACCTGCAACTCGTCGAACTGCCGTTTCTCACGAGCGGCCGCATCTTGAAGAGCCTGCTTGGGCTCACCGATCCGCGCAGCGTCCAGTTCCCACGCTGCCGGTTTCGCGCCGAGTTCCCTGTCGATTCCCAGACCAGCGGCGAAGGTCCGCAGCGCCGCATCGGTCCCGGCGTGACCGTCCCCTTCCGCACCGCTGACGGCCAGAACGAGTTCCTGCCTCTTGCCCAGTGATTGGTAGATCGTCGCAGCCCGCTCGAACTCCGCGCGCACCGACGCGAGCCGATTGTTGACGATCCGTCCCGGTGCCGCGCTGGCTCGACGGCCCTCTCGGACGACGGGTGGCCCAGCGACTTCAACCGCGCGGCAGGCTTCGATCACCAGCCGTCGCGGCGCGATCAGGCCGGCCAATTCTGCATCGCCGAACTCCGTTAGAAGTCCCCACACGTTGCGATAGATTGGCTCCTGCCAGATCCCTTCACGCTCTTGAAAGTATCCGCAGACCAAGCTGGCTCGAAGGCGAGTGTCGATCGCAGCCGAGTACAGCGCCAGCAGCGCTCCTTCACCGACGCCGGCCACACCGATCGGGAACGATTGCGGCGATGATTCTGGAATCTGCCGCTGCGCATGCTGTTCTATCAAATCGACGGCGGCGAGCACTTTCTGAACTTCGTAGCCGATGACATGCCGGCCCACTTCAAACGCTTGCCGAGAGAGGAACTCGCGATGCGGCTGATTCGTGAACGCGACGTGTGGACTCCCCGAAAAATCGTCGTGGCGACTGATCAAGGTTGGGATAGCCACCAGACAGCCCGCCTCCGCCAAACGCCGCACGAACTGCACCGACTCGGACAAGCCGTCACTCACGCCGCAAAACATCTCGGGAGTCCAGTCCGCATCCGGCAGCGCCACGACGCCGGCGCGCAAAGTCGCGGGCACCAACAACAAACCCTCCGCAGTCACGCCATCCAGAACCTGCCAACGAACGGCATGGACGGTTACATGACGATTCCGCGCGACGACCGATGAGCGGTCCAGCGACGATACGAGTTCAAAGCGATGCGGATTCAACGGGTCGGCCGTCAATCGGGGATCGACCACGCCGATGGCTGCTCGGAATCGTTCTCGATTGCCGGCAATGCTCGCGGCGTAAGCCTGTGTACTGGAAAGATCACGATGCCAACGGGTCGCACGACTCTCGCGCGACGCCGCCAATTCGCGCAGGCAGAAACGGTTGATGCCCGCCACCATCACCTCATCCAGCGGTCGCTGGATGGTCAGCGGTGCCGTCCCCGGAAGCACCTGATCGGCGGCGTACAACGTGGTCAGCGAACACAGCAGCATCGCAGTCAGTAAAGTGATGCCGCGTTTCGTGCCTTCCCGTCCTGGTTGATCGCATCGAGTCATCGGTTTCTTTCCACCTTCGGCATGGCCGGGTCAGATGACATCGGGCAAGCCAAACGGCGGACGATATTTCTTGCTCAGCAGTTGATTGGCTTCGTCGCAGTCGGTGAATCGCTCGGTCTTCGGATCGAAATCGAGCCGGCCGCGCGTGCGGAACGCGATCTCGGCCAGATGCACCAACGCGCAACTGCGATGAGCGACCTCGGCCGATGCGCGAGTCGGAGTGCGCTTCCGCACCGCGTTTAGGAACTCGGCCATGTGTTCGGCGTAGCCCCGCTCGCCGCGTAGCTCTTTCCCTTCGGTCGGCCCCGGAGTTCCCTTCGGACCTTGAAACACGCTGAAGGCTCCGCGGCGAGAAAAGACCATGTAGCCCTCGGTGCCGTAGAACACGTTGCCATTGTCGAAGCCATGCAGCCCGTAGGCCGTGAAGGGATAGTTTTCGTAGATCAGCAGTCGGCCATCGGGATATTCGTAGGTCACGTTCATGTTGTCCGGGTACTCGCTGGCGTGACCGTCGAGCATCATCCGCCCGCCGCGCGCCGTGATCTGCTTGGGCAGCGTGTCGATGCCGAGTCCCCACGCGGCCATGTCGAGATCATGAATCCCGTCGTCACCGATCTCGCCGTTGCCATAGTCCGCGAACATCCGCCACGTCTGATGAAAGCGATGCGGATTGAAAGGCCGTTTCGGCGCGGGGCCGAGCCAACGGTCGTAATCAACTCCCGCCGGAGGCATCCCATCCGGCCGTGGCTTCTCGACCGTGCGAGTTTCCGCCGTCCAGGCACGAGCCACCTTCACCTTCCCGATGATCCCCTCCTTGAGCAGCCGGCCCGCCTTCTCGGTGACCGGACTGCTCCGCATCTGGCTCCCCTGCTGCACGACGCGGCCGTACTTCTTCGCGGCGGCGATGATCAGCGGCCCTTCGTTGAAGACGTGCGAGATCGGCTTCTCGATGTAGACATCTTTGCCCGCCTGCATGGCGGCCAGCGCGATCGGAGCGTGCCAGTGATGCGGCGTCGCGATGATCACCGCATCGACATCCTTGTCTTCGATCAAATCTTCAAAGCGAGCGGTCCGCTTCGGCGGTGCCGCCTGAAACGCGCGCGTCACGTGAGCATTCATCTTGTCGATCTGCGCGGGATCGACGTCACACAACCACGCGATGGAAACCGCTTCGCGTCGGTCGACCAGACCTTTGACATGGTTCGTCATGATCCCGCCGCAACCGATGATCCCCAACCGCACCTGCGCCGGCTTGTCGTCCGCGAAGAGTTGCACTCCACCGAGAGCCGTCGCCGCCGCGACGAGCGCCGCGGTCTCGGTCGATGTCTGCAAGAACTGCCGCCGATTCGCGTCGTGGTTCATGACGGACTCCTGGTGTTGTCGTGTGCCAGAGACCGACTCACATTAACCCGAAACGTCCGCGAAATCTCCCATCCTCCCATTGAAAAACTAGCCAGCCGTGCCGGAAATGTACGGTCTTGGCTTTGCGCAGGGTTTCTGTCTGGTCGGCGAGATGTTTCAATCACTCGGAATCTGAAATCGTCTCTGGGACTGACGTCCTCCAGGAAAGCGATCGTGATGAGGGGGCTCCGGATCATCTTGAATTTGGCTGCGCTCGCGGCGTGGATGCTGTCGAGCGTGGCGTTTGCCGCGGAACCGTCCGCGGTGCGTGTGGTGGTCAACAAGTCTTGCGTCGGTTGCCACGCTGCCGATGTTCCTAAGGGCGGATTGAATCTGGCGGCCGTTGTGAATGACGATGTCGCGCAGCATCCGCAGATTTGGGAGAAGGTGATCCGCCGGTTGCGTGCGCGGCAGATGCCGCCGGCTGGAGAACCGCGGCCGAATGAAGAGACCTATGCCTCCGTCGTGTCGCAACTCGAAAACGAACTCGATCGCGCGGCGGCCAAGCGGCCGACTCCGGGACGCACTGACACGATCCGACGGCTGAATCGCTCCGAGTATCAAAACGCCATTCGCGATCTGCTGACGCTGGACATCAACGCGGCGGCCTGGCTGCCGGCGGATGAAGCCAGCCACGGGTTCGACAATGTGACCGTGGGCGAACTCTCGCCGACGTTGCTGGACCGCTACATCACGGCGGCGCAGAAGATCAGTCGTCTGGCCGTGGGGGGCGCGTCGCGGTCGCCGGGGGGCGACACCATCCGCGTGCGACCTGATATCACACAAGAAGATCGTGTCGAGGGACTGCCTCTTGGTACGCGCGGTGGCACGTTGATTCGATACACGTTTCCGCAGAGCGGCGAATACGACCTTCAGATTCGACTCGCGCGAGATCGCAATGAACACGTCGAAGGACTTCGCGAAGCTCATGAACTGGAGATTCTGCTCGATCGCGGGCCGCTCAAATCGTTCACGG
Organism: Planctomyces sp. SH-PL62; assembly: GCA_945893075.1. GTDB lineage: Bacteria > Planctomycetota > Planctomycetia > Planctomycetales > Planctomycetaceae > SXKJ01. Next base: position 4,770 of record CAMDDX010000221.1, on the reverse strand, counting down.
TCAAGCCGCCGCCCAGCGGCGAGGACTACCAGCACGTTGATGAGCATTTGAAATTCCGTCTGTCGGTGTCGGCCGGACCGCACGACTTGGGCGTGACGTTTTTGAAGAACGCATCGTCGCTGCTCGAAACGCTGCGGCAGCCGTACAACTCGCACTTCAACACGCATCGGCATCCGCGGCTCTCACCGGCGATCTATCAGGTGTCGATCACCGGCCCGTTCGAGGCGACAGGGCCGGGAGACACGCCGAGCCGTCGCCGCCTCTTCGTCGTGCGGCCGAAGTCGCCCGCTGACGAGGAAGCCTGCGCGAAGCAGATTCTTTCCACGCTGATGCGCCGAGCCTATCGGCGTCCAGTTGGCGACGCGGACCTCGGACGTATCCTGCCCTTCTATCGTGATGCGCGGCGTGAATCGCGCTCGGCGCGGGTCTCTGACCCCGCCGCTTCGCCTGACCGAAGGTCTCCCGACAAACGCGGAGACCTTCGGTCAGATGCGGTGGCTCGGTCGGAGACCGGCCACAGCGCCTCCGCCGATTTTGACGCCGGCATCGAGGCGGCGTTGAGTGCCGTCCTGGTCAGCCGCGAGTTCCTGTTCCGTGTCGAGCAAGATCCGGCCGGGACTGCTCCGCGAACGGCGTATCGCCTCAGCGATTTGGAGTTGGCTTCGCGGTTGTCGTTCTTCTTATGGAGCAGCATTCCGGACGACGAACTGCTGGATCACGCCGAGCGCGGCGAACTTTGCCAGCGTGAGGTGCTCGCCCAGCAGACGCGGCGGATGCTGGCCGATCCGCGATCGCAATCGCTGGTGACGAATTTCGCCGGGCAATGGTTGTACCTGCGGAACCTCGACTCCATCACACCGGACGGGCGGCTGTTTCCGGACTTCGATGACAACCTGCGTCAGGCCATGCGTCGCGAGACGGAATTGCTCTTCGAGGAAATGCTGCGCGACAACCGCAGTGTGCTCAGCTTGTTGAAGCCAGATCATGCGTGGCTCAACGAACGGCTCGCGAAGCACTACGACATTCCCCATGTCTCCGGCTCACGCTTTCGCCGTGTGCCACTGGAACCCGGCAGCGAGCGCGGCGGTCTGCTGCGTCATGGCAGCATCCTGACCGTGACGTCTTATGCCACGCGCACGTCGCCGGTCATTCGTGGCAAATGGATTCTCGAAAACCTGCTCGGCACGCCGCCGCCACCTCCGCCGTCGGACGTACCGGCACTTGAGGACAACACGGTCTCCGCGAGCTTGCCCGTCCGCGAGCGACTCCAGCAGCATCGCGCGAACGCGGTTTGTGCGAGCTGCCACAACGTGATGGACCCGGTCGGCTTCGCGCTGGAAAACTTCGATGCCCTCGGACGCTGGCGGACTCTGGAAGAGGGCCAGCCCGTAGACGCATCGGGGGGCTTGCCCGACGGCAGTCAATTCATCGGTGTCCGCGGGCTGGAAGAGGGCTTGCTGAAACGTCCGGAGATCTTTGTCGGCACGCTCACCGAGAAGCTGCTCACGTTCGCGCTGGGTCGGGGAATCGAACCCAGCGACGGCCCGGCCGTGCGCGAGATCGTGCGCGGATCACGAGCTGCGGGCTATCGCTTCTCGGCGTTAATTGGTGGAATCGTCAGCAGCACATCATTCCAAATGAGGACCAGCATTCAGGAATCAGCCGGAACGCGCTAGCGTCCGGTTTTCCGGGATCATCCAGAACCGGACGCTAGCGCGTTCCGGCTGATTTATCGCAAGAGGAGGCAGACTTATGAACCTTCGGAAATTGGCCCTCCCGCGTCGGACGTTCCTACGCGGTGTCGGTGCGTCGCTCGCGTTGCCGCTGCTGGATGCGATGGTTCCCGCGATGACAGCGTTGGCGAAGACACCGGCTGCCGCCGTGCGCCGGTTGGGTTTCGTGTATATGCCGATGGGCAGCGACATCACGCGCTGGACGCCGGCGGCGGAAGGGAAGCTCGAAGAGTTATCGCCGTCACTCAGCCCATTGGCTCCGGTGAAGGAACACGTCTCGGTGCTGACGAACACCGAAATCAAGCTCGCGTATCCCGGCACGCACGCGACGTCGAACTCTTCCTTCCTGAGTTGCGCCCGCGCGAAACACACCGAGAGCACCGACTATTATCTCGGCACGACGGTCGATCAACTCGCTGCGCGGCAGCTTGGCCGCGCAACGCAACTGCCGTCGCTCGAGCTGGCGATGGACATGCTGCAAACCGTCGGCCAGTGCGACAACGGTTACGCCTGCGTCTATCAGAACAATCTCTCCTGGTCGTCGCCGACAACGCCGTTGCCGGCCGAGGCACATCCGCGGCTGGTCTTTGAAATGCTGTTCGGCGAGGGAGGCAGCAAAGCCGATCGGCAAGCCGCGCTCCGTCGCCGGGCCAGCTTGCTGGACTTCGTGAAGGAGGACATCGCGCGACTCGAACGGACGCTGGGACCGGCGGACCGTGCGAAGGTCGGCCAGTATCTCGACACCGTGCGCGAAGTGGAGCGTCGCATTCAAAAGGCCGAAGCGGATGTCGCCGAGAAACCGCTGCCCGATCTCGACCGGCCGGTCGGCGCACCCGCATCGTATGCTGACCACGCGCGGTTGATGTTCGATTTGCAGGTGCTGGCGATGCAAGCGGACGTTACTCGCGTCATCACGTTTCAACTCGCGCGTGAAACCAGTTCGCGCACCTATCCCGAAGTCGGAGTCCCCGATCCGCATCACCCGCTGTCGCATCACGGCAACGACCCGGAGAAGATCGCCAAGATCGCGAAGATCAACCAATTCCACGTGTCGCTGTTCGCGGAGTTTCTCGGCAAGCTCAAAGCGACGAAAGAAGGGGACGGCTCGCTGCTGGATCACTCATTGATTCTGTACGGCAGCGGCATGGGCAACCCGAACGTCCACGACCACATTAACCTGCCGATCCTCGTCGCGGGCGGAGCGGCCGGCGGCATGCAAGGCGGACGACACATCCGTTTCAGCAAGCCGACTCCGCTGGCCAACCTGCACCTCACGCTGCTCGACAAGGTCGGCGTCCACCTCGACCAGTTCGCCGACAGCAACGGAAAAGTGGACGAGTTGTTTGAACCGTTGGGAATTTGAATCAGCGAGCCGCGCCGATGATCCGCGAATTGAAAAACATCCGATCCAACATGCGAACAACACTGTTCGCCGCGTGGGCCGTCCTGACCTGCTGGTGCGGAGCCACTCGGTTGGCGAACGCGGCTGAGGCTCCGTTGGCTGATGCTGCCGAGAAGGCCGACTGGCCGCGCGTCCTCGAAGTTTTGAAGCAACAACCCGATGTGAATGCCGCGCAGGTGGACGGCATGACCGCGCTGCATTGGGCCGCGTACCACGACGACGTGGAGACGGTCAAACGGCTGCTCGCGGTCGGAGCCAAAGCGAAGGCGGAAAACCGATACGGCGTCGCGCCGTTGTCGCTCGCCTGCACGAACGGAAACGGGGTGTTGGTTCGCTTGCTGCTCGCGGCCGAAGCCGACCCGAACACTACGTTGCGTGGTGGCGAGACCGCGCTGATGACGGCCGCTCGCACCGGCCGTGTCGGTCCGGTGCAGGCGTTGCTCGACGCCGGTGCAAAGGTGGAGGCGAAGGATCGCAAGGGGCAGACCGCGCTCATGTGGGCCGCCGCTGAAGGTCATGCCGACGTCGTTGAGTTGCTGATCAAATCTGGTGCCGATGCGCGGGCGCGAGTGAAGTCCGGTTTCACGCCGCTGTTGTTTGCCGCGCGCGAAGGCCGCATCGCCGTCGTGAAGGCGCTGCTGAAGGCCGAAGTTGATGCGAACGAATCCATCCAGACAGAAGCGGGAGGCGGCCGCGCACCAGTCAACGGCACGAGTGCGTTGCTGCTGGCCGTCGAGAACGCGCATTACGAACTCGCCGTGGTGCTGTTGAAAGCGGGCGCGAATCCGAACGATCAACGTTCCGGGTTCACTCCGCTGCACACACTGACGTGGGTCCGCAAACCGAATCGCGGCGACAGCGACGATGGTCAACCACCACCAGACGGCTCCGGCAACGTGACCAGCCTGCAATTCGTCCGCGAGTTGGTTGCACACGGAGCCGATGTCAACACGCGACTGGCGAAGGGAGACTCCGGCCGTGGGAAGCTCAGCCTGACCGGCGCGACTCCGTTTCTGTTGGCGTCGAAAACGGCGGACATGGCCTACCTGCGCTTGCTGGTCGAACTGAAGGCTGATCCGTCGCTGTCGAACAAGGATGGTTGCACTCCGTTGATGGCCGCCGCCGGCATCGGCACGCTCGCGCCAACCGAGGAAGCCGGCACCGAAGCGGAATGCCTTGCGACTGTGGAATACCTGCTGAGCCTCGGTGCCGACGTCAACACCGTGGACCAGAACGGCGAGACGGCGCTGCACGGTGCCGCCTACAAGAGCCTGCCCAAGATGGTGCAACTCCTCGCCGACAAGGGAGCCAAGCTCGATGTCTGGAACCGCAAGAACAAATACGGTTGGACTCCGCTGTTGATCGCCGAGGGATTTCGCCCCGGCAACTTCAAACCATCCGCCGAGACCATTGACGCGATTCACCGTGTGATGCGCGCTGCGGGCGTCACTCCACCGCCGCCTACCCCGCGCCCCGTTTACGGCAAGAAGGGCAGCCCAGTGAATGTGTTGTTTTGTTGTTGTCATCGACAGAGGATCCTCGCTGTGGCGACATGCTTTCCGTTCCCTGAGTAGCGGCGTTGGGGCTTCGGCTTCTTGGGACCGCGCGGGTGTGATTGGTATTTCTTGAGGTTCA
>CAMDDX010000220.1 GCA_945893075.1 Planctomyces sp. SH-PL62 | reverse complement strand
GTCTTCGACCTCGTCCGCCAACTCACCGGCCAGAGCGCGTCCGAACTGACGACCGCCCGCGCCGAACTCGAAAAGCTCGCGACCTCCGCCAAGCAACCGATCTTCCGCCAAATCGGCTACGTCTCGCTGATCAACGTCGATGACAACGTCGATGCCGCCTGGAAACTCGCCACGACCGATGCCAAACGTCTCGTCGATTTCGTCAACGCCATGCCGCTGATTTCCGATGCGTTAGTTCGCGCGACGTTGTACGACCGCGTCGCACCGCTGCTGACGGAACTGCCCGAACCATTAAGGACGAAAGGGGCCAAAGGAACTCAAGGGAGATTTGTCCGAGTGGAATTAACCGGCAAAGGCACGCTTACGCTCGCCGAAGTCGAAGTCTTCTCCGGCGGAGTCAACGTCGCTCGCCGCGGCCGAGCCTCGCAAAAGAACACCGGAGCCGGCGGTGACGCCTCACGAGCCATCGACGGCAACAAGTCCGGCACCTACGCCGACGGCGGCCAAACTCACACCGAAGAAAACACCAACAACCCATTCTGGGAAGTGGACCTCAGCGACGAGTTCCCGATCGACCAAATCGTGATCTACAACCGCACCGAGATCCCCGATCGCCTCGCCAACTTTACGCTGAAAGTGCTCGACGAAAAACGAGCCGAAGTCTTCAAGTCCGAAAAGAACCCCGCCCCGAAAGTGAAAGTCGAATTCACCCTGCAAGGCGGCGGCCCCGAAAGCCTCGTCCGCCGAGCCGCGATGGGTGCTCTCACAATTGTCCGCGGTCAAGAACCCAAGACCTTCGCCGCGCTCAGCAAGTTTGTGAAAGAAGACGTCGATCGCCTCACCGCCATCCGCTCGCTGCAACGCCTGCCCAAGCAAACGTGGCCGAAAGAAGAAGCCCCCGCGCTGCTCAGCGTCATGGTCGAAGCGGTCAAGAAAATCCCGGCCAAAGACCGCACGCAATCCCCGGCCATCGACATGCTCGAATTCGGCGACGCCCTCGCATCGCTGTTGCCGACCGCTGACGCCAAGCTCGCGCGAGCGACGCTCGGCGAACTCGGCATCCGAGTCATCAAGATCGGCACCGTCTTCGAGAAGATGAGCTACGACAAAGACATCATCGCCGTCCAAGCCGGCAAGCCCGTCGAGTTCATCCTCGATAACAGCGACCTGATGCCGCACAACCTCGCGATCACGTTGCCGGGTGCGTTGGAAGAAATCGGATTGCTGTCCGAAGCCAACGCGCAAAAGCCCGGCTTCGCCGAACAGCACTACATCCCGACGTCCCCGAAGATTCTCGCGAAGAGCACGTTGCTCCAACCTCGCGATTCGCAACGTCTGAGCTTCAACGTCCCGAAGCAACCCGGCATTTATCCGATCGTCTGCACCTACCCCGGCCACTGGCGTCGGATGTACGCCGCGCTGTACGTCGTCGCCGACCTCGACGCCTACGAAGCCGCCCCCGAAGCGTACCTCGCAGCGAATAAGATCGAAGCCGCCGACGCTCTGCTGAAAGACCGCCGCCCACGCACCGAATGGAAATTCGAAGACCTCGCCAAAGTCATCGAAGCCCTCGACCACAAAGCGATGGGCCACGACCACGGCGATCATGCGGATCACTCGAAGCGCAGTTACACCGCCGGCAAGCAACTCTTCACCGTTGCGAACTGTGTCGGCTGCCACAAACTCGAAAACGCCGGCAAAGAATTCGGCCCCGACCTCGCGAAACTCGACGTGAAATTGAAACCGAGCGACATCCTCAAAGAGTTGCTCAACCCCAGTGAGAAGATCAACGAGAAATACATCACCAACGTCTTCGAACTCCAAAACGGCAAGGTGATCCAAGGCTTGGTCGTCGAAGAGAGCGGCGACATCATCAAGGTGGTCGAGAACCCGCTCATTAGCACGAACCCGATCCTCATCAAACGCAACGAAGTCGCCGAACGAACTCGCTCAAAGGTCAGCATCATGCCGAAGGGCCTGCTCGAAAAACTAACCCGCGACGAAATCCTCGACCTCGTCGCCTACCTCGCCGCAAGAGGCGACAAGAACAGCCCATTGTTCAAAGGCCACGATCACTAACTTTGGAGTGCGGTGTGTCAGCACCGCTTTGGATCTTTGATCGAATCACAATGACATCCAAAGCGGTGCTGACACACCGCACTCCAAAGATTGATCGCATGACCGCACCACCGCTTAGCATCAAAGCCCGCCAGCAAGAGGGCGTCCTCGAACTCGAATGGTCGCACGGCACCTATCGGTTGCCATTCCGCTTCGTCCGCGGCCGCTGTCCGTGCGCGAGCTGCGTCAGTGAGACCACCGGCATCCGCGTGGTCGATGTCGAAGACGTGCCGATTGCCATCGTACCGACCAACATCCAATTCACCGGCAACTACGCGATCAAGATCGCCTGGAACGACGGCCACGACACCGGCCTCTTCACCTGGGAAAACCTCGAACTCCTCGGCAAAGAACTCGAAGCGGCGAATTAGCGCCCTCGAAAACACTGGATGTTGTTTCCAAGCAATCCAAATTCATTTTGAACGCTAATCTTCGCTAATCGACGCTAATCAGGACAAAAGCCATCGCTCCCAATTAGCGAAGATTAGTGTTCCGAAAACTCTTGTTTGTTTATGGCTGGGCACGATGAGTTTTTGACGGCGAACCATTCCAATGACCTACGAAGTTGAATTGAAATTTCCGCTGACCGACATGGCCAATGTCGAGGCCCTCCGTCAGCGCATCGTTGTGCTCGGAGCACTCCCCAGCCAACCGCTCGATCAACGTGACATCTACTTCGCGCATCCCAGCCGCGATTTCGCACAGACTGACGAAGTCTTCCGCCTGCGCTGCGTCGGTGACGAAAACTTCCTGACATACAAAGGCCCGCTCGTCGATCAAGTCGCCAAGACTCGCCGCGAGATCGAAGTTCCCGCCGCTTCCGGCCAGTCCGCTCGCGAGCAATTGCGGGAGATGTTCAAGTCGCTTGGCTTCAACGAAGTCCGCGACGTCGTCAAACGCCGCGAGCCGTTTCATCTCCACTGGCAAGACCGAGATCTGGAAGTCGTCATCGACAACGTGCGCGATCTCGGTTGGTTCGCTGAACTGGAAATCATCGCCGCAGACTCCGACCGTGACGCGGCGCGCGAATGCCTGGTCGCTCTCTCACAGGAACTGAACCTCGGCAATTCCGAACGCCGTTCGTATCTCCGCCTGCTGCTGGAGAAAGACGGGGCGGCGTGATTGCGTCAACGTAGCCTGACTCTCCGAGTCGGGCTACGGGTTTACGCCTGTTGTTCGGCGGCGAGTTGGGCCATGCGGATCGCCGGCTCGACGATCCGTTCCCAGTTGTCGCGGAGATAATCGGGCGGGCCGCCCTTCGCGGCGACATACTGAGCGACTTTGACCGTCGGGAGCATTTCGATGGCGTCCCAAGGGCAGACGGTCAACTCGTAGGGGTCCGACTTCTTGGTCGGGATGTGGACGCAGACCTCGCAGCCGACGCAGCGTTCGACGTCGATCTCGCAAAAGCTTTGCAGGCAGCCGATCGTCTCGCCCGGCACCTTCACGATGCAGTCGACGGGGCAGACTTCCAAGCACGATTCGCAACCCGTGCAGTTGTCGGCGTTGATGACGGCGACTTCTTTCGGCAGTTTCTTGCGTGAACCCGCTTTGGCCATGTTGTCAAACCTATGTTCGGTGGAAGTACCTCGCCCGATCATCGGCCCTGCGGCCTCGGTGAGGCGAATTCTTTTCGGCGGAATTCTCGTCCGCCGCGAGGTCGCGTATTCTGTAAGGCTGACGGATTTCGAGCAAGTCGCTTCTCGGCGATGAATCACCGACTTCCGATGCCTGACTTCGGACGTTCTCAAGACAAGGAAACCAGCGTGATCGCTCCTTCCGAAACCAAGCCTTTCGGCCTCGCCGATTTGCAGGCGTTGATCGCCAAGATGTACTCCAGCAAGGATGAAGCTCGCGGCGTGGACGGCACGTTCATGTGGCTGATGGAGGAAGTGGGCGAACTGGCCGCTGCGTTACGAGAAGGAACGAAGGAAGAACTGGCCCTGGAATTCGCCGACGTGCTGGCGTGGTTAGCCACGATCGCGAACGTCACCGGCGTGGACCTGCAAGCGGCCGTGCTGAAGAAATATGGCAACGGCTGCCCCGGCTGCGGCCAGATGGTGTGCGCCTGCGGGTTGAGCGAAAAGCCGTAGGATTCAGCCCCGGAGGCACGCATCGTGGCTGATCTGAAAAAACCGCGTGTGATTTATCTGAAAGGTTTCTTATTTCTTGGCGGCGGGTGTTTGGCGTCAGCCTTGTTGTTGGCCGAGCTCCCGACGCTCAAAGTCGCGTTCTTGTTGGCCGTGGCGGTGTGGTGTTTTGCTCGCTGCTACTACTTCGCGTTCTATGTGGTCGAGCATTACGTTGATCCTCAGTTTCGATTTTCCGGTTTGTGGGCCTTCGCCAAGTATCTGCTGCGACGTCGGCCGAAAGAGAGTCATGATTCAACTTCCTCAACTTCGGCTCGGCCCGATTGAACTCGACTTCCCTGTCGTGCAAGCGGCGCTGAGTGGCTACAGCGATTGGCCGATGCGAGTCATCGCCAAACGCTTCGGAGCGTCGTACACGTTGTGCGAAGTGCTGCTCGACAAGTTCTTGATCGAGTTGAAAGACCGGCATCGCACGCGGCGGTTTCTGAAGGTCAGCGACGAAGAACACCCGGTCGGCGGGCAGTTGATGGGCGCGGTGCCGGAAGACTTCGGCCCAGCGGCGTTGAAGCTGGTCGAAGCGGGCTTCGACGTGATCGATATCAACTTTGGCTGCCCGGTGAAGAAAGTGCTCGGCCGTTGCCGAGGCGGCTTCTTGCTCAGTCAGCCGGAGACGGCGTTGGAGATCGTCAGTCGCGTGCGGGATGCGGTGCCGCCACATGTGCCTGTGACGGTCAAGATGCGGCGGGCAATCGACGACGAAGCGGAGAGCCGAGATAAGTTTTATGAGATCTTCGACGGCGCGTACGAACGCGGAGTGGCGGCAATCACGGTTCACGGGCGGACGGTCGAGCAGCGTTACAACGGGCCGAGCAATTGGGACATCCTCCGCGAAATCAAACGGCATGCGGGGAACCGAGTGGTACTGGGCAGCGGCGACTTGTTCACGGCTCAGGCGTGTCTCGACATGATCCAGCAGACCGGCGTCGATGGCGTGACCGCGGCTCGCGGAGCGATTGGCAATCCGTGGATTTTTCGCGAAGCACGAGCACTCGCGGCGGGCCTGCCGTTGCCCGATCCGCCAACGCTGTATGAACAACGCGACGCCTTACGCGAGCACTTCCGTTTGGCGATGGAGGTCTACGACGAAAACCGAGCGGCGATCATGCTCCGTAAGTTCGGCATCAAGTACTCGGAGTTGCATCCGCAGTTCGAGCAACTCCGCGAGGCGTTTGTGGTCGTCAGCAGCCTGGCCGAATGGGACGCGGTGCTCGCCACCTGGTATCGCGATGATCTGCCCGGTCGGCGGCGCGTGATCGACGAGGATTCGCCGATCTTTTCGGAAAGCTGTGACGCGGCGTGAACTTCGTGTCTGCGAGTGTTCAGAAATCGAACCGCGGGACTCGCTGGTCGTTGCAACCAGATCGTCGGTGTCACTGAGCGATCTATTCAGACAAGTGGAAAGTTTTCAGATGGGAGAACTCACGCTTAGATGTTCTCACTAGCGAACTGCTGAACTTATTGCGCACGAGCGGCCTCAAGCGGAAACTCTTGAGGCCGCTTTTTTCAACGCCAGCAATCTCTCCGCCATTTGTGTTGATGTCTGCGTCCTGTGAGCCGCCAGGCGCGGGTTGATTTCATCGACCCGCGTTTAGCCCAGAAGGGATAAGGCGGTCATCGCCAGCAACCGTTGCTACGTCCCCGAAGTCATCACCGACGGCGAGAACGGACGGCTGTGTGATTACGACGACCTGAATCCATGGGTGCGGCGGACGCTCGAACTTCTGGACGAACCAGCGCAGGTCGCGACGTTGGGCGATCCCGCGCGGCAGAGGGCCGAGCAGTATTCCATCGACCGAGTGGAGCGAGATTTTGTTTCGCTCTGCGGCCAATTGACCAACAGATAGCGAGTCAAACTCCGTTGTGGCGACTTGACGCCTTGCGCGACGGCCTGGATGCTGTGCGCACGTTTGCGCGGCTGAAGAGCAACCGCGACGCCTGCCGCATCACGCTTCTGTTCGTGAGGAGTTTTTCGATGATGTCGTCCGAGCCTGCCTCCCCGATTCCCGTCCAGCCGTCCCCCCCTTCCCTGAGAAAAACGCCGCGAGCCCCATTCGTCTGGTTCGTGCTGTTCACTGGCGTCGCAACGCTGGCGATTTGGGCGACCAGCGGCTCGCGAGCACCGTCGCTCACCGCGCCGTTGATCTCGCCGGCGGGCGCGGCGGAACAGAAAGAAGACAAGGCTGACAAGCCCTCCAAGAAAGAGGCCGGCACGGCCAAACCGGCCTCGAAGAAAGAAGCCGGCAAGAAGAAAGTCGATGACGAACCGGCCGAGATCGAAAACCCATTCCCGCGACGCATCAAGCTGGAGGGAACCGAACTGGATGGCGGCATTGAATGGCTGAATGTGTCGGGGCCGATCAACCTGAAAGATCTGCGAGGCAAGGTCGTTATTCTCGACTTCTGGACCTACTGCTGCATCAACTGCATGCACATCCTGCCGGACCTGAAATACCTCGAGCACAAGTATCCGAAAGAGCTGATCGTCATCGGCGTGCATTCGGCGAAGTTCGACAACGAAAAGGAGACCGAGAACATCCGCCGTGCCACTCTGCGGTACGAGATCGAGCATCCGGTCGTCAACGACGCGGAGATGAAAATCTGGCGCGGCTTTGGCATACGAGCCTGGCCGTCCATCGCGCTCATCGACCCGGAAGGTTACTTCTGCGGGACCGATTCAGGCGAAGGGCATCGCGAACTGCTCGACGAAGTGGTCGGCCGAGTCGTTGCCTATCACCGTGCAAAGGGGACGCTCGACGAGACTCCCGTGAAGTTCGATCTGGAGCGGAATCGCGTGAAGCCCGGAGCACTGCGGTTCCCCGGCAAGGTGCTGGCTGACGAAGCCTCGAATCGGCTCTTCATCACCGACAGCAATCACAATCGCGTGGTGGTCACAACGCTCGACGGCAAGCTGCTGGACGTGATCGGCAGCGGAGCCACCGGCGCGGCCGACGGCGACTACAAATCGGCAAGCTTCTTCCGCCCGCAAGGGACTGAGTTGGTTGGCGAGAAACTGTACGTCGCCGACACGGAGAATCACTTACTGCGTGTGGTGGACTTGGCCGCTAAGAAGGTGACGACGTTGGCAGGGACCGGCGTGCAGGCTCAGTCCCGCACGAGCGGTGGAGCATTGCGTAAGACCGCGCTCAACAGCCCGTGGTCGCTGTCGCATGTGGACGGCACGTTGTATGTCGCGATGGCGGGGCCGCATCAACTTTGGGCGCACAAGCTCGGTGCGGATTCGATCGGTTTGTTCGCCGGCAGCGGGCGAGAAGACATTATCGACGGCCCGCTCGATGAGTCCGCGTTCGCTCAGCCATCGGGAATTGCGAGTGACGGAAAAGCCTTGTACGTCGCCGACAGCGAAGGCTCTTCGATCCGCCGAGTGGGACTCGACTCCAAGTCCGGCGTAAGCACAGTGGTCGGCACCTCGGAACTGCGTGGCGGACGATTGTTCGTGTTCGGAGACCGGGACGGCGCAGGATTATTGCAGCCCAAGGAACCGGGGAACCCAGAAGAAGTCGCGGGACCGCTGTTGCAGCATCCGCTCGACGTTGCCGTCCACAACGGCACGGTGTTTATTGCCGACAGCTACAACCACAAGATCAAGAAACTCGACGTCGCCAAGCGTGAAGTCAAGACGATCGTCGGCACCGGAAAAGCAGGAGCAGGTCTCTCGCAGCTCTCCGAGCCGGCCGGCGTGAGCGCCACCAAGGGCAAGCTCTTCATCGCCGACACGAACAATCACCGCGTCTGCGTGGTCGATTTGAAATCGGGAACGATGACTGAGTTAAAGATCGACGGCCTGCAACCTCCTCCGGCCCCAAAGGAAGTTGAGATTGCCGGTGACTCCAAAGGCGTGATCGACGTCGCCGCACAAAGCCTGGCGGCCGGCGACAAGCTGACGTTTGAAGTCCGCTTGAAACTTCCCGAAGGCTACAAGCTCAATCTGTTGGACAAGGTCCGGTACAAGCTGGAAGCCTCCGGCGAGCAAAGCCTGATCGCGGCCGATCAGTTGAAGACCCGCAAAGCCGCCGACGTGAAAGACGATGTCGCCACCTTCGCTGTCCCACTGGCAAAACAATCCGGCGACGCGAAGTTGTCATTGGCGGTGTCGTTCTCGTACTGCCGCGATGGTGTTGGTGGCGTTTGCAAGCTGCACACCACTCGCTGGAACGTCCCCGTCAAAGTGGCCGAGGATGGCAAAGCGTCGTCAATCAAACTGGAAGCCGTGGCCGAGTAGACCACTATGCCCGAATTGACTCACTTCGACGAAACCGGCGCGAGCCGCATGGTGGATGTCAGCTCGAAAGAGGTGACGCTGCGGCAAGCTCGCGCGGTCGGCTTCTTGAAGATGCAGCCAGCGACTCTGGAATTGATCCGCAACAAGCAGGTCGCGAAGGGGGATGTCTTCGAGGTCGCTCGGCTGGCCGGGATCATGGCCACCAAGCGCACGGCGGAATTGATTCCGCTGTGTCATTCGCTGGGCCTCGACAGTGCCGAGGTCGGCTTTGAAGTCGTCGATACCCAGACCGTGCGAATCGAAGCGACCGTCCGCGTTCACGGTCGAACCGGCGTCGAGATGGAAGCGCTGACGGCGGTCAGTGTCGCCGCGCTGACGATTTACGACATGTGCAAAGCCGTCGATCGCGGAATGTCGATTGGCCCGATCGAACTCTTGGAGAAGTCCGGCGGACGCAGCGGACACTTTGTGCGTGATCCTTTAGCGAAGAACTCCGCGTGAGAGTGAACCATGCCGACCAAGACCAAACCAAAGCGGAAAGCCAGCACTGCGGCGCGTTCCCTGCCGACGTCGCCGCAACGAACTTGGCCGATGCTGTCAGCCGTCGTGCCCATCACTACGTTTGCGCCGGAGCCGTTTGAAGTCATTCGGCCGTTGTCGGTGGTCATCCAGCCGAATGGCGAAGATCACTTGGCGACGTTTTTTGACGCCAACATCAACGCTTCAGGGGAAACGCAAGAAGAGGCATTCGCAAATCTTAAAGACGTGCTGCTGTCCACGTTTCAAATGCTGGAGCGGATGTCGGAATCTCAGTTAGGGCCAGGCCCGAAACGACAACGCGCGGTGCTGTCCGAGTGCATTCGAAGGACGAATTGATGGCTCGGATTATCACCAAGGAATTGGCTGAGAAGATGATCCGTAAGCTGGGCGCAGTCCGTCAGCAGACGGGCAAAGCCCACGACATTTATGGAGTTATCCACGACGGTGTCTTGATCGCTTCGTTTGGTTTGCGACGTGGTTCCGAGAAAGACAAAGGCCACGACCACATCCCGAATGACTTGCATGTCGGGCCGGGATTCGCCAAAGCCTTTGCTCAATGCACCAAGTCCAAAGCGGATTGGCTCAGTGTCATGCGTGCGAAAGGTCTGCTTCCGTAGGTAAGGAGTCTGTCTTGTTCGCCGGTCCCATCTTTTCGCGTGAAGCACTAACAACCCCGCGGCGGTTGCGGCATTTCTTGATTCGGACGGGCTACGTCGCCGGGTTGTTCGTGTTGATGTACACGGCCGGGCAGGCGACGTTCGGTTGGCAGCAGGTGCGGAGCCTCGGTGACGTGGCGCACTTCGGGAATTTGATCTTTCAGATTTTCTCGCTGCTGCAAATGACGCTGGTGCTGTTCTTCGGGATGCTGTTCGCGGCGGGAAACATCGCGCAAGAGAAAGATCGCGGGACGTTGATTTTGTTGCTGATGACCGACCTGCGGCGGCACGAGATGGTGCTCGGCAAATTGCTGGCGAGCCTGTTGTTGCCGCTGGTGCTGGTGGCGACCTCGGTGCCGGTGTTCTGTGTCACGTTGCTGTTGGGAGGCGTCGCTCCCGATCAAGTGGCGTGGGCGATCGGCCTGTGCCTGGCGGCGACGTTCGCATCGGGAGCGTGGGGCGGACTGGTCGCGTTCTGGCGTGAGAAGACGTTTCAGACGTTGGCCATTTGCGTATTGGGGTTGGTGCTGTTCCTCGGCGCAGTCGAAGCCGTTGTCGCGGTGGCCGGAGCGTCGTCGATGGTGGGTGGCGTGGCGGGTCTGCTGAATCCGTATCGCGCGTTGTTGGCGGTGATGAACCCGTTTGAAAACTATGGCGGACTGAATTATTCGCAGGTCGCCGCGCGATCGGTCGCTGGCTTGAGCCTGCTGGCAGTCGGATTGATTGGTGTGAGCATCGCGCGGCTGCGCGTGTGGAATCCGAATCAAGCATCGTTCGCTCCGCCAGCGACCGAGAAGACCGAAGTGACGGGCGAGACGCGGGTGAAGCATCGCACGATTTGGGACAACCCGGTCATCTGGCGAGAAATGTGTACCCGCGCGTATGGCCGGCGGATGGTGCTCATCAAGCTGGTCTACTACGCGATCGCGGCCGTCGTGGGCTGGACGCTGTGGTCCTCCAGCGGCAGTGGCGAGCTGTTGCTGGGGGTGGTCTCGCAAGCGGGGATCGGCTTTGTGGCCCTGGGACTGCTGACGTTGTTGCTGGTCAATGCTCAAGGAGTGACGTCGATCACGACAGAGAAGGACACGAAGACGTTGGAGTTGCTGCTCGTCACCGACATCACGGCCAAGGAGTTTGTGTTCGGCAAGCTCGGCGGAGTGCTGTTCAACACGAAAGAGTTGATTGTGATTCCGCTGGCGTTGATCGGCTGGCAGTTGGCGATTGGCGGCGTGGGGATCGAGAACTCCGTCTACGTCTTGCTGAGTTTCCTGGCACTCATCGGCTTCGCCGCGATGCTGGGTCTGCACGCGGGGTTCAGCTTCGATAACTCGCGGTCGTCGATCGCGAACAGCTTGGGGACGATGTTCTTTCTCTTCATCGGCATCGTGATCTTCATGATCCTGCTGGTCGAAGCGCGGTCGTCGTTCTTCTTGCAGTTCCAGAGTTTCCTCGTCTTCATTCTGGTGGGCAGCATCGGGCTGTACGCCTCGCTGACGCATCGCAATCCGTCGGTCGCGCTGTCGCTGGCGGCGAGCGGACTGCCGTTCCTCACGTTCTACGCGATCACGGAATTCCTGCTGCACGGAACGTTGGGCGTCTGCTTTTCGATTCTGGCCGCTTACGGATTCACGACAATCGCGATGCTGATTCCAGCGATCAGCGAATTCGATACGGCGCTGGGACGTTCCACGTTCGACAAGGGTTAGGCCGATGCCCGTGACCGTGACTTGCGAATGCGGACACGTCACAGAACTGGCTGACCGCGAGCAGCCAGTCGACGCGGCTATTGTCGCCGATCAGGTCTGCCCCATCTGCGGACGTGCATTGAAGTCGCACGTTCCCGCCGGCAAGCGGATGTTCCAACAATTGTGGCAGTCGCACGCCGACGCGAGCAGTCCCCTCCCGTCATCCGAGCCGCCCGCGACAAAGGAAACCGATACGCCAGTCGCCAACGAGTCTGCCCCAGCGCGTCGAAGTTTGTGGGAAGTGATGCGCGGCTCGACGGACAGCACTGACATGGCGAGCGGGGCGGCGTCAGCCCCCCGGTTGAGCGGTGAAGACACCGGGGGGCTGACGCCACCCCGCTCGCCTGAGGATCTCGCGGACGCCGTTAAACCAAAAGGCTTGTGGGGCGTGATGCAGGTGACCGCGTCAACGCCGTCTGTTGCTGATGTCAAAGCAGAGCCGCAACAAGACGACGAGTTCGGACGCACCGAGATCATCATCGACGAAGAGGAACCGGTTACCACTGCCGCTCCAGCGCCAAGCATTGTTCCTCAAAAGGAGATGTCCGCCGAACAGAAATTCGCACAGGCCGCGAGCCTCGCGGCGATGACTCACATCCAATCGACTTGGCAGCCGGAACCGGAGCCGGAACCGTTCGACGACGACGAACGTGAATGGTCGCAGCGCGCGATCGTGGCGATCAGCTTCGCGGTGACGGCGGCTCTGGTGTCGGGATTGAGCTATCGACCGGAATGGTGGTGGCGATTCCCGGCATTGGTGATTGGCCTGATCGCCGTTGTGTTGGGCTTCATGGCTTCCTCGGACGTGCGTCGGTCGCGCGGCCGATTGAAGGGCCGCTGGACCGCGCGGGGCAGCGTGCTGCTCGGAACGTTCGGCATGTTTCTCGCGCCGATCGTGTTCGCAGGTCTGGGCGAGCGATCACGAGCAAACGCGGGCCGCGAACAGATCGACGGACGACTGCGGCGCATGGGTCAAGCGTTGGATCAACTTCATGCTCAGCAAGGACACTTTCCGGAAGCGGCGTTGAAAGGCCGCGACGCGCACGGCGACAACGTCCCCATGCACGGCTGGATGACTCCGCTGCTGCCGGCGCTGGGATACGAACCGATCTATCGGCAGATCAACTTGAAACAACCCTACGACGCACCCGCCAACTTGCCAGCGATGCAGCAGTCGATCCCCGAATTCTCGCTGCCGCGCCGCAAGCCGTCCCGCTCACCGCGCGGATTGTCGCTCACGCATTTCGCAGGCGTCGGCGGGCAAGACGTGCGCGAGCCGACGGGCCTCGTACATCTCGGTCTGTTTTCTGACGGCGGGCCTGTGCGACGGGAGCATTTCACAGACGGACTCAGCCAGACAATCATCATCGGCGAGATCCGCGACGCCTTCCCGCCGTGGGGCGAACCGGGCAACGTGCGTTCGATCGGCGAAGGCTTGAACCGCCAGTTTCGAGGCTTCGGCAACGAAGCCGGCACCGGCGCGACGTTCTTGCATGCCGATGGTTCGGCAAAGTTCTACTCGAACAAGACCGACAAACGCGTGCTGCAACGCTTGGAAACTCGTGACGGTGCGGAACCGGAATGAGCTTGCCGAGGAGACTAACTCGAAGCGTGAGTTTTGAAGTTGCGCAGTTTTCAGCCGCGAAGCGGCGACGGAATTTAGCCGTGGGCGCGAGCCTGTCGTTTATACACAACTCTGACAATTCCAACGGCGATGGACCGACCCACGGCATGAGATTTGCGCCAGAGCTTGAGGCAGAGATTGATCTGCCAAACAAGCATGGAGCGAGCTGATGTGCGAAGGGATTGTCGAGGAGCTGCGGGGG
>CAMDDX010000219.1 GCA_945893075.1 Planctomyces sp. SH-PL62 | reverse complement strand
ATCCATGCCGATGGCCGCGAGACACACGACGTGCGGTACTACATCCTCAGCCGCTACCTGAGCGGCCAGCGTTTCGGCGAAGCGGTTCGCGGCCACTGGGGCATCGAGTCCATGCACTGGGTGCTGGACGTGAACTTCCGCGAAGACGACAGCCGCACGCGAGAACGCACCCTCGGCAACAACCTGAGCTGGCTACGACGCTTTGCCATCACGCGACTCAAGCACCATCCGCTCAAAGAAAGTTTGCGAGGCAAGATGCAAATCGCCGGCTGGAACGACGACTTCCTCGCGGAAGTCCTCACAGGTCAACAACTTTGATACGCGCTGGCCGTGCGGTATCTTCGCCGATCCGCCGCCAGCAAGGAGCACGGCCATGTTAGTTCTGTCGCGAAAACTGAATCAGGAAATCCGCATCGCCGAGAACATCGTCGTGCGCGTGATCGGCATCAAAGGGAACCAAGTCCGATTGGGAATTGTGGCTCCCTCCGACGTTCCGGTCTTGCGAGAAGAGCTCATGACGAAGGTTCCGTCTCAGCCTTGCCTGCCGTGCTCCGGAACGCGGGCCATGAAGTGTGCTCGCTGTTAATTGACGACCATATTGTGTGAAGTGTTTTGCCGCGCGAAACAGGCTGCCACTGGGACGGTTCAAAGTTCTTGGGGGATGGTGGCCGGTTTCGCGCGGCAGTTTTGTCTGATCCGTACCGCGACCGTGAGGGAGTGGCCCCTGGTGACGACGCTGGCCGCTCCCTCACGGTCGCGGTACGGTTTCGTTGCGCATGGCAAGTCTCTTGAGACGTATAGACCAATAAGGAACCGGTTGTGGCGCTCGATCTGCGAGTCGATGAACTCTTTGAGCGGTATCAGGAAATCCAACGCTACGTCGGCTGGACGCAGGCCGATGTCGAGCGGGTCCGCGCCGCCGCGCCGTTGGTGGAGTCGTCGTTCATCGAACTCATCGACGACTTCTATCGCGAGATCGCCGAGCATGAGGGGACTCGCAAGGTCATCACCGGCGGCGACGCGCAGGTCGAACGCTTGAAGGGGACATTGCGAGCGTGGCTCAGGGAACTCGTCACCGGTCCCTATGACATGGCCTTTGTCGAACGTCGCTTTCGCGTCGGCTACCGGCATGTCGACATCGGCCTCAAGCAAATCTATGTCGAGGCGGCGGTCTCGCGGTTGCGGAACGGACTGCTGCGAGTGCTCCAGCAGAACTGGCCGAGTGATGGCGACGTCGACGAACTCGCGGCCACGATGCGGTCGCTGACCACGCTGCTGGACCTCGATCTGGCGATCATTCAAGACGCTTACGAGACCGCGTCGAACGACCGGCTGATGCGTTCGGAACGACTGGCCGCGATCGGGCGAGTCGCGGGCGGGGTCGCTCACGAGTTACGGAATCCGCTCAACGTGATGCGCACTTCGGTCTACTTCCTGCGGAATTCCAAGAACGCCGCGCCGGAAAAAATTGCCGAACACCTGCAACGCATCGAGCGGCAAGTCGGCGTGTCAGATTCGGTGATCTCCGCACTGTCCGAGTTTGCGAAGCTGCCGTCGGCGAACCTGCAACCAATTTCAATTCTCGACTGCTTGAAGAGTTCGGCACCGCTCGACGCGTGGCCGGACAACGTGGAACTGATCTTCCAGATTCCGAATGGACTCCCCAAGGCGCTCGCTGACGAAAAGCAAATGGCCATTGTTTTCAGCAACTTGATCCGCAACGGCTGCGAGTCGATGTCCAGGGGCGGACGTCTGACACTCTCGGCACGGCACGTGCGAGACCATATCGAGGTTACTGTGACCGACACGGGTTGCGGAATCGCGGCGGAAGACTTGCCTCGTATCCGCGAACCATTTCGCTCGACCAAAGCCCGCGGCATCGGATTGGGTTTGGCGCTCTCATACGCCATTCTCGAAAAGAACTGCGGCAGGCTGAACGTCGCCAGCGAAGTCGGTCACGGCAGCACCTTCACGGTGGTGCTGATGGCGGAGAAACCTTGAAGCCATCGCCACCGTTTCGTGGCGGGTGCTGCCAGCATCCGCTGCAACGGAACGAGACTCTTGTGGCCGACGCAAGCTGCGTCGGCTACGGAGGGGAGACGATGAGCCATGTCCAACCTTCGCATCTCAGTGGCCGACGATGAGGCCGACATGCGCGAATACTACCAGCGCATGCTGACGCACCTCGGACATCGTGTCGTGTCCTGCTCGGCGAACGGTCGCGAGTTGGTGGACGAGTGCCTGCGGCAACTGCCCGACCTCGTCATCACCGACATCAAGATGCCGGGGATGGATGGTCTCGATGCGGCGGAAGAGATCGGTCAGAAGTATCCGGTGCCGGTGATCCTGGTCTCGGCGTATCACTCACCGGACATGGTCGGGCGAGCCAACGCGGCCTGCGTGCAAGCGTTCCTCACCAAGCCGATCAAGCTGGCCGATCTGGCCCCCGCCATCGACTTCGCGCAGCGCAGCTTCGATCGACAGCGAGACCTCCGCCAAGAGGACATCGAGATTCGGCAAGCTCGACAGGCTCGCCACCACCCGAACCACGCTGAGGATTGAACAAGGAGCCGTGTCATGAGGACTTCCAACGTCGGTCTGTATCACTGTCTGTATTGCGGCAGCGTCGTCGACCAAGAGCTACGTTGCCTGCCACCATTCTGCTGCGGAATCGAAATGACCAAGGCCGCCGAACGCACGATTTCGCTTGCGGAGTCGCTCTCACCGCTGCCCGCAGCACATCGCTGGGCCAGAGCCATCGGCAGCCGTGTGGCCGAGCAGGAACCGAATTCGCCGCCAAGCGGCCTTTGTGAAACGCTCGCCGTCTTCTAATCTCGGCCGCATGCGATGCAGGACGAGAGGAGTGCGGCATGAGGCCGTTGGTATCCAGCGTGGGAATGTTGTTGGCTCTGACAGTCGTGGGGACCGTGGGCCTGCGCCTGATCGAGCACGCGCCGTGGCTGGATTGCTTATTCATGGCGGTCATTTCGCTGACGACCGTCGGCTATGGTGAGGTCGTACCACTCGGCCCGGCCGGCCGCTGGTTCATGATGGCGTACCTGTTCGCTGGCCTGGGAGTCTTCACGTTCGCCGCGACCCGGATCGGCCAGTGGATCATCAGCGCGGAGATGCGCGAATTTTGGGAAGGACGACGCATGGAAAAGAACCTGGGGCAACTTCACGACCACTACATCATCTGCGGTTTGGGCCGGATGGGTTCGACCATCGCCAACTACCTGCATGACCGAGGCAAACCGTTCGTCGTGATCGACCACAATGCCGAGCGGCTGCACAGTCTCTGCGACCAGCGCGGCTGGCTGTACGTCATCGGCGACGCCACGAACGACGACGTGCTGCGGCATGCGGGCATTCAGCGAGCTCACGCGCTGACTACGGTCCTCAGCACGGATGCGGACAACATCTACGTCGTGCTGACCGCGCGGATGCTGAAGTCCTCTCTGCCGATCATCGCTCGCGCCAGCGACGACAAAGCTGTGCAGAAGATGACGCACGCCGGAGCCACTCGCGTCGTCAGCCCGTTCAGCACCGGAGCCGTGAAGATGGCTCGCTTCATGCTGCATCCCAGCATCGAAGATTTCCTGGAAGTCACCGATCAAACCGGCATCGACTTGGAGCTTGCCGACCTGCAACTGCACGAGCACAGCCGCTACATCGGCAAACGGCTGTCTGAAACCGATCTGCGAGAAAAGGGCGTGATGATCCTCGGCGTGCGCCGCGCCGACGGCCAGCAATTGATCCCGCCGCCGGGCGACACGGAACTCCGCACCGGCGATTGCCTGTTCGTCTTCGGCAGTACCGCCGCCGTCAACGAAATGATCAATGCGGCCGACGAGTAAGAGCGAACAGGAAAACCTCGAAACACGGATCGCGGCCGAACCACCGCATCTGAAGGCCGTCCCGATCCCGACGACGGAGTGACGAGGTCCGCCGCCCGATTCGTCGCTGATGCGGTTTGCGGTTCAGCCGTAATGGTCGACCGCAATCTTGAAACGACGGTCAGACGTCATTCTTGGTTGGCTCAGCGGGTGCGCTGCTTCCATCCAAGTTGTATTTCTCCAGCAGCCGATACAGCGATCGGCGCGAGATGCCGAGGACTTGAGCCGCGCGGCTCTTGTTGCCCTTTTGCTTTTGCATGACCTCGACGACGCGAGTTTTCTCGATCGAGGCCAATGTGCCGTCATCGGTCAAAGGCATCGCACGAACGCTGGAAGGCATCCCCACGACCGAGTTGGACGTCGTGGGATGCAGCACCGTGGCCGGTATTTCGTCAGTCGTGATGAAATTGTCCTCGGCGAGGATTTTCCCGCGCTCGATGACATTGATGAGCTGCCGGATGTTGCCCGGCCAGTTGTACGTTTCGAGCGCTCGCAGCGCGTCGGGAGCGATTTGCCAGTCTGCGCCGAGGAAGTGGTTGACCAGCAGCGTGATGTCGCCGGCTCTCGCCCGCAGCGGCGGCAGGTCGAGCGACATGACGTTGATGCGGTAATACAAATCTTCGCGGAAGCGATGCGCGGCGACTTCCGTCGCAAGGTCGCGGTTCGTCGCGGTGATGACGCGCACGTTGACGCGACGCTCTTGCAGCGAGCCGACGCGGCGCATCGAGCCGTCTTGCAGCACGCGCAACAGTTTGGCCTGCATGACGCCGGGCATCTCGCCGATCTCGTCGATGAACAGCGTGCCGCCGTCGGCCAGCTCGAACAAGCCGGGCTTGGCGGCGACGGCTCCGGTGAACGCCCCTTTTTCGTGGCCGAACAATTCGCTTTCGAGCAACGTCTCGGTCAGCGCGGTGCAATTGATGGAGATCAGCGGCCGACCCGCTCGCGAGCTATGTTCGTGCAACCCGCGCGCGACCAATTCCTTGCCAGTGCCGCTCTCCCCTTGAATCAAGATCGACTTGTCGCTGGGACCGGCTTTCGCGATCAGCTTGAAGACCTCCTGCATCGCGGGCGATTCGCCGATCATCTGGAGTTTCGGCTGGCTGCGTTCGAGCACGGCCTTGAGCTGCACGTTCTCTTGGCTGAGCCGACGGCGCTCAAATGCCTTTTGGATCAGCGTTTCGAGTTCCGCCAGCGAGAACGGTTTCGAGAGAAAGTCGTATGCTCCCAGCTTCATCGCTTGTACGGCGGTTTCGACGGTCGCTTCGCCGGTCAGCAGGATGACTTCGCATTCCGGCGACAGCTCTTTGATCCGCTGGAGCAGGTCGAGCCCCGTCAGTCCGGGCATCGCCATGTCGGACACGACGACATCGAACTGGCGATCCTGCAACAGCCGCAGCGCATCGTTGACTCCGGGAGCCTCATGCACATGAAACCCGCGCCGAGCGAACCGCTTTGCGGCCGTGTTGCGAAACTCGTTGTCGTCATCGACGAACAGGAGTTCGACTTGGCTGGCGTCGAATTGGGTATTCAAAGAGCCGTCGCTCATGGCAGGTCTTTCTCTTGGGTCCGGGGTCGGGCGTTCAAATTTCAATCCGCCTATAGCAGATTGAAATTTGAACGCCCGACCCCAAGTTCAGAGCTAATCAACTCGTCGCAGAACTAGAACTTCGCAGGGGGCGTGTCGCAACACCGCTTCGGTGACTGAGCCTAGCAGAAATCGTTTGACACCGTGGTAGCCGTGCGACGGCATGACAATCAAGTCCGCGTGAGCCTCGGCTGCGAACTCGGCGATCCGCGTGCCGGCATCCCCTTCGATGACTTTCGAGCACACCCCCGCGAACTGCGGACGCGATTTCAGATAGTCGGCCAAGTGCGTCTTGGCGAGTTGCAGCCAACGCTCTGGGTCCACCGTGGAAACCACTTCTCCCGCATACGGGATGAAGTTCGGGAGCAGAGCCACATGCACCACATGGACCTCTCCTGGTTGCCGAGTGATTTCTAACGCGGTCTGAATGGCCTCGTCCGATGCGGATGAGAAGTCGATGGGCACCAGCACACATTTCTTGGGGAACCAGGACATGATGACTGCTCCTTGGATCGTGGCACGCGATGAAGTTAATCGCTCGCCACTGAGGCAAAGGTCGTGCCGACCGTTTCACTCGGATTATTCATGGCTCCACACTAACCCGACGCGCAAGCGAGGCTGTCGTGATGATTTAGCCTCGCTTGCGCGTCGGGTTAGTGTGCGGCAGTCTGTTTCCTCCAGCGGGAGGCCCTGAATAATCCCGGTTTCACCGCCACGCCGTTGGCGTGCGCGCCCACGCCGTTGGCGTTGGGGTTAAGCAATTCAACGCGACATTCGCGCCGCGAGTGTGCGGCGAAGTCGATTGACGTGCGGAGTCGTCACAGTCGTGTGCGCGAATTCGCTCATTGTGGTCGCTGTGCTGAGACCGTTGCGCACGCGAGCCGCGTGCGCCACACCTTTGGCATCGCGCTTGCAAGGTCATTCGCCCGACTCCTCGCTTCGCTCTCGAAAGGACGGCCATCGTGCTCACGCTCCGAAAGATTCTGTGCCCCGTCGATTTCAGCGATCTCAGCCTCAACGCTCTGCAATTCGCAGTCGATTTGGCTGACAAGTTTCAAGCAGAGCTACATCTGCTGCACGTCTTCGAGGGCTACGACGCCATCTCGCTAAATCCGGAATTGGCGATGAGTCCGATGCCGGAGTGGCTGCCCAAGCTGCGTTTGTTGTGTCACGAGAAGCTCGCCGCGCTGCCCAGTCCTGAACTCGCCGCGCGTTGCTCCGCCATTGTGCGAGCGGATCGAGAAGGTCCGGCGATCCACGAAATCCTCACCTACGCCACGCACGAGAAGATCGACATGATCGTGCTGGCAACTCATGGCCGCACCGGACTGAAGCACCTCTTGATGGGTAGCGTCGCCGAGAACGTCGTCCGCAGTGCGATGTGTCCCGTCCTCACGATACGTGGGACACACTCGCTGTAGCCGCGTTCGCCAGAACGCGGGTCGTCGGCCCATCCCCCACGCTCTGGCGAGTGCGGCTACGACTGCATCGAAAAGTTGACCAGCAGCGGCAAATGGTCGGACGCCTGTCGCGTTTGTCGAGTCTTCACCAGATGTGCTGATTCGATCGTGATACCGTCGCAATGAAAGACCTTGTCGAGCGATATCACCGGCATCGCGGCAGGGAACGAACGGAACTTTCCGGGCGGAGACGTCGCTTGAGCCAGCCCGTGCGGAATCAGCAGCGTTCGACCCAGCGTGTTTCGCCAGTCATTGAAATCGCCACACATCAAGGTCGGGTGCTTGGCGGTCGAGTGGAACAGCGGGTGACTCAGCAACCGTCGCACCTGCCAATCCCGTTCGCGTTCGCTCAACCCCAAGTGCCAGTTGGTTAGGCGGAGCAATCCAGAGGGTGACTCCACCACGACCAACTGCGCGCCGCGCGGCTTCTTCTGTCCGAACTGCAATGAGATGCGATGGTGCTCGGACAACGGCCAGCGAGACAGCAGCAGGTTGCCGTAGCCTCCGACTTGCCAATGCACATTCTGCTGGAATGTGGCGAACATCGGCTGAAACCGCTCGGCCAGAATGTCGGCTTGATCGTGGCGGCTGGTACGCGGCAGGTCGATGGTCACTTCTTGCAGGCAAA
Source organism: Planctomyces sp. SH-PL62 (assembly GCA_945893075.1). GTDB lineage: Bacteria > Planctomycetota > Planctomycetia > Planctomycetales > Planctomycetaceae > SXKJ01. The sequence continues at coordinate 5,779 of CAMDDX010000219.1, read as the reverse complement.
GGAAATCCGCATCCAGCGTGGCCAGCACGTCGATGATGCGCTCGAGGTTGTACCGCCGGTCGTTGCCGCCGATCCCTTTGTGGATGTTGTAGGTGACCAATCGCATCATGAGTTGAACTACTCCGCGTCTTTGGAAACTCGCAGTGGTGGCTGGCCGGATTTCTGGCGAACCCAGTTGATCGACGCCAGCACTTGGGGGCGACCGATCAAGTATCGCTCCCAGCGGCGTTTGCCCGGCAGATCCGCCAGCCAGAGTCCGGCCATGATCGTCAGGAGGCCTTGTCCGGGCGAAAACAACATCACGCAACCCGCCACCACCAACACGCCCCCCAGCAAATTCTTGAGCAGTCGCCAGGCCCAATACAACGCGCGATGACGAGGCCACGGTGGATGTGCTATCGGCGAAGTCTCGTCGAAATAGTCTTCGGGAAGTCGCGTCAGCAGCCACGGCAGTGCAACCGCGCTGACGACGAACGTCGCCAGTGAAGCCACGGCGAACCAGCCGATCAAGTTGGAAGTGATACCGAACATCTGGGGCTTATACCGTAGGGTGGGACAAGCTCGCTTCGAGCGCCGGCCCACCAATTTTTGCTGTCAGCGATGATATTATTCGTCTGGCGGTGGGCCGGCGCGGCGAAGCGCCGCTGGTCCCACCCTACAAGGCCGGCGTGAACAGCCGGCAGAGGTTTTCGCCGACGATATGGAACCACGGACGACGAACCCAGACCTCCGGGTTAATGAGGATCGAGTCCTGCATGTCGAGCTCGAACTGCTGCTCCAATTGTTGCGCGATTCGTTCGTCGTACAACACCATTCCGGCCTCGAAGTTCAAGAACAAGCTGCGGCAGTCGACGTTCGCCGAGCCGACCAGCGACCAATGCCCGTCGATGGTCTGCGTCTTCGAGTGCAACAAGCCCCGCTGATATTCCGCGATCTCAACGCCGGCTCTCAGCAGCGAATCGTAGATCGCACGGCCGGCCAGCAAGGTCAGGAAATGATTCAGGCGACCCGACAACAGCAGTCGCACGCGAACGCCACGCAGCGCGGCGTTCTCCATCGCGACGACGATGGCCGTGGGGGGAGCAAAATACGACGTCACAATCAGCACGCGCTCCTGCGCCTCGTTGATCGCCGCCAGCATCAAGGCTTGGAACACCGACGGCTCGCTCTCCGGGCCGCCGCTGACCGTCTGAGCGGTCACGGTGCCGATGACTGCCGGCGGCGGAAACGATTCTGAGTCAGGCAGCACTTCGCCGGTCGCAAAATACCAGTCCTCGGCGAACACCAATTGATGCCGCCAGACTTCCGGTCCAATGACTCGCAAGTGCGCGTCTCTCCAAAACACGGACGTGGAACTGCGGCCGATGTACTCGTCGCCGATGTTCATGCCGCCGGTGAAGGCCACGCGGCCATCAACCACGACGATCTTGCGATGACACCGCAGGTTCAGCGACCACCGCTCGCGAAATGACTGACCGGGCAGAAAGGTCGCGATCTGAATTCCCGCCTCACGCATCGGCCGCAAGAAGCGTTTCGTGAGCCAGAACGAACCGAACCCGTCGTACAAGAAGCGCACGCGCACCCCTTCGCGAGCTTTGCGGATCAGCAGATCACGAAACCGCGTCCCCGTACGGTCGGCCTGCCAGATGTAGTATTCGAGATGAATCGACTCGCGCGCGCTGAGCAGCGCCTGCTCGATCAGTCCCATCGTGCGATTCGTATCCGTCAACAATTCGATGTCGTTGCCACAAGTGGGCCAAGCGTCGGTCAGCCGCTGAGCCAATCGCATCAACCGCCGCGTCTCCAACCGGTCCGTGTCACGCGGCTGCCGATCATGTTCCAACCGTTGCGGATGCTGCTCCGCCAGTTGTTCCGCCGAACGCTGTTTAGAAACTTTGCGCCGCTCAATCCGGTTGATTCCAAACAGCAGAAACAGCACGGCTCCGCCGATCGGGATGAATACGATCGCCAGCATCCACGCGACGCTCGAAACCGGCTGCCGCTTTTTGAGCAACAACACGACGGGCAACAGCAACAGCGTCAGCCCATATCCCAACAGCGACAGCAGCCAATCGAAAAGCGTCATGTTCGTGCCCGCAACGACAGACACCCCGCCCGTCATTCGTGAGCAAAGCAACCTCGTCCCGATGTGCCAAGCCTGAATCCGCCACACGTTCCTTACCGGATGCAAAACAGCAATTCCACCGGCAGGGGTCAGGCACCGCAAAATTCAAAATTGGCGGAGTATCGCTGAATGCGCCCACAGGACATCACTCCGCCAATTTTGAATTTTGCGGTGCCTGACCCCGGACAAATGCTGTTATGCCCCCTTCCTTAGCGGGCCGGCTGATCCACGACCAGATTGGCTCGCGACCATTTGTGGCACTCGATGCACTGCATCGTCAATTCGAGCCACGACAGCGCCGCGGCATCGAGCTTTCCGTCTTTCCCGTTCTTGACCAACCGCTGAGCCACGCGTTGGAAATCAACGCTGTGCTCGCGGAAGAACGGATCGTTGGTGACACGCCATTTCTCGGCAGCGCTCATCTCTTCGAGCTTCGCGGCCCCTTCCTGAATCAGTTCAAAATCTTCCAGAGCGAGTCCGGCCAGCACCTGTTGGGAGGCTTCCAACTTCATGCGCATAAACTTCGAGACCCCTTGGCGAGCGGGGGTCGTCTTCTCGTCTTTCTTCTTCGCCGACTTCTCGTCCTCTTTTTTTGCCGCAGGTTCGGTCTTCTTCGGCGGCTGAGTCTCCTGCGTGGCGGCGAACTGGGTCATCGTCAGACCACCCGCACCGATCAACGCGACGGCCAATGCACTCCAACCCCATCGAGCTGTTTTCATCACAAGTCTCCTGACTGAATAAAGTGAGTCACCCAACACGATCAGAGAGCTTGGCAAACGGTGTTCCACGCCCAACCAGCTCGCAATATCAGCCACGGACGATGTGCGGCTTTGAATCGACCGCTCTGCGACTGGGCGGCGTCGCACTGTTTGGGAAGGTTCCGCACAGTGAGCTGTTGATGCCGTTGGCTCGCCCCCATCCAGCTTGGCTGGCTGGAGCGTCCGATGGCGTGCTAACGATGTGGCTTGGTCAGACAACGGATCGTATTGCCGCTGATTAGCTCTCCATCTTTCGCTCCATCGACGCGAGGTCGATGGGGGCGTTGCTCGAAACCGTCGCCGATGCAAAGTGCGTCCCATCGTGGCTTCAAGCCATCAGGCAACCTTGATGGGAGAGCGGTTTGTTGTCATTCTGCGATTGTTCTCCCTGCCCAACCGGATCCCGCCCGCCGACTCCTCCTGCCTCCCGGAGTTTGGTATGCCGCATGATGCGAGCAAGTCCCGTAACGGTTCAAAAGGACTGACAGGCCACGCCCTGCGCAATGCCAACCTGCGGCTGCGGTCGTTGGCTCGATCCAAGCAGGCCCCGCCGCTGGCGCAAGTGGCCGTGAAGATCCGCGCGAAAACCTTGAGCATGACGCGATTGGAATTCGCGCGGCAGGCGGGCATGAGTCGCGCGGCGCTCCGCGACATGGAGTTGGGAGTCCACACGCCGACCTGCCGCACGATGCAGCGGTTTATCGAATTCTGTCAGCGGCGTGAGGTCTCCTCCGAGCAGGTCGAAGAGCTCTGCCAGCTCTACGCCGGTGCGCCCGAGTCCATTCCCGAACTGATCGCGCGCTACGAAATGCGAGCCGGCTCGCTGACGGAATTAGCCCGCCGCGTGAAGCTCAGTGCGTGTACGTTGTGGGAATATCGTCGCGGGCATTTCCCGATCCCGTTATCTCTGTTGCGGCGCTTCTGCCGGCTGGTCGGTGAGGACGAGGCACGGGCCGAATCTGTCTGGGAAAAAACCGAACGCCAGCGGTTCATCGACCGAGGCTATCCACCGGCGTGGGCCGAGTTGTGCATGTGGTGCGCGCGCCAGGGCCGCTCGGAGAGCTACCTGCGAACGCTGGGGGTGTCGTCGAATTCGATGAAGCGGCTCTGTTATTTCGAATTGCCTCCCTGGGGAGAAATGGCCAAGCCGGCCGAAAGTTTGTGTCGCACTCCCGGTGAATTGCGGACGCTCAAACAGTTGTGGCAGAAAAACATTCGCGAGCAGCAGAAGCAACAATCGCGACAGACTTTCGGGGAACGATTGCAGGAACTTCGCGAGCAACGAGGTCAGTCACGCCGCGCACTCGCCAATCTGTTTCGCATCGGAGGTAAGAAGCCGGCCCGCATCATCAAGCACATCGAAGAGGACGGCATGTATTCGATGCAGGCGTTTCCAGCGGGCTTGGCCGCGCTGCTGACGTCAGACACGGCCGAGCAATCGCGCCTGCTGGAATTGTGGTGCGATCACCGCCGGCACTTCCACTGTCGTCGCCGCCCAGAAACCCGCGTCGATATCCGCCTGGCTCGCGAACTGTACGGCTTTGAGATTCCTCAGACGGCCAAGTTCCTGGGCTACACGAACCTTGAATACCAGAAGGTCGAACGGGGAATTGAACACATCCTCGATTCGGCCAAGGTACGAATCATCGACGCCATCCATCATGCCGGAAAGTTGCGGCTGCAAGAGCTGTTTCAGTACCAGCGCGACTGTGAAACCGCGCGGCAAGCCTGGAAAAATCCCAGCACCGTCAGCGAACTGATCGAACGGCTGGCCCAGCGCGAAGGGGGCGTGCTGCCGTTAGCTCGCCGACTGCGGCTGGCGGGGTTGGACAAAACCTGGACGCGCCGATTGCACGCCATCGCCAGCGGCCGGGAAGTGCCGACTTGGCCGGAACTCAAACAGATTGCGCGCGTGGGCGAAGTCAGCGATCTCACCCAGACGAAGCGCGACTGGTCGAACCGCTATCGCGCATTGCTCGTGTCGCAGGGGCATCCGCCGCTGGCCACCGAGCTGCGGCTGCTCATCGCCGAAGTCACCTCGACTCTGCGCGAGTTCTGTTCGCGGATGCCGTTCGGCTACGCCGTTCTGATTCGCGACTTGAATCGCATCGAACAACAACAACCGCTCCGCTGGTTCCACGTCGAACGGATTCTGAAAGCCGCCGGATTGCCTCCTGAATGCGACCGTTGGCAAAAGATCGAGACGCTCTGGGTGCCGCTCGATCCACGCGGGCGAGTTCGACAGCGTTGAGCCTGCTCTGCCGACTTTGGTTCTGAAAACTGCCTTGTGCGGATTGTCAAATTGGGAACAATGCCCGGCATGTTGAAGGCGCTCCCGCCAAGCTCATCCGGTTCTCGATTCCTGACGATCACATCCTCCATGACGTTTCTATCTCGCCATCATTCCTGGCTGTGCGTGTGGCTGAGTTGCGTGCTGTCGGTGATGTTGTCGGCATCGCCGGTCATGCTCTCGCTCTTGCCGGATGACGTGCGCTGCGAAGAAAGCGACCCGGCCGATGCGAGCGAGGAAATCGAACTCGCGGAAGTGACGCTGTCCGAATCGAACAGTGCTCAGCGTCGAACACGACGCGAACAGACTGGTGTTCGGCAATCGCTGCTGCCAACGCTCAACCTCGGCGCGATTCCTCCGAGCCGGTGCGTCCGGTGGCTGTCGGCGGGACAAGTCTCGCTCTGGGGACGTTGCGGCCCGCTGCACTGTTGAGCTGCCGCCGGATGTGTGACCCGCCTCTGCTGTGGGTGGGTCGTATTCGTTCGTCGGGCTCGTGCGCCTGATGTTCTCGGCCAAGTTTGCTGACTTGGATTCCGACTCCGCGCTCAACACCGACGGAGCGCACGCCGCGAGGCGTGCGCGAGCCGCATCACTTCGACGAGGTCT
>CAMDDX010000218.1 GCA_945893075.1 Planctomyces sp. SH-PL62 | reverse complement strand
GGTCGAGTCATCGAGACCCACCATGTCGATCGCAGATTTGGTGGGTCTCGATGACTCGACCCACCCTACAGACTGTTCCGCCGCCGTACGCAGCATCGCGTTGATCAGCGTCTGAGGGATGTCCATCTGCGAGACCGAGTCGCCGAATTCGTACTCCTTCGTGGTCTGCAATTCGACCGCTCCTTCGCCAACGATCGGGCCTTGATGCCGTCCACTGCGCGACGCCTGCAACTGGCTGAAGATCTTTTCCAGCAGCTTCCCTTGAAACAGCCGATACGCCTTCGGAGTCAGTTCAAAGCCGCGCCGGCCGTGTTCCAGCCCTTGCTGCTCGGCCATCTGCCGAACCATCTCTTCGACCTGCCGTTGCAGTTGAGCCAGTCCTTCGAGTTGCTCTTCGTCCGCGAACTGCGACAGCTCATTCAAGTCGATGATCGCAATCTGCGCCGTCTTCGCCGCCTCTTCGAGTTGCTTCAGCAGCCGGTCGATCGTTTCCAGTTCTTCTTTGACTTCCAGAGCCATCTCGACCGACAACGGCTTGCGGCCGGTGAACTCGTACTTCGCCGCGAGTTCATCAACTTGATACTTCTCGCCCAGTCGTTCCGCCACTTGCAGCACTTGCCGAGCGAACTTCGACCGCTCGCCCCCCGCGCGATACCACAGCCGTTCAAGGTCGCGAATCTGTTCTTCCTTAACCGCCTTCTGAAACGCCTGAGCCAGTTCCTTCGGCGGCACGGTCTTCGCGGCCAATTGCTCAAACGTCTTGCGAGTCTCTTCGACAACACGTTTCGTTTCCCACGTCTCCAGAATCTTCTTCTTCCGTTTGAGCAACATCTGTCGCAGCGATTCGAGGCTCGGCCCCAACCCCGCGATCTGCCGCACATCGAGATGCACCGCGCGCGCCAATTCGGCTTCGGTCAGTTCGCTCAAGTCGCCATACGCCAGCATGTGCTCGAACGCCGATGACACCAAATCCGGCGGCGGCTGCCTCGGCGAAGGAATGTTCGTCGGGTCATACCGCTGATAAGTATGAATCACTCCGCCCAACGGCTGAGAGCCATGCACCGTCGTGGTCTCTTCGAGATTCGCAGAGCGATTCATCATGGCGAGCGAACTCTCAGTCAGCGGAAAGGGGTCGGGAGTCTTTTTCAGGTCGGACGAAGGGCCATTGAACGTCTGACCGCGATGGATTGGCGAAGAGTCAAACTCCGACCTGAAAAAGACTCCCGACCCCGTTGCGTCATTTCAGAAATCAGCACACGTCGAACGGCTGCGATTCTCCGCCTCAAATGGCAGACTTGTAAAGCAGCCGGCAGAATCCAAACTCACTCGCAGCATTTATGGCCACGAGAAGCACAATAGTCACCAAGCAGGAATCACTGCGACAAGGCTCGTCACCAACCAATGCTTCGAGCAGTTCCTTCTCGTGACTTTTTGTGTTTTTCGTGGCCAATGTCACGGATTGAAAACTCGCCAACCGCAGCGCGCGGGATCGGAGAGTTGTCACTGAGTTCGTGAATTTCGTAGCGTGACGGAGGATGGGCAATCCTGCCCGTCCCTGCGGTTCCTTGTTCGCTCACCAAAAGCCAGACGGGCAGAAGTGCCCATCCTCCATCATGCAAGTTCGCTGGGGACGTCGCGCCACACCGGGGTCAGGCGCTTCACAATTCACAATTGGCCGACTGGGGCGCGGCGACGACCACCGATGTCGCGCGTCGGCCAGTTCTGAATTCTGAAGTGCCAGACCCCTGCCGAATGGCTCGCCGCCCTCTCGGCGGACCAAACCCTCAGTGAACCCGTCCGCCAACGCGCCCTGCAATTCGCCCGCGAATGGAAGCCGTAAGTTGGGACGCCTTCCCGACCGAATTTGCATAGTCGGCACGCGCGTCTGACATCGCAAAGGCTCTTGCGTTCGAGATTCACAAGCGGGTCGGGACGGAGTCCCAACCTACGAACGCGCGGCGATAGTTCGGGAACTCGGCCGTGGACGTCGGAGTTGCATATGGAGCGCGAGATCCTGAGTCTAATCCACTTCCGGCGTGACCAGGCGAGCGGCCTTCGCTACGTGTCTCACACGATTCCAGATCCGAACGATTCTTCCTCGTCGTCGCGTGTGATGCGGACGGTGACGGTTGAGGGCTCGGACTGGGGCATCTTGAGGACGTGCGGTTGCGATGGACTGGTGGAGCGTTGCGGTTGGTCGATGCGGATTGTTCCCTCGCGGCTGGGTGATTCGCGGCGAGTGAACGTGGCGGAGATCGGCTCGTCGTCGTAATCGTCTTCGCCGTAGTCGTCGTAGCGGCAGATGTAACCGTCTTGTTGAGCGAGGATCTTCTCTTGCTCGAAGGCTTCCATGACCTTGGATTGGATTTTCTCGCGGCACTCGCTGTTGATGGGGTGCGCGATGTCGGCGTAGAGCTTGGCTCGGCCGTCGAGATCCTTGGCGGAGCGGTCCTCGCGGAGTTGTTCGCCGCAGTGATTGCAGTGGCGGGCTCGGAGATGGTTCTTGGTGTGGCAGCGCGAGCAGCGGTCCATCAACCGGCGACTTGGCATGGCCACGAAGCAGCCCTTGCCGCCTTGGATGATCTTCAAATCTCGGATGACAAAGCTGGCATCCAGCGTGACCGAACAGAAGCCCAACAACCGATCGTTGGGGTCGCTCATCAACTTCACGCGAACTTCGGTGATTTCCACGGCAGCACTCCTTCACTGAATGAAGACCAGACCTCCGTCGGTCAGGCTTCCCAGCCTGACGCTGCTGTCACTCAAGAAACATCAATTGAACTGGTGCGAAGTCAGGCTAGAAAGCCTGATCTACGGTTGAATCGAAGCTACAAAGACCTGATCGCAGCCTGCCGAACGGACTTGAGCCGCAAGGGCCGTCGCCTGTTTTCGCTGCGAACAAATTCCGAAATAAGAGGTTCCGCTGCCGCTCATCTGATGTCCGAGGAACGGCAGGCGGGCAAATGTGTGACGCAGACGAGCGACGTCCGAGTTGAGTTGCTCGGCCGTCGATTGCAGAGCGTTGTGGAGATGCTTCGCGGCGAGAGCGTGATGCCCGGCGCGGAGGGCTGACAAGAGGGGTTGCGCGGATCGCGGCGACGCGGCGGAACGACACTGCCGGAACACGGCGGCGGTCGATAACCCGCTGGTTGGCTTGGCGATGACGAAGTGCAGTCTCATGGGTGTTGCCACAGGCTCGATGATTTCGCCTCGGCCGCGACAAATGGCGGCCGGAGCTTTTGTCAAAAAGAAAGCGATGTCACTCCCTAGCCGAGCCGCCAGTTCCAGCAAGCGCTGGTCAGAGAGGCCCAGCTTCCACAGTCGGTTCAAGGCAAACAGTGTTGCAGCACAGTCGCTCGATCCTCCTGCCAACCCGGCCGCCAGCGGAATGCGTTTAGTCAGTTCGATCGACGCTCCGCGCCGAGTCCCCGTGACTTCTCGCAACAGTTGAGCCGCCCGCATCACCAAGTTGTCGTGACCCGTTGGCAATGGCCCCGGCGAAAACTCCGGCGGCCCGGCCCAACGGCAAGCGAGGTGAATGTCAGACGGCATAGCGGCCGCAGACAATGCCGACGCGATTGGCGACGGCGTGGCAGATGAATCGTCCTCCGTGAACCGCAACGTGTCGTAAAGCCCCACGGTGACCATGAGCGTTTCCAGCTCGTGATAGCCGTCGGGCCGCTTCCCCAAAATTTCCAAAAACAGATTCAGCTTGGCAGGGGTGTGAACAACCAGCGCTGGGCCTTGTTGCCGCAGAAGCATCGGCGTCACATCCCGTGAGCCAAGAGAATTGAAGACTCGAACCAGTGACAGGTCGATCCCGAGCCGGGAGGGGCATGAACGACTTCCGCCGAGTGCGCTGTGTTCCGTTGCGGACAGTTGGCGGCAAATCCGATGCTCAGATGGCATCGTAGAAGAGAGAGCCCCTCAGAACCCAAGACTGGGGGGCGGATGCTACGAGGCGCGCGCGCGACCGTCAAGATAGCTTTACGAGATGTGGCCAACTCACAACTGACTGACGACTTCGCCAACCGAGCGCTAAACGACACGAGCGCTGGCGATTTGGAGACGTCTCGATCAGCATGGTCGCCGCCGTATCCATTCAACGTTTCCTTCAACGTCTTCCAGGAAGCTCCCTGATGAATCGACTTGCTTGGTGTGTGATGATGTTCGTCGCAGGCTGGGGATTCCCCGCGAGCAGCGAAGACCGCAGCGTCACAGAGCGGCTGGCTCGCGAGACCTGGGTGAAGGACTCACGTTTGATCGCGTCGGCGATTGGTGTCACGCGGCGAGAAATTTCGATTCCGTGTCTGATTGATCGTGCCGAGTTGGCTGACGAACCCAATCGGCTTCACGTTTGGCTGGTCGGTGGATTGGACGGAATGAATGAGAGCGTCGACGTAACCTACCGGATGTTGCGTTGGTTCCACACGTCCGACGAAGCGAAGTCATTGCGCGAGTCGATGGCCGTTTCGGCAGTCGTCATCGCCAATCCAGATGGTTGGGCCGGAGAGCTCGGCGGGAAGAATTACTCCGGAGGCGAATTGACTCGCGGCTATTCCCCTCCGGCCGATGGCTATCAGAGTCTGACCGTCCCGGAAGCGCAATACCTCTGGCGTTGGCTGGGAACGCAGGCCCCGGACATGGTCATTGAGGTCCAACGCGCGACGCCTCTCCGAACGCTCGGATGGGATCAAGTGGTGCAATTGGACGATGCCCTGTCGCGACAACTTAAGCAGAATTCCGTCGCTGGCGTTGGCAAGTTGTTTTCCGCGCAGTGGAATGTCGCCAAAGGTGTTTCCGAGGATGGTCAGGAAGCAGTCATCTTCACGAAAGTCGCCGACTCGCTGCGGAAACTCTCCGCGCCGCACAGCGAAGCGCGGCTCGAAAGACAGCAACGAATTGGACGATCTCCACTCGAAGTCGCGGAACAACTCGCGAAGCGATACGGCCACTCGTTGAAGACCGTGCAATACATCCCGGCAGTCGCGGTCATCGGTCGCATTCGATTGAGCGAACTAACCAACGATCCGTCGCATCGGCAAGACGCCGAGCGATTAGTAGAGCCGTACGTTTCTGGGAAACAGAAAACGATCAGCGACAAGCCGAGCGGCAGTGATTTCGCGGGGCATCTGGTTTTCGGCGAGTTAGCTCTGCGAACCAAAGACGAGCCAACCAAAACGAAGTTGATTGCGCTCGCGAAGGCCGCCGCCGATTTCGCGTTCGACAAAGACGGCAAACCGCTCGAAGCGATGCCGTCGCATGTCGAGATGTCCGACGCGGTCTTCATGGCTTGTCCGATCCTCGCTCAGACGGGCCGGTTGACGGGTGATGTGAAGTTTCACGACATGGCCGTGCGGCATCTCGCGTTCATGCGAAAGCTCTGCGCGCGACCGGACGGGCTGTATCGCAACTCGCCGCTCAACGATGCGGCTTGGGGACGCGGCAATGGATTTCCGGCACTGGGACTCGCGCTGACGTTGACTGATCTTCCGGCCGAGCATCCTGGCCGAGCCGAAATGCTCCGCGCGTTTCAAGAACATCTCGCAGCGTTGCGTACTCATCAAGACCCGACCGGCATGTGGCATCAGGTCATCGACGTGGAAGGGAGTTATCGCGAGTTGACGGCGACCTGCATGATCACGTTTTCGATGCTGCGCGGCATGAAGCACGGCTGGCTCGACCGCGCCACCTATGAGCCGTGCGTCCGCAAAGCTTGGCCAGCGATTCTGGCTCGCATCGGTGCGGACGGCTCGCTGATCGACGTCTGCGAAGGGACCGGCAAGCAAACTTCGCTGCGAGCGTATCTCGACCGCAAAGCGATCCTCGGCGCTGATGATCGCGGCGGAGCGATGTCGCTGCTCGTCGCGACCGAGATGGCGGCGTTTGCAGAAAAGTAGACCGGTCACTCCGTGACCGGAATGTTCGAGTCACGGAGTGACTCGTCTACTTTGTCGCCACTGGCACATCCACCAAAAACAGATCGTGCCAACCGTCGTGTTCGCGGACGATGACGAGGTGTTCGCCGTCGGGGAGCCAGTCGGCGTAGTCGTCCCGTTCGGGGGAGTCGGTGACTCGCTGCGGATGGGAACCGTCGGCTTGCATGACATAGATCTCCGCGTTGCCGTCGCGATTGCTGGTGAAGGCGATTCGCTTTCCATCTGGAGAAAACTTCGGACGAATGTCTTGAGCCGGGCTGTTGGTGAGACGTTGCGGTGCGCTGCCGTCGGCGTTCATGCGGTAGATCTCGAAATCGGCATCGCGGCTCGAACCGAACACAATCGTGCGACCGTCGGGTGAGAACGCGGGCCAGTTATTGATGCCCGGTGTATCGGCCAGTGACTGTCGCTCGGTGCCGTCGAGCTTCACTGCGAAAAGTTGCTGACGGCCCCCCTCGCCGAACGAATACACAACTCGCGAACGATCTGGAGCAATCGCGGGACTGCGCAGGCCGGAGAAACCGCCGCCAGGAGCGACTTCGCCGAGCTTGTTCCCCATGTCGTCATGAATCAGGATCGCTGCACGCAGGACGCCAACGGTCTTGATAAAGGCGTATGTCTTTCCGTCGGCGGCAAACATCGGATCGAACTCCGAAGTGTCCGCCTTCGGATGCAGCGGCTGCGAAGTGCGGTCCTGCACGTTCAATTTCATCAGCCGATACAAGGTCGGATTCGCCAGCTCGCAGTACACGACTTCGCGGCCGGCCGAGCAGACGGCGGTCGCGAGTTTCAATCGGCCGTCGCGTGTCAGTTGCACCGGCTCGGCGGCGTGCAGAGCAGCGATTGCGACAACAATGCAGAACGTAGCCGCACTCGCCAGAGTGCGGGCCGCCCGCGTTCTGGCGAACGCGGCTACGGTGAGAAAAGTTCTGCCGATCGCCTTACAACAGTTCATCGATCACCTGGCCTCCGGTGAGGACGTTCATTTCGGCGCGGGCTTGCGTGTCGAGGCCGGCCAACTCGGCAATCGTGGTTCCGACCATCAGCGGAGAAATCGGTGAGCCGATTGGCTGTTCTCCGCGCTTGTCGCTGGAGCCGATCACTCGTCCCGGCTTGACGCCTCCGCCGGCCCAGATCGAAAAGTAACACGGCGGCCAGTGATCGCGTGCCGCGTTGGGAGTGATCCTCGGCGTGCGGCCGAACTCGCCCATCAGCACGACCAGCGTTTGATCGAGCAACCCGCGCTCTTGCAGTTCATCGAGCAGCGCCGGGTACGCTCGGTCGAGAATCGGGCAGTGATGGTCTTGCAGCAATTCAAAATTGTAGAGGTGCGTGTCCCAACCGAACTCGAAGCCCGTGTTGAGTGCTTCCGGATGCCGACTGTAGTTGAGTTGCACGTAGGGAACGCCGGCCTCCACCAAGCGGCAGGCCAGCAAGCTGCTCTGTCCGAAGACGGTGTGCCCGAAGCGAGCTCGCGTTTTCTCCGACTCGCGCGTCAGGTCGAACGCTTGGCGAGACTGCGGCGTCAGCAGCAGGTCGTAGGCCGATTGAAATTTGCGGTTCCAGGAATCGAAGCCGACCGTTTCGAGCGTTCGCGGTACGACATCCAGCTCGCGCATCAACGTGGTTCGGTCGCGAATCCGCAGCGGGTTCAAACCGTCGAGAAGTTGCAGCGCCGGAATCTCGACCTCGCTTTCGGCAGAGCAACCCACGAGCAGCGGATCATGCGCCTGCGTCAGCGTTCCACCACCATACCCTTCAATGCGCCGGCCGCTATCCGCCAGGACGCCCCGTGTGAGCGACACAAACGGCGGCAGATTCCCTTTGCTTCCGCGATGCTTGGCGACGATCGATCCGAAGTTCGGCTGCACCGGAGCGGGGAGTTCCTTGAAGCCGGTCAGTGCCATTGTCCCGCCGTCGGGATGTCCCGGTTCGGTCGTGGCGTGAGAGCGGATGATTGAAAACCGATCGCTGCGGCTGGCCATGTGCGGCAGCAACTCGGTGAAGTTCAGACCGGGAGTGCGTGTCGCGATGGAATGAAACGGTCCTCGGAATTCCATCGGTGCGTCCGGTTTTGGATCACACGTGTCGAGATGACTAGGAGCTCCCCACAAAAAGACGAAAATGACCGACTTCGCTCGCGGTCCCTGCCGCACGACTTGTTGCCCGACGGCCTGCGACAAACCCATGCCGATCGGCACCGACGCGGCCAATCGCAAGAACGAGCGACGTCCGACCGTCCCGCAAGTCTTCGTCCGAAATGAACCGACGTCGAACATGGGTCGTCTCGTGGATCAGAAGAGTTGTGTGGTGGTGCTCACACCAATTCCGGCAACGGCTTCTTGCCATCGACGACGTACTGCGGACGGCCGGCTAGATCGTTGAGCTTCGTTTCGAGATCGATGCCCAAGTGTTGATAGAGCGTCGCGATGACTTCCGCAAAGTGAATTGGACGTTCGGCGATTTCGGCTCCGTGTCGATCGGTCGCTCCGATGACTTGGCCCGCGCGGATGCCGCCTCCGGCGAGGACTCCACCGCCGACTTGCGGCCAGTGATCGCGGCCGGCGTCTGGGTTGATGCGCGGCGTGCGGCCGAACTCGCCCCACGCGCAGACCATCACGTCGTCGGCCAGGCCGCGAGCGTGCAAGTCCTCGATGAGTGCCGAGAGTCCTTGATCGAACGGCGGCAGGTGCGTGTTCTTCATGCCGTTGAAGTTGTCGCTGTGGAAATCCCAGCGGCCGAAGTTCAGCGTCACCACGCGAGCCCCCGCCTCGACCAATCGCCGAGCCATCAAGAAATGTTCGAGGTTGCGAGGCGCTCCGTCACCGAAGTTCTTCGTGTCCCCTTTGCCGTAGCGTTCGCGCGTCGCGGAGTCTTCTTTCGACAGATCGAGCGCATCGACCAGCTTGCTCGACGTGAGAATCTCAAACGCCTGCCGAGCGAGTGAGTCCATGCCGAGCATCGTGCCCGACGCATCAACCTCGCGGCGGATCTGATCGACCGACGCGAGCAACGCTTTGCGATCACCCAGCCGAGTCGCATCAATCCCGTTGAGCACCATGTCGGCTCGTCCCGGTCCCGACGGACGGAATGCCGCGTGAGAAACTCCCAGGTAGCCCGGCAATCCCGGCGAGCCATACGGCGGATGCCCCGTGTCCGGCGACAAGCCCACGAACAGCGGCACCGCTTTGTTCCGCGAGCCGATCACCTTCGACACCGTCGAACCGACCGACGGCCAACCTCCCGGAGGCTGCTGCCGCTTCGAGCGGCCGGTGTAGCAAATGAACGAATCGTGATCCCCGTCCGGCGATCCGTAGACCGAGCGCAACGGAACCAGCTTGTCCATGATCGCCGCCATGCGCGGCATGTGCTCGCAGATCTCGATGCCCGGCACGCTCGTCGGGATCGGCCGGAACTCACCCCGAATCTCCGCCGGAGCATTCATTTTTAAGTCATACATGTCCTGATGACCGGGAGCTCCGCACATGTAGACCATGATCACGGACTTCGCCGATTTCTTGCCGGCCACTTGTTCCGCTCGCAGCAGATCGGTCAGCGTCAAACCGCCGACCGCCAACGCTCCAACCTTGAGCATGTCGCGACGAGTCATCCCATCACACAGGGTCTTCTTCGATCCGAAAAAATTCAGCATGAAGGGCACTCGGAAGGCGGGAGGAATTAGGCGGGAGTCATCGGAGACACATCAGGAAAATCCGATGCGGGCACATGGTAGTATCGGGCGACGACGACTGACAACGAGAGACAATCAAGATCGACGCATCTCTCCCTCACGTCGTTGCCGGTAATACTTCCAACCCGGCACGAAGAAGCTCAACCCAGAGGCCACGCCAAACAGTGCGATCCGCAAATCGGGGATTGGCCACAGCGGCATCAGCGCCATGACGATGCCGATCAAGAACATCGCGACTGCCTGAATGTAGAACCGGCCGGAGAGGATGGCCGCTTTGACCAAGAAGACCATGCCGCTGATCAGGCCCAGCACCGGCGAAAGCGACAGCACGTCCAAGCCCAACGCCCACTCGACGACGTACAGGCCGGTGCTGGCGATCATGCTGCCGGCCCAGGTGTGAGCGATTTGGCGTTCGACGAAGGTGATCGGGCCGGCTCGGCGGCGCAGGCTCCAGAAGCACGCGGCCCAGATGCCCAGCAGCACGACCCACAGACCGGGATACACCCAACGCGATTTCACATCGCACAGCAGCAGCACACTGGTCAGCAGGCTCATCGCAAAGATGACGACCCCGTGCCATATCCAGAGCAAGCCCCAGTTCTGCAAGACGGCTGCATGATGCGTCTCGCGAAAGGCTCGGCTGAGGATTTGCGAGAAGTGCCCCGACCGCGCCGAGATCGCTTCGTGATCCAAGAACGCTTGCAGATCATCGGCGAGTTCATCGGCGGTCGCGTACCGCAAGTCGCTCGGTTTTTGCAGGCACTTCAGCGCGATGAGTTCGAGGTCCGGGTCCGCGTTGGGATTGAGCACACGCGGAGGGATCGGGTCTTGTTCGAGCACTTGCAAGATGGTGTCCACTGGCGAGGCTGCTTGAAACGGCGGACGCCCGGTAAGCATCGCGAACAAGATCGCTCCGAGGCTGTAAACATCACTGGCCGGGCCAACCTCGCCGCGCTGGCCAGCGGCTTGTTCGGGAGCCATGTAGCTTGGCGTGCCGAGGATCGCACCAGTCGCGGTGAGGTTTGCGAGCTCGTCAACACCAGCACGACGCGGCAGCGAGTCGCCATCTCGCACGGAACCGTGACCACTCGCTGGCGCGTCGTGCTGGTTTGCCGAGAGCCGTTTTGCGAGTCCGAAATCGGTGACGTATGGCTGCCCTTCGTGGTCGATCAGGATATTCGATGGCTTGAGATCGCGATGCAGAATGCCATGCCGATGCGCGGCGGCAACGGCTCGGCAGATCGGGACCAGCAACTCAGCCGCTTCGCAAGACGTCAGCGGACCGTCTTGCAAACGTTTTGCCAATGTCGTTCCCTCGATCAATGGCATGCTGAAGAACGGCTGGCCGTCGAGTTCGCCGACCTCATGCACCGAGACGACATGCGGATGCTTGAGCTTCGCGGCCGCCTCGGCTTCGGCTCGAAAGCGAGACAGGTCCGTGGCGGAGGCCAACCGGCCAGGCAAGATCATCTTCAACGCGACCGCACGGTTGAGGCTGATCTGTGTCGCGCGATAAACGACCCCCATGCCGCCGCGGCCGATCTCTTCAAGCAATTCGAAATCGCCGATTCGTCTTGGTGTGGTGCATGCGGCTCGCGTGCGAGTGTCCTCAACATCGCCAAGCTCAGACTCAGGCGAGACGCTTGATCTATGTGAGAAGCTGCCGAAATTCTCGGCGATCATCGCGGTGGCCCACAGCTCGCGCAACTCAGTTTCAAAATCGGGATGCTCGTGCGTGACGGCAGAAAAATCTGGCATCCGACCATCTCGCGACGACGCGATCAGCCGTTCAAGTAGAGCAAACAGCAATTCGTCGCGGTCGTCGGACATGTTTTTGGTAAACGTGGCCGACGCCTCGCGTCGGTCGGATGCGAGACGCATCCGCCACAATCAGATCAACTCGTGGATCGGCTTCGTGCCGGCATCGACGAGGTATTGCGGGCGACCTTGGAAATCTTGAACGGTCGTGTTCGCTCCGTCGATGCCGAGATGGTTGTAGAGCGTGGCGAAGACTTCTGGGAACGTGACCGGACGATCGACCGCTTCGCCGGCGATCTTGTCGGAGGCTCCGATGGCTTGCCCCGCGCGGATGCCGCCGCCAGCAAGCAACGCGCAAGCGAGGCGCGGCCAGTGATCGCGGCCGACGATCTTGCTGATGACCGGCGTGCGGCCGAACTCGCCCCAGACCAGGATCAGCGTGTCGTCCAGCATCCCGCGCACGTCGAGATCGTCGACCAGCGTGGTGATCGCGTTGTCGAAGACCGGGAAGTCTTCCTGCTCGCGGAGGAAGATCGAGTTGTTCGCCCGGCCTTCGGCGTTCAATCCGCCGTGCCAGTCCCACTTGCTGTAGTTCATGGTCACGACTCGCACGCCCGCTTCGATCAGTCGCCGAGCGAGCAGAAAACTCTGCGGGACGCGCGGGGCACCGTTGCCGTCCATCAGGATCTTCGGATTACCCGTGCCATATCGCGCGACAATCCGCGGATCTTCTTTCGACAGGTCGAGTGCCTCGGCCAAGCGAGATGACGTCAGCAAGTCCATCGCTTGCCGCGTGAACGTGTCGAGTCCGTCCATCATTCCCTTGGCATCGACGTTGCGACGGAATCGATCGACGCTCGACAGCAGAGCCTTGCGATCACCGAGTCGTTCTGGCGTGATGCCGTTCAGGACCATGTCATCGCGCGTCGAACCGAGCGGCCGAAAACCCGATTGACCAACTCCGAGGAACCCCGGCCCTGGTTCGTTGTACGGCCCGTGTGTGGTGGTATAGCAGAGGCTGACGTACGGCGGCGTCGCAGGATCGACCGGACCTTTGACCTTCGAGACGGTCGATCCGAACTGCGGCCAACCTCCGGTCGGCACTCCGGCACCGCGTGGCGGACGGCCGGTGAAACATTGCGTCGCGTCGTGATCGGCCTGAGCACCGACCAGCGAGCGGATCGGTACGAAGCGATCCATCATCGTGGCCATCTTCGGAAGCAGTTCGCCAATTTCGATGCCGGGCACATTCGTCGCGATCGGCTTCCAGGGGCCAGCAATCTCGGACGGCGCGAACGGCTTCAAATCGAATAAGTCCTGGTGCGGAGGACCACCGACCAAATAGATCATGATGACCGACTTTGGCCGCTTGGTTGGCGATTCGGCTCGCGCGTCGGCCGCCAGCAATTGCGACAGCGTTAACCCGCCCCAGCCCAGTCCACCGATCCGCAGAAAGTTGCGGCGCGACATTCCGTCGCAGAATTGTTGGTCATCCGACTGGCCGAGAAGCGTCAACATTTCTGGGCACCTTTCTGCGGAGCATAGATCGAACCATCTCACCAGAAGATCGGCTGGAGATCGTATCAGGCATGACTGATGCCACCAAGTTCGGCTCGGCATCTCTGCGAGAATCTGCGAAATCTGCGTTTTTCCTGACTGCGAATTTTGGAAACGCAGATTGCCGCAGTGATAACGGACGGACCAACGGCCACGGCTCAGGAGCCGGCCAGCGAGTTGTCGATGCCGAGCACCGCTCGCAATCGCCGCAATGCCCGCAGGTACCTCATGCCGGCGGCCGGTTGCGAGAGGCCGAGCAACTCCGCGATCTCGCTGTTGCCGAGCTGTTCACAATGCCGCATCAGCAGGATTTCGCGGTCGGTCTCATCGAGCTGTTCGAGAGCGCCGAGGAAGCGAGCCTCAATTTCTTTTCGGATTGAAGCGGCCGCCGGCGTCAACTCTTGAGCGCTGATCTGCGCGAACAAATCAAATGCCGAGGAGACATCGGCCGACGGCGTTGCGTGCTGCTCGCGATCCACGCTGCGGCGGTGGGCGTGATGCCGGCGATGCACGTCGATCATGCGGTCTTTGGCCAGATGCCGCAGCCAC
>CAMDDX010000217.1 GCA_945893075.1 Planctomyces sp. SH-PL62 | reverse complement strand
CCGCATCAAGGGCTACCGCGACATCCCCAAACTCATCGCTGCTCTTGAAGCCCTAACACTCAAACCCTCTACTCACCCACGAAAGATGTCTGCCTAACCCACTTCACCGCGCCACCAACTTTTCAACTACGGCAGGGACAACCTCCTCGACGGAGTCATGGTGGGATACTGGGAATGGTTCCGGAAAGACGGAACCAAGATGCGTTCCGGTTCATTTGACAACGGCGAGCAGGTCGGCGACTGGACGACCTATGATCGGAACGGCGAGGTTTACAAAGTCACGAAGATGAAACAAAAAAAATGATCGTGGACGATCGGAATTGGTGCGGGACATGGCGAATCAAACAGACGTGGCGATCATTGGCGGCGGGATTGTGGGCTTGGCGACCGCGTATCGGTTGCTGGAACGCTTTCCCGGTACGCGGGTGACGATTCTGGAAAAGGAATCCAAGCTGGCGTTTCATCAGACAGGGCGGAACTCCGGCGTGCTGCACAGCGGCATCTATTACAAGCCGGGATCGCTGCGTGCGACCAACTGCCGCGAGGGCAAGAAGGCGATGGAGGAGTTCTGTCAGCGCGAAGGGGTCGCCTATGACATCTGCGGCAAGGTGATCGTCGCGGTGACGGAGGACGAGCTTCCGAAGATGCAGGACATCTTTGCTCGCGGGCAGGCGAACGGCGTGCAGTGCGAAATGATCGGAGCCGAACGGTTGCGGGAACTCGAACCGCACTCGGCGGGCATCGCGGCGATTCATGTGCCGGAGGCCGGGATCGTCGATTACCCCGGCGTCTGTGAGAAACTGGCGTTTCGGATTCGAGAGCAGGGAGGTTCAATCCTGTTCAACGCCCGCGTGACGTCGATGTCGCGATCGAACGGACGGATGATCGTGCAGACGACGGCCGGTGAGGTCGAAGCTCGATACGTGGTGACTTGCGCGGGCCTGCACGGTGACCGAGTCGCGAAGCTGAGCGGCACGCCGGTGGATTCAAAGATCGTTCCGTTTCGCGGCGAGTACTACGAACTCAAGCCGGAGATGCAGCATCTCTGCCGGAACCTGATTTACCCGGTGCCCGATCCGGGATTCCCGTTCCTGGGAGTACATTTCACGCGGCTGATTCATGGCGGTATCGAGTGCGGGCCGAACGCGGTGCTGGCGTTCGCTCGCGAGGGATACACGAAGCTCGACATCAATCTGCGCGATCTGTTCGAGTCGCTGACCTATCCCGGTTTCCTGCGCATGGCGGCGACACACTGGCGAACCGGATGCGGCGAGATGTGGCGGTCGTTCAGCAAAGCAGCGTTCGTCCGCGCGCTGCAACGGTTGATGCCGGAGATTCGTTCCGAGCATCTGCATTCCGCACCGTCGGGCGTGCGGGCGCAGGCGCTGGGGCGAGATGGCAAGCTGGTCGATGATTTCGTGATTGTTGAGAACGATCTTGTCGTGAACGTGCTCAACGCTCCGTCTCCGGCGGCGACGGCGGCATTGAATGTCGGGCGGCTGATCGTCGAGAAGTTGGCGGTGCGTTTGGGGTGAGGTTTCGCGGAGGAGAGGAACTGTTTTCAAGATTTTTTTGCCCTTCATCTTTTTGCCGAAACAGTTTTGGCAAAAAAATGGAGGGCAGAAAAATCTGGCGAGAAGCCAATCTGTTGCAAAATTGGCGGACCTACTCACAGCGGACGAGCACGAATTTCAGGTAGCGAAACTCTGGCATCGCGAGCGGTGTGGGGTGATCGGCGGGTTGCGAGTGCATGGCGAGTAACGTCGCTCGGCGGCGCGCTTCGGAGATCCCTTCTTCGCACGATTCCAGAAACGACGTCATGTCGATGTGACTGGAGCACGAGGCCAGTGCGAGCAAGCCGCCCCGTTCGGTAAGCGTCGCTCCGTTGAAGGCGAGTTTGCGATACGCCGAGACGGCACGTGCGACGCTGGCTTCTGAGGGCGCAAAGGCCGGTGGGTCGATGATGACGACGTCCCACTTGCGACGTTTGAGTCGCGCCTCATCGAGAAATTCAAACGCATCGGTCGCGATGCCGGCGTGCGCATCGACGGGCAGTCCGTTGAGCAGCCAGTGTGCGTCGGCCGCATCAATCGCTGGTTGGGCGGAATCGACGGACGTGACGTGTTTCGCTCCGCCGACGCCGGCCATCACCGAGAAGCCGCCCGTGTAACTGAAGACATTCAGCACGCGCGAGTCGGCGCACATTCGCCGGATCGATTGCCGGTTCTCACGCTGGTCGAGAAAGAAGCCGGTCTTCTGGCCGCTGAGGACATCGGCGGTGAACTTCACGCCGTGCTCAAGAAACTCAATGAGCGGAGAGCGCTCGCCAATCAACCACCGCCCTTCCCTGCCGCGCTGCTTGCGACGCTCGACGACGGCACTGACTCCGGCGTGTTGCACGAGCCACTCGGCGATGCCGTCGATGTCCCAGAACGAGCTTGCGGCGGGGCCGTCCAGTTTGATCACGGCGACATCGGCGTAGCGGTCGCAGACGAGACCGGGGACGCCGTCTCCCTCGCCGTTGAACAGACGGAAGCCGGTGGTCTGCTCGTCAAATAACCGACGACGCAGAGCGAGTGCGTGCTGGAATCGTTCGGTGGCCCAGTCGTCGTTGAGTCGTAACGGTTCCTCGACTCGGCAGGCTCGGAACGTGACTGAGCTTTCTGGGTCGTAGTAGCCAACGGCGATCGGCCGGCCGCGAGTGTTGTCCAGCAGCAACGCTTGGGCTCCCGGAGGAGCGGCGGGGAGTTCGCGCAAGGCATCGACGAAGACCCAGGCATGTCCGCGTTTCACATCCCGGGTCAGGTCGCGTGAGAGCCTCAGTGTGATTCGAGACGGTTGGCTGCGAAGTAGAGTCATGGACGAGTTGTAGTCGTGTTCTTCAAGTGCGTGTAGCGGTCCGCCAAAGCTGAGTTGACCGGGGGTGCAAAACAGCATTTGTTCGGGGTCAGGCACCGCAAAATTCAAAATTGGCGGAGCTACGTCCTGAGTACTTCCAACGCTTGGTTCCGCCAATTTTGAATTTTGCGGTGCCTGACCCCTGCCTGTGGAATGGTTGTGATGCACCCGTTGACATGTCGGCCAGACAATCCTTTCCGGCAGTCGGACAGGATTGTCCGACCTACGATGATGCCAAATGGCCTCAAACTCACCGCCGCCTGCCACCGCCGATTGGGTCACTCCGGCGCAACGCTGCGAGTTCTCGAAAATGTGGCGAACGGGGCAAAACGGAGCCTTGTTTACGCTCAAAGTGAGCAATCGAATCCCGCCCCGTGGCCCTGGCCGATATCAACCCGGAGCCTTCAACAACGGGCGGAAGATTGTCATGCGAGCGTTGTCTTGGTGTCTGTCGTTGTGGCTGCGAGCGTTCTTCCGCCGCCCAGCGCGAGCCGGGATTGTCGCGCGTCCGTGCGCGGAATTTCTGGAAGCGCGGCAACTGCCGACGATCTCCATCCAGTTCGACTACAGCCAGGACGCGAATCACTTTTTTAACGATCCAACTCGCCAACAGATTTTGGAATTGGCGGGACAGACGCTTGGCAGCCGGCTCGGTGACCATCTGCAAGCGATCACGCCCAGCGGTTCCGAGACTTGGTCGCTGAGTGCGACGAATCCGTCGGGAGCCAGCAGCTTCACATTGACCGACGTGACGATTCCCGAAAACACGCTGATCGTGTTCGTGGGTGCGCGGATGATGAGTTCGCTGGGAATCGGCGGACCGGGCGCGTATTCGTCGTCGGGATCATCCGCGTGGCTGGATTTGGTGGAGTCGCGCGGTCAAGCCGGTGCGTTGAACAGTCCCAGTACCGATTTCAGTCCGTGGGGCGGCTCGATCAGTTTTGATCTCGATGCCAATTGGTACTTCGGCACGTCGGAGGCGGGACTCCGTTCCGGGCAACAAGATTTTCTTTCCGTCGCGTTGCACGAACTGGGGCACTTGCTGGGAATCGGTACGGCAGACTCGTGGGACCGACTGGTCTCTGGCGAATCCTTCTTGGGGCCGAACGCGAGTGCGGTGCATGGTGGCAATGTGCCGCTCTCGGGAGGCTCCCACTTTCGCGAAGGACTGAGGAGCGGCGGTCAAGAAGTCGCGCTGGACCCCTCGTTGCTGGAGGGGACTCGGAAGCTTTTCACCGAACTCGATTTCGCCGCGCTCGCGGACATCGGTTGGGAGGTGACCAGTGGCGGCGGCACCGGAGGCGGAGGTAGCGGCGGAGGCGGAACACCGGCTCCCACGACGCACTCGATCCAGGTGACTTCAGGCCGCACGCATACGCTGACGATTCGAGACAACGCGGACCCGAACGATGGCCGCTCGCAACTGATTCTCGACGGAGTCTCGTCGGAATTCATCAACCCGACGGACGAGTTGATCATCACCGGCGGCTTGAAGAACGACGTCATCCTGATTCAATCGCTCGAATCGACTTTCACCGCGCGGATCACGGTCAACGCCGGCGCGGGGCATGATCGAGTCGATGCGTCGGCTGTGTCTGTACCGGTCTATCTGTGGGGCAGCACCGGCCGAGACACGTTGATCGGGGGCGCGGGAAACGACACGATGGGTGGCGGCAACGACAACGACAGCCTGGTCGGCAACGGCGGTGATGACTCAATGGCCGGAGACGCTGGCAACGATACGCTCATCGCTGGCGATGGGACGGATTCGCTCGCAGGCGGAGCGGGCAATGACAACCTGCAAGGACAATCTGGCAACGATTTCCTGGCTGGTGGTGATGGCAACGACTCGTTGAATGGCGGTGATGACCAAGATTTGCTCAGCGGCGACGCCGGTAAGGATACGTTGCTGGGTGGACTCGGTGACGATGTGCTCGACGGCGGGACCGAGAACGACAACTTGCAAGGTCAGGCGGGAAACGACTTCCTGCGAGGTGGCAGCGGCAACGATTCGCTGTCGGGACTGGACGGCCTCGACACGCTCAGAGGCGATCTCGGCAACGACACGCTCAACGGCGGTGCTGACAACGACTCTCTGCTGGGTGGCGACGGGAACGATTCGCTGCTCGGCGACTTGGGAGCCGACACGCTCAACGGCGGCACTGGCAACGACACGCTCAAGGGAGGCGTCGGGAACGATGCGCTCTCCGGCTACAGCGGCAATGACAGCCTGATGGGAGATGACGGCAACGACACGCTCATCGGCGGTGAAGGCAACGACCGCCTCCGCGGAGGCCTCGGCGACGACCTGCTGCGAGGCGGACTGGGAAACGATCGCGTGGAAGGCGAAACCGGCAGCGACGTCACCTCGGGCGGCAACGGCTCCGGGAAAGACGCACGCGACACCGTCGTCTCTGACACGTCCGATGTGCTGGACGAGTTCTTCGTCTTCACGAGAGATTGGATCGACGCGATCTGAACGTAGCCGTCACCGCTCCGCGTGACGAGCCGGGCGTTTCTCAACCGTCAAGTTTTTGGCGACTACAGTCGTTTGAAGCGTGCGGCTCGTCACGCGGAGCGGTGACGGCTACGTAAGCGGCGGCAACACATCCGGAACGATTTGATATCCCTCGGCCAGCGCGTTCGTGCTGTTGAACAACGCCACGATCGCCAGCACTTCTCCTAAGGCTTCGACATTCAATCCCAGCTTCCGCACGGCCGCCGTGTGCGAGTTCACGCAATAGCTGCAGCCGTTCGTCGCCGAGACCGCCAGCGCGATGATCTCGCGAGTGATCGCATCCAACGGCGACATGCGTCCGACCGCCTCCGGGTGCATCAGCGCTTTCAGCCGAGTCCAAATCATTTCAAGTTGATCTGGATTTGTCGCCAGCACGCGCCAGAAGTTCGGCACAAAGTCGATCTGCTTCGTATGCTTGATGTCGTTGAAGATCGCAGCCACACGCGGCGAGGCATTCACTTCCTCAACCGGCGCGACGGTCGCGATTCGTTCGGTCGAAACAGGCATCATCAGATTCATCCCCATTCCTCTGGCCCCATTCGTCTGGCCAAAACAGTTCGGCAGAGGAATGGGGCCAGACGAATTTGCAAAGGTGGCGACGGCTACTTGGCGTCGATCGTCACGCCCGGCCAATCGTCGGTGCGGAACGGAGTCAGCGGCAGGCCGGCGGACGAGTACATGTTGACGACGGGGTTGTCGGCCCAGCCGTACCGAACCGAGGCGGGCTCTTTCACCTTGTCGCTCCAAACTTCGATCCGGCCGTCCGGCAAAACCTTGGCCGAGGCCCAGACGAACTTCTTGTCGTCGCCAGCGATCGCGAAACCGCGCGGCTCGTTGACATCGAACGGTCGCCAAGAATTCGGAGCGGCGGCGATGTTGTCGAACGTCAGCACGATCTTGCTGCCGTCTTTTTCCATCGACTTGTAGAGCGGGCTGCGGCACGGGATGCCGGCCACTTTGTAAGTCTCGGCCAACGCCCAGCGAGCCAGTCGGCGGCCGACATCCACCTTGTTCTTCGGATGGATGTCCTTGCCCTCGCCGATGTCGATGATGACCGCTTCGCCGGTGTTCTTGAGACGCTTCATCGTCAGCGTCTGAGCTTCGCGGAGTTCGGCCCATGCGCTGTCGCCTGGTTCGGGCTTCTCGGCGAGGAAGTCGGCGAGCTGCACCCAATAGAATGGGAAGTCTCCCTGACCGAAGTCATCGCGCCAGTTTTGGATCATCAGCGGGAACAGGTCGCGGTATTGATAGGCTCGGCCGGCGTTCGATTCCCCCTGATACCAGATCGCGCCTCGAATGCCGTAGCCGATGTGAGAACTCAGCACGCCGTTGTAGATATTGCCCGGCCGAGCATTGCCGCGCATCTGATTCTGCAATCCGGCGAGTTGTTTCTTTTGCTCCTCGTCGAGGTCCGTCTTCTTCGACAATTCCGTGAACGCTTTTTCCTTCAAGATCCAGCCTTCCATCATCGGCCGAAGCACCGCCGTCTTCGTCAGCAGATCGCGATTGACCCACGCTTCGCACGCCGAGCCGCCCCAGGCGTTGTTGATCAATCCGACCGGCACATCGAGCGTGCGGTGCAACTGCCGGCCGAAGAAATAGCCGACCGCCGACCAATTGCCGACCGTCTCTGGCGTGCAGACTTGCCACTGGGAATTGGGGTGAGTCCAGATCGGCTCTTGCACTCCGATGTTTGGGAAATTGACCATCCGCAGCTTCGGATGTTTTGCGGCAGCTCTCTCCAAATCCGGATCGTTGGCCGCGTTCACCGACCACTGCATGTTCGACTGTCCGGAGCAAATCCAAACCTCACCGACGAGCACATCCCCCAGCTTGATCTCGTTCTTCCCTTTGACGGTCAACGTCAGCGGCTCGCCCACATCCAGCGGATCGAGCAGCACGCTCCACGATCCATCCGCGCCGGCCTTCGTCTTGTGGCTTTGCGAAGCGATCGAGACCGTCACTTCTTCGCCAGCCGCAGCTTTGCCCCAGACTTTATTCTTCTGACCGCGTTGCAGAACCATGTGCTCGCCGAAGATATTCGGCAGCGTCACGTCGGCCATCGCCGAGCCGGCTCCCGCCAATGCCACCACCACCGCCAACCAAGCCCGCGAACGAGTCGCCTTGAGAAGTCTGAGCATGAATCGGATTCCTTATTCAAAGGTGTCGAACAGAGTCTTTGGTCCCAGCGACCGACGCGACGGAAGCTAATCAACCGGTCTCGCAAGGGCAAAGCTGGCGTTGGCAGTTCCAAAACAGGACGGAATAATGCTCCGGCCCGGCGCATCGCTTGGCGAGGCTCGGCGTTGGAACTGCTGGCTCGGTCAATCAAAAGGAGCGGTCATGGCTCGTTGGCTTGTCACGATGGGGATTGTTGCCTCGTTGGGTTGGACCACATTCGCTGCCGCAGCCGATGCGGTCCCGGACAAAAAAGGGATCGCCTTTTTTGAAAAACGCATTCGCCCGGTCCTGGTCGAAAGCTGCTACGAATGCCACTCGACCAAAGAGGGAGCTAAGCTCAAAGGGGGCCTCGCTCTCGACTCCCGCGAGGGTTTGCTCCAAGGTGGTGAGACAGGCCCCGCAATCGTCCCCGGCAGCCCGGAGGACAGCCTGCTAATCGAAGCGATCCGGCATGACGGACTCGAAATGCCACCCGAAAAGAAGCTGCCTGCCTCCGTCATCGCCGACTTCGTGACGTGGGTCAAAATGGGAGCCCCGGACCCGCGTGAAGGTGGCAAAGTCCCGACCCCGAAGAAAGAAATCGACATCGAAGCCGGCCGCCAGTTCTGGGCGTTTCAGTCACCGAAAGCGGTCGAACCAACCAGCGTCAAAGACAAACAGTGGTCGAAAACCAACGTCGATCAGTTCGTGCTGGCGGGCTTGGAAAAGAACAAGCTTAAGCCGGTCGCCGACGCGGATCGGCGGACGTGGATTCGCCGACTCACCCTCGATCTGGTCGGCCTGATTCCGACACCCGCCGAGGTCGATGCGTTCGTCAACGATAAGTCTCCGCAAGCCGCCGAGGCCGTCGTCGATCGCCTGCTCGCGTCGCCGCAGTTCGGCGAACGTTGGGGCCGGCACTGGCTCGACGTTGCACGCTTCGCTGAATCGAACGGTAACACGGACAACGTTTCGTACCCGCACGCTTGGCGATACCGCGATTACGTCATCAGCGCGTTCAACGCGGACAAGCCGTTCGATCAGTTTATTCGCGAGCAACTCGCCGGTGACTTGCTCCCCTCCGAGAACGCCAAGCAGCGCGACGAATTGTTGGTTGCGACGGGCTTCCTGGCGCTCGGTTCGAAGCCGCGAGCTCAGAACAATCCTGATTTCCAGATGGACGTCGTCGCCGAACAGATCGAAGTCGCAACGACCGGCTTCATGGCGTTGACGGTCGCGTGTGCTCGCTGTCACGACCACAAGTTCGATCCGATTCCGACTCGCGAGTACTACGCGATGGCCGGGCTCTTCACGAGCACCGACACGCTCTACAGCGCCGGCGGCGGACAAGGCAACGGCCGGCAAAAGAACACCGGCTTCCACGAACTCAACGGCGAACCGAACATGGCCGAGGTCCGCCAGAAGCACACCACCGCGCTCGCGAAGTTGCTCGAAGATCGTCAGAAGGTGACTGCCGAACTCAAACGGTTGGGAGCCGTCGCCAAAGACAAACCCGCCGACAAGAACAAACAGAAGCCAAAGAAGGCCGCCAAGAATCAGCCCCCCGTGAAGCCCGAAGACATGCCACCCGTCGAGGTCAAAGTTCCCAAGAATGCTTCCCCCGAAGAGACCGACAAAATCAAGCAACTCGGAGAAGACCTGCGGCACTGCATGGACGAGATCAAAGAGTTGCAGGCCAACGCACCGCCCGCCGGCGAATTGGCAATGGGTGTTCGCGATTTGAAGAAACCAAACGATTGCCAGATTTGCATTCGTGGCGACTCAAAAAATCGCGGCGCGTCAGTGCCACGTGGCGTCGTCTCCGTGGCGACGATGGGAGAACTGCCGAAGGTTGATCCCAATCAGAGCGGCCGGCTGGAACTCGCGAACTGGATCGCATCGCCGAACAACCCGCTGACCGCGCGCGTCGCTGCGAATCGCGTGTGGCAACATCTCTTCGGCCGTGGCCTCGTCGCCAGCGTCGATAACTTCGGCGAACTCGGCGAGAGAGCCAGTCACCCGGAACTGCTCGATCAACTCGCGTTGCAGTTCGTCCGCGACGGCTGGTCGATCAAGAAACTCGTTCGCTCGCTGGTACTGACGCGGACCTACGGCCTCGCCAGCACGCACGTCGCGAAGAGCTACGAAGCCGATCCCGACAACATCCATCTCTGGCGACACTCACCGCACCGCATGGACTCGGACCAGATTCGCGACGCGATCCTCGCCGTCAGCGGCCAGCTTGAACTCGAACCAATGTCGACGTCGATCGTCGCGAAGTCAGCGGAAGAAGTCGTGCAGCAAGGCCGCTTGAATCCAGCGACCTTCTCCGACGCCAGCATTCGCCATCGCAGCATCTACCTGCCGATCGTCCGCAACGCGATGCCCGAAGCCCTCGAACTCTTCGACGCACCAGACCCGTCGCTGGTCATCGGAGTCCGGGATGTCACGACGGTCCCGTCGCAAAGCCTCTTCCTGATGAACAGCCAATTCCTCGTCCAACAGTCGCGGCACTTCTCCGAACGTCTGCTGGCCGTCGGTGATCTGGGCGATTCGGCTCGAGTCGCAATGGCCTTCCGCATCGCTTTGAATCGCGAGCCTTCCGCGAAAGAATCCGCCGAGTCCACCGACTTCGTCAAACGCTCCGAATCCGTCATCGAGTCCGCCGAAAAGAACAAAGAACAAATCCGAGTCCGCGCCTGGGCCGCCTTCTGCCAAGCCCTGCTCGCCTCAGCCGAGTTCCGGTATGTGGAATAGACAATCAAGATTGAGGAGGAACGGTCAATCAAGACGCAAACGTGGGCAATCCTAAAATGGCTGCTGACATTCGATGGGTTGATCCTTCAGAGTTGCGTTTGCCGCCATCACGCTATCGAGGAGCCGATTCGTTCAAACTTCAACGGCAAATGGCTCAGTTTGGCGGTTCAATGGTTGGAATGCCGCCACCTGAGGTCTATGAGTGTCAGGATGGCTCGTTTATGTTGTTCAACGGCGTCACGCGAGCCACACGAATCGCGAAACTTTCTCCTGGAACAAAAATGCCCATCGAAGTCATCGGTCGCATCCGGCGACGACAAATCGATCCGATCGTTAAGGATTTCTTATCATGAACTCGGAACATGCTCATGAGATTTCGCGACTCCTCACGGAGTTGAAATCTCAACTCCCGGATTACCGTTTTGGTCAGATGCTCGGTGCGCTCGACGTGCTGTCGGAAGACATGTTTGATCGCTCACTCTGGGACGTCGAAGATGAGCAATTGGTCGATGTGATCGAGCGATTTCAGGCCGACTTGGCTCGCCGCGAATTGCCAGTCATTTGCGAAGCAGGGGTCTGATCGTCGAACTCGAATAACTCCATTCACAGTCAATCTTCTAACTTCCCAATTGGAGCCACACTATGCTCGGTCTGAATCAATGGTCCCGTCGCGAAATGTTGCAGAGAGTTTCTAGTGGCTTCGGCATGATGGCCTTCGCCGGCCTTGCCACTGAGCGAGCCGCCGCTGACTACACCAATCCGCTGGCTCCGAAGCAGCCGCACTTCGCTCCGAAGGCGAAGCGAGTCATCTACGCCTGCATGCGCGGTGGCCCTTCGCACGTGGACACGTTCGATTACAAGCCCGCGCTCGCCGAGCACGATGGCAAAGACGCTCCCGAACAAAAAGGCCGCACGCTGATGGCCTCGCCGTGGAAGTTCGAGCAACAAGGTCAGAGCGGCCTGCCAATCTCGGAACTCTTCCCGCACGTCGGCAAGCACGCCGATCAGATGTGCCTCATCAACAGTCTGTGGACCGACGTGCCGAACCATCCCCAGGCATTCCTGATGATGCACACCGGCGAGTTCCGTTTCGCCCGCCCCAGCATGGGAGCCTGGTCGCTGTATGGCTTAGGCACGCTCAATCAGAACCTGCCCGGCTTCGTGACGATCAACCCGCCAAACAATCTCGGCGGTTCACAGAATTATTCGAGCGGCTTCCTCCCCGCGATCTATCAAGGGACCGCCATCGGCCGCGAAGGCCAGAAGATCGCCGACACGCGCATCGGCAACATTACCTCCAAGCACCTGCCCGGTACGCTGCAACGCGAACAGCTTGACCTCGTGCAATCGCTCAACCGCGATCTGCTCGGCCGCCAACAGGTCAACGCCGAGATCGAAGGGGTCATCGAATCCTACGAACTCGCCTTCCGTATGCAGGACGCGCTGCCGGAGGCGCTTGACCTCACGAAAGAGTCCAAGGCCACGCTGGATTCATACGGCATCGGCAACGGGCCGACGGACAACTTTGGCCGTCAATGCCTGATGGCTCGCCGCTTGGCCGAGTCCGGTGTCCGCTTCATCGAAGTCACGCACGCCAATTGGGACCAGCACAGCGGACTCAAGAACAACCTGACCAACAACTGCAAAGCGATCGATCAACCGCTGGGAGCATTGCTCGCCGACCTCGAATCGCGCGACATGCTGAAGGACACGCTGGTCATGTGGGGCGGCGAGTTCGGCCGCACTCCGCATGTCAAACAAAAAGACGGCCGCGACCACAACGGCACCGCGTACTCGATGTGGATGGCCGGCGGCGGCGTGAAAGGGGGCCTGCGCTACGGGGCCAGCGACGAGTTCGGCATCAAGGCGGTCGAAAACAAAGTCCACCCGCACGACATGCACGCCACGATCCTGCACCTGCTCGGCCTGGATCACGAGAAGCTGACGTACCGCTACGGCGGCCGCGACTACAAACTCACCGGCGTCGGCGGCGCTCGTGTGCTCGATGACATCATTGCGTGACGTCGCCAGCACACTTTGATCAGCCGGAACGCACTAGCGTCCGGCTCGGACACAACAACTGCGACAAACCGGACGCTAGCGCGTTCCGGCTCCTGACGCGGTGCCATTGAGATATTTCCAACACGGGAGAGCAACAATGTCAGCACTGAGTCGCAGAGTTCTGGCGAGTTTGTTCGTCGTTGCGGTCGTGTTCGGAGCACAGCATCCGGTCAACGGTCAGGCCCCCGTTCGGGGAGCCGCGCGACCCGAAGTCCGGGGTGTGATCAAGTCCGTCGATGCGACGGCTGGCATGATCACCGTCTTGTTATCCGAAGGTCGAGCCGGTGGTGCCGAACGGCCAGCGGCTGTCGAGCGCAGCTACCCCGTCGCCAAGACGGCCGAGGTGGTCGTCGGTGGTGGTTTCGGCCGAGGCGGCTTCTCCGCCGCGAAGGAAGCCAAGCTCAGTGATCTGACCGCCGGTGTTACGGTGACACTCACGCTGACGGCCGACCAAGCGGTTGTTGAAGGGGTCGTGGCCGAAGGGCCGACTGTGCGTGGCGTGCTCAAGTCGGTCGATGCCAGCAAGAATACGCTCACGATTAGCACGGCTGGCTCGTCGCGCGAGCAACCGACTGAAGACAAGGTTTACGCGCTGGTATCCGACGCCGAGATCGCCGTGGACGATGGCCGAGGCCGCCGCTTCTCGATCAAAGAAGGCAAGCTGGCCGACGTCGCCGCCGGAGCGACGGTCACTCTGCGGCTGTCTCTGGACCAGAAGCAAGTCGTCAGCATTCAAGCCGAAGGCCCGATGCTGTTCGGCGTCGTGAAGTCGCTCGACCTGTCGCGGAACTTGCTCACGCTGTCACTCGGCCCCTCGCGTGACGGAGTCGGTGGCGGCGAACGCATATTCGAATTGGCCAGCGACGCCACCGTGCTGCTCGACGACGGCAAAGGCCGCCGCCTGTCGATCAAAGAAGGCAAAAACCGGCCGATGTCCCCGTCGGAGCCGCCGCCAACCTGCGTCTCTCCACCGATCAACGCTTCGCCACGCTGCTACGAGTCGAAGGCCCCAGCCTGCCAGCCCTGATCAAAGCGGTGGACTCGGCCAACGGAACCGTCACCGTCGCCACTCGCGTCGGTCGCGGAGAAAACCCGGAAGAGAAAACGCTCCC
>CAMDDX010000216.1 GCA_945893075.1 Planctomyces sp. SH-PL62 | reverse complement strand
GTCCTCGACGCACCGTACTCGGCGGCGAGCTGTGCCTCGGTCATGAACAACGAACCGTCGGTCAACCGCTCCGTTTGAATCCGGTGGCGGATCTTCTGAGCAAGTTCTCGAACTTGAGTCGCGGGTCGTGAGTTAAGGACGTCAGAGTCCATTTAATATTGCCTCCAAGCGTGAGAGCTTATCGCGCCGACGATAGATCGATCCATAAGTAGGATTATTTTCCGTTGGAGTCACGTCAGCCGGGCGAAGCCGGCGTGACGTACTGGAACGCCGATTGATTGAAGTCGTTGTTGCACGTCGCCCAGGCGAATCGCGTCGGCCAGTTCGGCGAAGACCGGTTCGAGGGCTGCAAAGTATTGGGTGAGGTGCTGTTCCTTGTGGGCGTAGCTGGGATAGAAGCCGCTGCCGGTGAGGAAGCCGCGCGGGAGCATGCGCGCGGTGACGAGCGTTCCCAGCGCGGCCGCTTGTTCGTGATCGAAACTCAAATGGAGCAAGGCCGCGTGACCGGTGATCTTTACGGGCACTCCCCATCGCTGGCCCAGACTCTGCCAGCCGTCACGCATCAGGCCGCCGATGCGGCTGGTGTGAGCCGCGATGTCGATGTCACGCAATTTGCGGATCGTCGCCAAGGCCGCTGCCGGACCAACGGCTTCGGTCCAGTAGGTGCTCGAAATGAACGACGTCTGGGCGGCGTCCATGACCCGGCGGCGACCGATGATCGCCGCCATCGGGTGACCGTTGCCAAGCGCTTTGGCAAACACGGCCATGTCCGGCATCACCCCGTACTTCAGATGCGCACCGCCGAGATGCATCCGCCATCCGGCAGAGATTTCGTCGAAGATCAGCGTCGCACCGCAGCGGTTGCACAGTTCGCGAACTCCTTCGAGAAAGCCCGGCTCGGGATCGGTGGATCGAGTCGGCTCCATCACGACTGCCGCAAGTTCGCCGCCGTGACGAGTGACGAGCTGCTCCAGTTCCTGCAGGCGGTTGTAGGTAAAAGGCAGCGCCGTCCCGGCAAGCCCGCGCGGCACGCCTGCCGGTGCCAGGCCCGGTAACAGGTGACCTTGCAAGCTGTCCGTCGCGCCCGCGGGGTTCACGTTCGCCGCCAAGTACCAGTCGCACCAACCGTGGTAGCCACAGAACGCGATCTTGTCGCGACCGGTCGCCGCGCGCGCGATGCGGACGGCCACCGCCATCGATTCACCGCCGGAACGGGCATAGCGAACCTGTTCGGCCCACGGGTGCAGTTCGATCAGCAGTTCGGCCAGTTCGACTTCCTCGGCAGCGTTCAGCGTCGACATCGACCCGAGCGCGATACGACGTTGAACTGCCGCGGTGACGTCGGGATCGGCGTATCCCAGCAAACAGGAACCGATGCCGGAGGTCGTCATGTCGATGAATCGTCGACCGTCAAGATCGATCACTTCACAACCATGAGCTTCGCGCGCATAGGCGGGCCAGAGTCCGGGAGCGAACATCTCCGGCCGCTTGCTGAGCAGTTGCGTTCCGCCGGGAATGAGTTGCTTCGCGCGGGCGTACGTGGCTTGTGTCTGCTCGCCGATTCGCACCCCGGACTCGGCCTCATCACCGAAGCTCACCCCGAACGCTGCGACGGCGTTTCTCCAGAAGAGGTTCTGAACGTCATCGTCGGACCACTGGGCGATTTCCGCCGCATGCTTCATCGACAGTAATTGCTCGTAGATCGCCAGGATCGGCCGGCCGTCGCAGTGCGGAAATTGCAGGTTGAAGCGGTTGACGTCGACGCACTGCCACGCGCGCCCCATCGCGGCGTACTGGCCGCGGAAGTACATCGCGTCGACACCGTCGGATCCATACAAAATGCGCCGCCGATCCTCGCGCGAGAACAACGTGATCAGCGGTCGCACGTCGGTCACAGCCGAAACGTCATACCAGATGTTCGGCATGTCGCGCAATTGAGCGATCGCTCTGCGGATCGGCCAGTAGGTAAAGCTGCGGGCACAATGAGCCAGAATCCACTTGATGTTCGGGTAACGGCTTCCAGTGAATTCCCGCAGATCGTCCAGATTAAACTCGTCCGCACAGCCATGAAGCCGGGAGAGGTGCATCGTGACCCACAGCCCCAGTTCATTCGCCAGTTCCAGTTGTTCGTGAGGCAGAAACTCATGAATCCGACACTGCGCGATGTCTCCCGTGACAGAGAACAGCCGGTACGGTTTGAGTCCGATGAATCCTCGCTCGCGCACATCGCGTTCGATGTCCTGCACCCGGCACGAGGGTGTCACCAGGCGGTTCATCCGTGATCGCGGGTCCTGGCTGACCTGGTCGATGCACCAGCGATTGTGAGCCGTCACGTCGATGCCCGGCGCCGGGGTGCCCAGCACCAGAAAATGCGTTTCGCGACCGGGATACAACCGCGCCGCCCACTGCTGCAGCGTCGAGAAATCCGCAAGCCCCCACGAACTAAGAGCCGACGGCACTGCGGTTTTCAGATGCTCGGGATGAAACATGTGGATGTGCGCGTCGAACACACGATCCGGGACGAAATCCTGCAGTTCTTCATCCCAAATCTGCTGATCGTGCTGCGAGAAGTCGTTGATGGAGATGGGCATGCTGAATTCCGAAAGAGGGTTTGTCTTAAGTTTGTAGTTACGCCGTCAGGCGGTTTCGTGGCGGCCATCGCCAGCGAATTCCGGCTAGAGCCGGGACTAAGAACGCTGGACTACGAACGTTCGCCAATCGAACCGACACCCACGATTAGAACCGAATGCGGCAGCGTCATGACTGGTTTTCCGTAAGACGGGCCGCTTCTGCTGCAAGGCGATTGTCGAAGGTGAAACCGAGCGGGGCGTAACGCTGTTGAATCTGTTCCATTCCTTGCTTGACCATGATCAGATCGGCGCCATGACAAATGAACTTCGCCCCCAGATCGAACAGCTTCTGCGTGTGTTCCGGACTGCCACTGACCGTGCCCCACCATTTGCCCGCGCTCTTCGCGGCTTCGGCAACGCGACGGTAGGCGTCGATGATGATCGGATGATCGAACTGGTACGGGATGCCGGCGACGACGCTCAGGTCGCCGGGCCCCAGCATCAGCACGTCAACGCCCGGCACGCCCGCAATCGCTGCCGCATGATCGAGCGCATTGGGGGATTCCAGTTGTGCGATGAGCAGTGTGTGCTCGTTGGCCGCCTTCAGATAGGGCGCCATCGGTATCGCGCAGTACGGGTTGTCTCCATTCGCACCATCCACTCCGCGCTCGCCCTGTGGAGCGAACTTTGCCCACCGCACCAGTTCCGCCGCTTCCTCGGCCGACTCGCACCGCGGATACATGATCCCCTGTGCTCCGGCTTCCAGCAGCCGACCCATGCGCATAAACTCACCTTTGGCTGGTCGAGCGATGACGTCCGACGCTCCGACGCGCGCGGCGCGCATCAGATTCGAGGCG
This sequence comes from Planctomyces sp. SH-PL62, assembly GCA_945893075.1. GTDB lineage: Bacteria > Planctomycetota > Planctomycetia > Planctomycetales > Planctomycetaceae > SXKJ01. The sequence goes on along the minus strand of CAMDDX010000216.1, from coordinate 10,241 downwards.
GTCTCATCGCTCGTCGAATGATGTTCCAGATCGAGCCAGATCCCGTCGAATCCCAACAAACTGACGAGTTCATACACACTGGGATCGATGAAGTGGCAACAGGTGATGAGCACCGGCTCACCACACTTCAGTTTGGATTTGACTCGACTCAGTCTCATTCACAGGTTCCTTGGTTGAGTTAGTTGGACAGCGCCTCTTCGTTTAACGCCCACCAAACCAGACTGGCTGCTGCCGCCCACGGCTTTGAAGCGTTCCGCCTTCGGCACGCCGGGGAGGGTATCGAGGAACGGCGCGAAATTGTGGGTCACACGGGCGACATCGGCCAGGATGGCGTTGTTGTCCTTGTTACCCCCACAGGAAATCAGACCGAGTTTCGCCAGGATGACCGTCACAGCGGCGGCCAACACGTGGTTTCGGAACATGGTTCAATCTCCATGCCTACAGTAAAACCCCTTTTTTCGGAGTCCGCTGTCACGATTTGCCGACGCTTGCGGCTCCAGATGGAATGTAATACTATTTTATCCAGCTTTCAAGGGACCAGTGGTCAGCGCCCTGCGGCCAAGTCACCCGAAAGGAATGCCGAATGACCTTCGAACTTGAGAAACAACACTACGATCAACATGGCTTCGTGATCGTGCGACAGTTGCTGAGGGACCAGGAATTCACGGAGCTGAAGGAGAATCTGGACCGCTACATTCGAGACGTGGTCACCCATCTCCCGGACGCCGACGCCTTTTATCAGGATCGCTCCCGCCCGGAGACGCTCAAGCAGATGCAGCGAATGGGTGGCGACCCCTTCTTTTGAGAATACGTCAATCACCCGAAGTGGAAGGCGCTGGCCGAGGCACTGATCGGCGAGCCCGCTGCGGCCGATCCACCGGAATGGTTCAACAAGCCACCCGCCACACATCACGTGACGCCGCCGCATCAGGACAACTACTACTTTTGCCTGGAGCCAGCGAATGTGCTGACCATGTGGCTGGCACTCGATCCAGTGGATGCGGAGAACGGCTGCCTGCGCTACGTCGATGGATCACATACGCGCGGCTATCGAAAGCATGCCAAGTCACAGATTCTCGGATTTTCACAAGGGATCATGGATTACACGACGGATGATTTTAACCGCGAGGTGGCCGCGGTCATGCAGCCGGGCGATGTGGCCGTGCATCACGGGATGACGACTCACCGGGCGGATGCGAACCTGTCGCAGACCCGCCATCGGCGTTCCTTCGCGATGGTGTTTACGGGAGTCTCGTGCCAGCGTGATGACGCGGCCTTCGCTCGATACTCTGAATCGGCACGTGAACAGCATAGCGCGATGGGTCTCAAGACTTGAGGAGCAACGGCGATGATTGACCTTTCGAAAAGTTCGGCGGCCTCTCCGCAGGTGCATACGGTCGACGCCGACCCGGGCACGTTGTGGTCCAAGGACGTGGCGGTGGCGATCAATGCCCCTCCTGACTCCGACACCAGTCCTCGTCCCGAAGCCACCTGGCCCAGCGAGGCTCGTCGCACCGGCGTGTGTGGTGTCGTGTCACCGCGCGTGTTAGCACTGCCCGGCGGTGGCTACCGGATGTACTACTCGCAGATGCTTCCACGCCCCGGTCACCCTGCTGGAGCGAACGACTATGACAACGCTTCAACCCGCATCTTGAGTGCCTGTTCTCAGGATGGTCAGGTCTGGGTTCCTGAACCAGGCGTCAGGCTAGCGCCCCAGGAAGGGGGTGCGGGTGACTTCCGAGTCGTGTCATCCGAGGTCGTTCCCGTCGGTGATGGACGCCAACTGCGAATGTACTTTGAGTGCTGCGCGGGATCACAGGCGGTGACGAATTCGATTCGCAGCGCGACCTCTTCGGACGGGCTGATGTGGAGAATGGATCCCGGAGTCCGTGTGGAATCGAAGGGGCACAACTACGCTGCTCCGCGCATCGTCTTTCTGGACGACGGACGTTGCCGGATGTATCTCTTCGATCGAGGACAAGGAATCATCAGCCTCGTATCGAGTGACGGACTTACGTTCCATCCGGAACCCGGTCTGAGAGTCGCTCAGGACGGAGCATACGACACGCTCTGTGCGTTCGCCCCGGAGATTGTCCGCGTGGCGGGTGCCGGCTACGTGATGTACCATGCCGGGTACTGTCGAGCCTCCCGTGCGGACATCCTGCGGGCGATCTCGTCAGACGGGCTGAACTGGAAGAAGGATTCCGAGCCGGTCATCGCGCCGGGTCCTGGCGGCTGGGACGCCGCGAAGTCGTCGGAGATGTGCCTCATTCGTATTCCGGGAACAGCGACTGAGGCCCCCTGCTATCGCATGTTCTACGAGGCGTGCGATGGAACCGCGCCCAACTCTCGCGGGGTGTGGCGGATCGCGGCGGCCACCAGTGTGTCCGAATGATACCTGCCGTCTCCCGTGCTCCAGGCAGATCCCGAACATCTGAACCAATGAGGGCCTTACGATGGATGTGTCTTTTACCAACTCGCGGGCGAGCATCGCTTCAGCCCGCCACGCCGACACGGATTGGGCGTCGCTGTCGGTCGAACAGCGGATTCGCTCGATCGAGTTGGACGGCTACGTTGTGATCCCCGATCTGTTCCCGGCGGGTCAACTGGACGCGATTCGCGGCGAATTGTCGCGGCTGCCGACGACCGCAGTCGATTACAGCGAATATCAGCGAGGCTGTCCTAACGTCCAATGGAGTGATTCGCCAACGGCAATTCGAGTCATCGCGTTGCCGGCCATGATCGAGTTCCTCACGACATTGTTCGGCGACGAACTGATCTGTACGTCGTGTGCGTATGCGGTCTCTCAGCCGGGGCATCTGGGAATTGCAATCCACACCGACGCGCAGCCGTACGGCTCGAAGATCTTCGGTCTCGCGGCGAGTGCTCCGTGTTTGGTTCGAGTGCTGTATTACCTCGACGACTTGACTCCCGAGCGCAGCCCCTTCAAGGTCATTCGGCGTTCGCATCTGTCGCTGCACGCGGACGGCAATCCCTACCGGCGCTACTTGTCGCACGACGACGAAGTGATGGTGACCTGCCGAGCCGGCTCGGCGGTGATCATCAACCAAAAAGTGTTTCACGCGAACTATCCCAACTACAGCGACAGCGACCGCCGGATGCTGGCCATCGCCTATCGCCCGGCATGGGCCGGTCCCATCGGCGACGTCCCCGACCACGATCCGGACCGGGTGGCAACATTATCGCCCGAAGTCCGCCCGTTTTTTCGCAGCCTCAATACGCGGCAGATCGAGTACGATTTGCCGAACCGTCCCGACAATATGTCCCGGCACGCCCCAGGAATCAGTCCACAGCGTTGGGGACTCGATTCGAAAGGCTGCCAGGAGGAAATCCCCTGAGGACTCATGGCTCCACTTCAATCGGCACTCAGACGGACTCGACGTACGACGCTGGAAACTGCGTTGGCGATCGTCGTGTTGCTCGTCGCAGGCGCACGGGCCGACGAGCCGGTCCGCGCGGCAACTCGGGATGGGTTTGTGCTGCACGCGTGGGATGGTGTCACGATGTGGTCGACGATTCTCAACGTCGATTACTACGGAAAGCCAAACCGCGAGGTTCCCGAACCGGCGGCTCCGTTCAGTCGGCGAATCCTGGAAGAGTTGATCGACGAGGAAGCGGCGGCCCACGTGGATGCGATCAGCTACTGTCTGTTCACCGCGTTCGAGAGTGATGTGCCGTCGTCGAAAGTCACCGATCTGTTTCGGTGGCGGCCGCCCGGCCTGGACGCCGCTGGAATCGATCCGCTCAAGGTGTTGATCGAACGCAGCCACCGTCACGGTATGCAGTTCATCGCCGACATTCGCATGAACGATCGTCACGGCGGGGCCGTTCACGGCATCGCGAAGCAACATCCGGAATGGACGATTCTGGGGACGGCGTACAACTACGCGCTGGACGACGTCCGCAATGCGATGCTGACGTTCGACAAGGAAGTGCTCGACGCTTACGACGTCGATGGTATCGAGTACGACTACATGCGCTGGTGCCACATGTTCAAGCTTGGCGAGGGGCGGCAGCACGCACACTTGCTGAACGACTTCACCCGCCAGACTCGCAAGCTGCTGGACGAAGCGGCCGTTCGCCGCGGGCACAAGCGGTTACTGCTCGGCGTGCGAGTGCCGCAGACGATCCAGGAGTGCGACTATCTGGGGTTCGACCTGGCGACGTGGATTCGCGAAGGGCTGGTGGACTACGTCGTTCCCTCCGACTTCATGCACACGGACACGAACATGAAGACCGAAGACTTTGTGAATCTGGCCAAAGGAACCGCGTGCAAGATCTACCCGGCTATTCACAACCGGATCGGAATGGACGAACCGAACGAGCATTATCGACTAATGACCCTGGAGAACCTGCGGGCCGCGGCCCAGAACTACTACCGTTTCGGCGCCGACGGTGTTTCGCCGTACAACTTCCAATTCGCATTCGAGCGTCGCGCGATCGCCCATCGTTCGTCGGCCTATGCCGCCATCATGTGGCCGGCCGCGTTGGGCTGGCTGCGCGAGCTGCGATATCCCGATCAGGTCGCCGCGCACGACCGCCATTACCTGTTCTATGCCGTATGGAAGAAGTCGCGTCACAACGTCACCGGCACTCCCAACGATGACAACATCTACCTGGAGCGAGCTCAGCCAACCCCGGCCGGTTCCCGGCGTTTTCGCATGGCCGAGAAATTCGACGACCCTGTCCTGCGCACAACGATTCAATTCAAAGCGATCGGCTTGACCGAGCAGGATAAATTGGACATCCAGATCAACGGCCACGCGGTGCCGCTGGAGTATGTCACGCGCGTGTTCGATGCAAATGGACAAAGCGTTTTCGAAGGCGACCCGTTGCCCGCGTTTCACCAATACGTCATGGACCTGAACTGGGAATCAACCGGACGAAGCCAACCGCTGGTCTTTGGCGACAATCAACTTGCCGTACGCCTCGTCCCGGCCAAGGCTTCCGGAGACGGCACGGTGAGCATCGAGGAGCTGGAGTGTTACGTCTATGTACGGAAAGCAAAACGTCAGCGGTAGGCTGCGCGGCTGGCGGACGAACCGGGTGGCAAGTGTGGGCGGTCACGGCGATTTGTGGTCTCACCAGGAGCACGTTCGAATGCGAAATCTTGTGCTGGTGTTGATGATGTGCGGCGTGGCGGGTCCGGCTCTTGCCGATCAACCGGCGACCGATGTGGGAAACACGGGTCGATGCGAATTCGATCGGCCTGCGCACTTGGTCTCGCCCGGATGGAATCTCGACAATCTGGAGTATCCGGCCGAGGCGATCGCCGTCGAGTCGATCGGCGACGACAACCGGGGACTACGCATCGGCCGCCCGGATGCATCGCAGGCCGGACGTTACACCATCACGCTGCGCGGCAGCACGCACGATTGGGATCCGACCGAGCTTGGCACGACGCATTCGGTCACGGTGCGCATGGCGGCGAAATATTCGGGCTCAGCGTTTGTGGGAGTTTCGATTCCTGGTGGAGGAGCGCTGCTCGACCTGGGTGGCGGCGATTGCACGCTTTGGCAGCGAGTTGGTGACACCGACCAACGTGTCAACGAAACGGCGCTCGTGCGGCAAACGCTTGTCGATTGGCGAGCCGATGCCTTGCACAGTTACACGCTCGAATGGGTGCCGACGGGCAAGCCGCACGATTTGCCATGTCGGTTGCTGATCGACGGCAAGTTGATCAAGACGTTTCGCGGGCACGATCGCGCGACGCCGTTTGATCCAACACTGGAAATCAGCTTCGAGAACGGCACGGGAACCGGGCTGCTCGATTCAGTCGCTTGGAACATCAACGGCGGCCGGACCAAGCCGAGCCAGCAGTTTGTCGTCGAGCAAGGCGTGCGACAGTTGTTTCTCGACGACTTCGGCGTCGAACGCCTGACCGGCTTGACTCGCGAACTGCATCAACCGCAACGGCATCCCGGCAATCCGGTACTGCGCGGCGAGCACCCGTGGGAAAAGAGTTCCGCTTCGGTGTACGGCACGATGCGGTACGACGCGGAGGCGAAGAAATTCCGGCTGTGGTATCTCTGTTCGCCCGAGCCGCCGAAGTCGGGCCGCAAGTGGCTGGAAATCGGCGGGTATCGGCGCGCGACCAATGTAACCTTGCTGGCCTACGCCGAGTCCGCAGATGCGATTCATTGGAAAAAGCCGGAACTTGGGCAACTCAGCTTTGAAGGCTCCAAGCAGAACAACCTCATCGACATCGGAATTGACAACCCAGAAGGGGTGGGTGTGCTGTTCGATCCGCATGATGACGATGCCGCTCGGCGATTCAAGGCGTTCTTCTGGGACCGGCGGCTCGTTCCACCGGACGACGCGACGGGCGTGGACGAGACGCTCGCGAAGGTGCCGGTCGATCCGCCCGGCCTGACCGATGCGCAGCGGTCGGGCGGCATGTGGGTCGCCTTCTCAGCCGACGGACTGCGCTGGACGACGCACGGCCCGGTCCTGCCGCAAGGAAGCGACACGACGCATACGATCCTCTTCGACGCGCACCGCAAAATGTATCTTGGCTACGGCCGCATGGGTTTCGGCCGCACCGTGGCGCTCACGGAAAGTCGCGACGCGCTGCACTGGTCCGAGCCACGTCGCGTGCTGGCCTGCGACGTTGCCGACGGGCCAGGCGGTCAAATCTATGGCATGCCGACGGACCTCTACGAAGGTTTGTTCCTCGGCATGTTCTGGATGTACCGCGAAGGGACCGATGCGAAGATCGACACGCAACTCGCCGTCAGCCGCGACGGTCGCCGCTGGCGGCGCGCGGCGGAACGCCAGACGTTTCTCGCGAACGCTCCGGAAGGCTCATGGGACGACGGCATGTCCCGCGCTGGCCGAGGCATCAACGTCGTGGGGGACACGATCTACCTGCATTACTCGATGGTGAACGGCCCGCATCGCAGTCCGCAGTTTCCCAAGGTCGAAAGAAAATTTCCCGGCGCGATCGGCCTCGTCACGCTGCGCCGCGACGGCTTTGTCTCCCTCAGTGCGGGCTCCGACTCAGGCCAGCTCACCACGAAACCCTTCACTTCGCCGCCGGGAAAGCTGTTGCTCAACCTCGATGCGCAAGACGGAGATTGTCGAGTCGAAGTCTTGGACGCCAAAGGCGCGGTGCTCGCCAAGTCCCGGCCCCTCTCGGGTGACCACCGCCGCCTGGAAGTCGACGGCATCGCGGACCTTGGCAAGGTGGCGGGACAGTTGTCGATTCAGCTCCGCATCACTTTGCGGAGCGCGAAACTGTTTTCGTACTGGTTCGAGTAAAGGAATCGCATGAAGACTTATGTCGAAACGTTCGACGACGGACCCGGTGGCTGGTTTGGGTGGATCGATAACGCGCGCGGACCTAAGCCGCTGGAACGCGGCGAGAGTTGCGTCATCTCGCGCAGCCCTTGGTGGATCGACTACAACCATGCGCCACCCGGTGCCGGTTATATGCACCTGCTGTTCATGCTGTTGACCAGCGGCAGTCCCGGCGAGAATCAGCGGGAAGTCAGCGGCGAGAACCGCTTCGTCAAGAGCGGATTTGGTACGGACTTCACCAATGCCGAATTGACTGTGCGACTGAAGGGCGAGCTGCTCGCGCGCGACACACAGCTCCTGCTGCTGTGTCAGGGAGTCCACCAGGGAATCTGCACTGGCTGGTTGCTGACCGGCCAGCCGATCACGGTCACTCCAAATTGGTCCGAGCAAAAGATCACCGCGGTGACCGATGAGTCGGCCTGGATGTGTCTGGGGAGCCGCCACGATCGAGCGGACTATTATGGCCGAACGCCGCTGCAAACCGTGCTCGGCGACGTCAACGCAGACATCCTGCTCGTGCTCTTTCCGCTGGACGTCGCGCCGATGGGGCCGCTGGCTGGAGACCGCCATCATCTGCGCCCCGACAAAGACTACCCGGTGTGGCGCAGCCGCTTGCCGGAAGGCTATGTGATGCTCGACGAAGTGAAGATTCAATTTTCGGAAGGCACCTGATGAACCCGCAAAATCTCAACCGGCGTGAATGGCTGGCGACGGCCGGAGCGTTGTCGCTCGCTGCTTGCGGGGACGCTCGTCAGGTCGGCGGCACGGAAGCAAAACGCCCGCGCATTGCGGCCGTCATCACCGAATTCACGCACCGCAGCCATGCGCATGTGATCCTCGAAAACTTTTTGGAGCCGTATTACTTCAACGGCAAGTTGACCGATTCGGGAATCGACGTCGTCAGCCTCTACGTCGATCAGTTCCCCGCCGATCGCGACATGGCGCGCGATGTCGCGAAGCAGTACGGCTTCAAAATCTACTCGACGATTGCCGAGGCGTTGCAGCTTGGCGGCACAGAGCTGGCGGTCGACGGCGTGCTGTCGATTGGCGAGCACGGCAATTATTCGAAGACCGACCGCGGCGCGATCATGTATCCGCGCAAGCGATTCTTCGATGAGATCGTCGCCGTCTTCCGCCACAGCGGCCGAGTCGTCCCGTTGTTCAACGACAAGCACCTGTCGTATCGGTGGGACTGGGCCGACGAGATGGCGCGCGTCGCGCGAGAACTCAAGATCCCATTCATGGCGGGCAGTTCGGTACCGTTGGCTCAGCGACGCCCGCCGCTTGAGTTGCCCGATCAAGCGGTGATCGAAGAAGCGGTCTCGATCCACAGCGGCCCGCCGGAGGTCTACGACTTTCACGGACTGGAAGTGCTGCAGTCGATGATCGAAGCACGACGCGGTGGCGAGACGGGAGTCAGCGAAGTTCAATTGCTCGAAGGAGACGCCGTCTGGCAAGCCGCCGCCGAGGGACGCTGGAGTTACTCGCTGGCCGAAGCGGCGATGCACGCCGTGACGGGCAAGGAGGTCGGCCGCCTTCAGGACTTCATCGAACCGGCCGACGGCAAGCAGCATCCCGTCCACGCGATCCTGATCAAATACCGCGATGGGCTGCGAGCCACGGTCTTGCGCATCGGCAATGTTTCCACACGCTGGTGCTTCGCCTGCCGACTCGCGGGAAAACCGGAACCGCTGGCGACCAGCTTCTACGTCGGCCCGTGGGAGAATCGCAATCTCTTCAAAGCCCTCTCGCACGCGATTCAGACTCACATCCGCGACAAGCAGGCTCCGTATCCCGTCGAGCGAACATTGTTGGTCACCGGAATGTTGGCCGCTGCAATGGACTCGCGCTTCGAGCAACACAAATTGATCGCGACACCGCATCTCCAAGTGACGTATCAGCCTCGCGACTATCGGGCGATGCGCGAGATGGGCGAGTCTTGGAAGATCATCACAGAAGAGATGCCTCAACCCAGAGGGATCAATCCTGGCGGTCCGCGACGAAAGTAATCGCAGCCTGTAGAAACCCTCCGTGGCATAGGCTTCCAGCTTGTGATTCTTGGTTGAAAACGAAAGGCTCGAAGCCTATCCCACGATTGTTCAACGAGCGTGATAGCGCACACGACTCACATTCACGACGAAAGAAACGACCATGAGCCGATTCGGATATTTGTGCTGTTTCGCGTTGCTGCTTGGCGACGCGATCTCAACACGGGGACAAGACTCCAAGGCGAGTGCCGTCTCGTCACAGCCCGTGCATCCGGTGTTGATTCGCAATGAGCACGGCCCGCTCACGCGCGTGGTCGTGGAGGTCGCAACCGGTGCGGAGGCGGGCGCGAAGTCGTTCGTCTTCCAGCTCGACGGCACGGATGATCTTGGCGATCTCGAATCGCTCACGCTGTTTTCCACCGGCGACAAAGAGGAATTCTCGTCGACAACGCCCGTCGGTGAGCCAGCCAAGTCGGCCAAAGAAGTGACGTTTCGTGGCGAGCGTGTGCTCAACGCAGGGAGAAACGTCTTCTGGCTGTCGTGCCACTTGAACCCGACTGCGGATCTCGCGCATCGAGTCGCTGCGTCTTGCAGTTCGATCGAAACGACGACTGGAAAATTGACGCCGCGCGATGACTCGCCGGGAGCGGGACATCGCATCGGCGTCGCGCTGCGAAAGCATAAGGACGATGGCGTTCACACCTATCGCATCCCGGCGCTGGCCACGTCGGCGAAAGGGACGTTGCTGTGCGTCTACGACATGCGTCGGCGGATGGGGCGCGATTTGCAGGAAGACATCGACATCGGACTCAGCCGCAGCACCGACGGCGGACAAAGCTGGGAGCCGGTGCGGGTCATCATGGACATGGGCGAGTACGGCGGGCTGCCGCAGGAGCTGAATGGTTGCAGCGATCCGGGGCTCATCGTCGATCG
>CAMDDX010000215.1 GCA_945893075.1 Planctomyces sp. SH-PL62 | reverse complement strand
GCACGTTCAATGTTGTCGGCGGAGTTTTCTTGGGACAGGACGTGAGGGTTGAGCTTGGCGGTGCTGTTCTCAGCGCTCAAGCGACGCGCGAGACGTTGCTCGGCGGAACTGGCGTTCGCTCGCAGCCATTTCCCGGCGCGATGTTCCGCAGCCAGTTCCAGACAGAAGTAGAACGCCATGCCGCTCAGTCCAAACAGATAGCACAGATTGGCGATCTGCGGCGTCAAAGAGGCCCCCGCGCTGAGGGCCAGCAAGACGCAAGCCAGCAGCACGTTTCCGAATCGCAGCGTCACAGACCAGGGCAAATTGTCCGCAGGTTCATTTCGAGATGGCAGGTTCATGGGTGGTCCTTTGCGAGAGTAATACCGTTCCAGCGGCGAGCGCTGCCGCAGTCGCAGTTCACTGTCACTCTAGGTCGCACTCCGCAGCGATCGCGGCGGTTGCGGCGGACTTCGGGAAAAGCCTGATCTCGGTGGCAGGCAATTCAGACCGAGTGCATAACAACATTTGTCCGGGGTCAGGCACCTGCCGGTGAAATTGTTTTGCACCCATTCAGACCGGCCGTGAGACTTCTCCGCCACGTCTGACTTTCCTGTCGGATTCGCGTAACCTTCGCACACGGAAAGGCACTCGGCCGTCATTCGACGTGTTCTCATTTCCCAATCCGACGAAGTGTCGGCGACCTTGACTCGCTCAACGATTCAGCCCTGAGGCATCCCATCATGGACGAGGACAACCAGCGACTGCTCGCCGAACTGCAAGAGCAGAACGCAGAGCTCCAGCAACAGATGGCCGCTCTGCAGCGTCGTCACCATTTACTGCATGCGGTGGTGGAGGGCACGCCCGATGCCGTCTTCGTGAAGGATTTGCGTGGTCGCTACTTGATGGCCAACTCGGCCGCATTGAACTTCGCGGGCAAGTCGATCGACGAAGTTCTGGGCCACGATGACACGCTGTTTTTCTCGACGGAGACCGCGCGGCAGATCATGGAGCGAGATCGTCGCATCATGGAGTCCGGCCAGACACAGACTGCCGAAGAGGTCGGCACGGCCGCCGGTCAGACGCGGACTTTTCTTTCCACGAAAGGCCCGTACCGCGATGAGCAAGGCCACGTCATCGGCCTGATCGGCATCTCACGCGATATCACCGCACGCAAACAGGCCGAAGCGGTGTTGAGCGAGAAACAGCGTTTGCTGAGCGAATCTCAACGTATCGCGCATATCGGCAGTTGGTCCTACAGTCTGTCCGGCCAAACCACCTGGTCCGACGAAACGTACCGGCTCTTTGGTCAATCCCCCGACACGTTCACGCTGACTCTCGAATCGTTTCTCAACGTGATTCATCCGGACGATCGACCGGCGGTGCAGGCTTGGATCAGCTCCTGCGCGGCAGGACAACAGCCCGGCGACTTGGCGTTTCGCGCCATTCTGCCGAACGGCACGATCCGGTTTCTCAACGGACGGGGCGAATTGATTGATGACGCTCAGCACCGGCCCAGCTTGATGACTGGCACGGTGCAGGACATCACCACACGCATGCGGATCGAAGAAGCCTTGCGCCATACGCAAGAGCAATACAAAGTCCTGGTGGACGGCGCGATCGAGGCGATTGTCTTGCACCAGGATTCGATCATTCGATTTGCCAATCCGGCAGCCGCCCAAATCTTTGGTTTCAATGATCCGCTGGAAATGATCGGGCGAAATGCTTTGGAGTCGCTGGTCGCTCCGGAAGATCGTGAGCGAATCCAAAATCGAAATGAGCCCTTGAAGCAGAGGAATGCCATCCCGCTCCTCTCTAGTTGGAACTGCCTGCGCCCGGATGGGACCACGGTGCGCATTCAATCCAGTGGGAGTCAAGTCGTGTGGAATGGCCGCCCGGCGATCTTGGGCTTCTACATTGACGTGACCGAGCAACACCAAGTCGAAGAAGACCTGCGTCAGAGTCGCGAGCGTTTGAAAATCCTCTCGCGACAATTGATCGCGACCCAAGAATCTGAGCGGCGGCATCTGGCTCGTGAACTGCACGATGAAATCGGGCAGTCGCTGACGGGAATCAAACTCAATCTGAGGTCTCTCCAGCAACCGGCTGAAGCCGCGAGACTGCGCATTCTGATGCAGGACACGATTGCGATCGTCGATCAGACGCTGCAACAAGTGCGTAGCCTGTCGCTCGAATTGCGGCCGTCGATGCTGGACGACATCGGACTGGTGGCGGCACTCCGCTGGTGCCTAAATCGCCAGGCAACGCTCGCCGGATTTGTCGCGACGCTTGTCGCCGATGCCGACGACGGACACGTTGACCCCGACGTCGCCATCGCTTGCTTCCGCGTCGCTCAGGAAGGTCTGACGAACATCGCCCGACACGCACGCGCCCACAGTGTGCGCATCGAACTGCACCATCGGGAGTCCGAATTGGAACTGCTGGTGCATGACGACGGCTGTGGATTCGATGTGGCTGCCGCTCGTGATCGCGCCGCGCGGGGCGGCAGCCTCGGTTTGCTCGGCATGGAAGAACGAGTCCTGATCGTCGGCGGCAAGATTCAGATCACCTCGTCTCCATCCGACGGCACGACGATCAACGTTTGGTTCCCCTTGCACGCCCCTGCGAAAGTGACGGAGGAATTGCCATGACACCCATCCGAGTTGTTCACGCCGATGATCACGCCGTGGTTCGCGCCGGCATTCGCGCCATGCTGGAAGGGCTGGGCGGAATCGAAATCGTCGGACAGGCGACCAACGGCCGCGAGGCGCTCGCCTTGGTCGAGCAACATCAACCCGACGTGCTGCTGATAGATATCTCGATGCCCGAAATGAATGGCCTCGAAGCGACGACTCGCGTCGTCAAGGAGTTTCCCAACGTCCGGGTCATCATCATCTCCATGCACGACGCGGAAGAGTACGTGTGGCAGGCCCTGAAAGCCGGAGCGACCGGCTATCTGTTGAAGGATGCGGCCCCCTCAGAACTGGACCTCGCGATCAAGACCGTCTTGAACGGCCAGACGTACCTCACGTCGTCGGTGTCGAAAGAGGTCGTCGAAACGTACATGCAACGCCTGGGCACCGAAGCCAACGTGGCCGATGTGCTCACGCCGCGACAGCGCGAAATCCTGCAACTGATCGCCGAAGGTAAGGCGCTCAAAGAGATCGCGCGGCTGCTGCACCTCAGCGTGAAGATCGTCGAAACGCACCGCACCATGCTGATGAGCCGGCTGGACATCCACGACACCGCCGGGCTGGTCCGCTACGCCATGCGCCGCGGCATGATCCCGCCTGCAACGTGATCCGGCGAGAAAGTAGCAGGCACATTCCATGTGCCGTCAGCCTGAAACTTGCGGACGGCACATGGAATGTGCCTGCGACTTTGCCGGCAACAGACTTCGGAAGTCTTGGCGGATGCGGCCGCGCGGTCATTTCTTGAAATGCGTATCACGCTCCGCGGTCGCGACAGCCGTGTGCGGCGTCGCACAGGCGGCGTTTGTTCCACGCCAGTTCGCAGGCGTTGATTCGTTCAGGCTTTTCCTGAGCGTCCCGCATCGCAAGTTCTGCGGGATATTCTTCCGAAAGAGAACATTGCACTTCACGACCCTGTGCGGTGGCGCAAGTGCTGCGTTTTCAAAGAAACTCGGACTGCTACACTTTGTTCAGATTTTTTCTGAACCCAATGCAACACAAGTTCTGCGGGGTATTCTTCCGACAGAAGACTCCTGAGGAACACTCTGTCATGCCATCCCTCACTTGCGATCACCGCTCCAATGTTCGAGCAACGACGGCGAGGCCCTTCGTCTTAACGGGCCTCACCGTCTGGGCGATCGCCAGCGGTGGCGGGTTCTTGTGGCTGCTGTCGTCCTCGGCGACTCCCGGAGCGACGAGCGTTCGGGAATTAACGTGGCCGCAGGGCAGCCGAGTCATTCCCGATACCGCACGAGCCAATCTGGTGCTGCTCGTGCATCCGCGTTGCCCGTGCAGCCGAGCCACCGTCGCCGAGCTGTCCGAGATCATGACCCGCTGCGAAGGACTGGTCACGGCGCATGTGCTGTTCCTCAAACCGAGTCAAATGCCGGACGGTTGGGAAGTGACCGATCTGTGGCAGCGAGCCACGTCGATCCCCGGCGTGCATGTCAGCACTGACGAAGAGGGCCGCGAGGCACGATGTTTCGGTGCGCTGACCTCGGGCCAAGTCGTGTTGTACGACCGGCAGGGACTCTTGAAGTTCAGCGGCGGCATCACCATCGCCCGCGGGCATCGTGGCGAGAATGCCGGACGCCAAGCCATCGTCGATTGGCTGACTCGCGGAACCGCGGAACGGTCGTCGGATGCGGTTTTCGGCTGCCCCTTGTTTTCAGATCGCGGCCTCGCCGGGAAAGAGAAACGATGACTTTTCCCGACGATCCAACGATCCACAAGCAAGCGGCCGTGCTCTGCCAGCAGTACGACGTGGAAGCCTGCCGCCGCACGGATCGGCAGTTCGCAGTGCTGATGCTGCTGCAATGGCTGGCGGGGATCGCCGTGGCGCTGTGGCTGTCGCCACGCACTTGGGTGGGGCCGGACAGCCAACTCCATCCGCATCTGTTCGCCGCCATCTTTCTGGGTGCCGCCACGAACCTTGGTCCGGCGCTGCTAGCCGCGCTGAATCCCGGTGCGGTGCTGACTCGTCACATCATCGCGGTGGGACAAGCGCTGTCGTCCGCGTTGCTGATTCACTTGACCGACGGCCGCATCGAGACGCACTTTCACATCTTCGGTTCGCTGGCGTTCCTCTCCTTTTACCGTGATTGGCGCGTGCTCATCTCGGCTTCGGTGATCGTGGCGCTGGATCACTTCTTCCGCGGCCTGTATTGGCCCGCCTCCGTCTACGGCATCTCCGCCGTCAGCCCGTGGCTGTCGCTGGAGCACACTGGCTGGGTGCTCTTCGAGGACATCTTCTTGTTGCGGTCCATTTTTCACGTTCGACAGGCTCAGCAAGTCGCCGCGATGCACAAAGCTCAAGTCGAGGCGGCCAATCACGCCAAGAGTGCCTTCCTCGCCGCGATGAGTCACGACCTGCGCACGCCGCTTAATGGCATTCTGGGGATGAATGACTTGCTGATCGGCACCGAACTGACCGAACGGCAACGGCAGTTCGTCGACGCCAGCCGCACCAGTGGCAAGCTGCTGCTGCAACTGATCAACAACGTTTTGGACGTGTCCAAGATCGAATCCGGCAAGTTCGAACTGGACTTGCAGGAATTCTCCGTCGAGACGCTGGTGTACGACGTCGTCGAGGCCCTCGGCCCCGGAGCCACGCAGAAAGGCCTAGCGCTGAAAGTCCACATTGATCCGGCCGTCAGCGCGACGGTCCTGTGCGATGGCAATCGGCTACGGCAAATCCTTGTCAATTTGATCGGCAACTCGATCAAGTTCACGGAGACTGGCTCGGTGACGGTCCGAGCCAACTGTGTTCGCCGCGATGACCAACAGCTTCGGGTGCAATTCGCCGTCAGCGACACGGGCATCGGGATTCCCGAGGATCGGCGCGACCATTTGTTCTCACCGTTCACTCAGGTCGATACCTCGACGACACGCAAGTTCGGCGGCAGCGGCTTGGGACTCGCCATCTGCAAACAACTGGTCGAGCTGATGGACGGCTCGATCGGCATCGAGAGCCAGCTTGGGATCGGTTCGACGTTTTGGTTTGAGCTGCCTCTGCCGGTCATCAGCCAACGCGACAATACTCCGGAGTCATGGCGTCATCTGGCCCACGCGCGAGTGCTCATCGTTGAGGACGAACAACGTCAGCGGCCACAAATCTGGGATTGCTTGAACGCCTGGGGTTGTCAGGCCACACGCGTTGTCAGCGACGAAGACGCTCGGCTGGCCGTGATCCGCACGGGCCTCCTGGGAACGCCGTTTGACGTCGCCCTGATCGATCTGCAGACCGCTTCCGGCAACCGCTATCAATTGATCGACGAACTGTCGCGCCGCCACGGACTGCCGGTGATCGCGATTGGCTCGACCTCCGACCGCAGCGACACCGATTGGCTGCGACAGCGCGGAATCCGACGACTGCTGCGCGATCCCATCCGCCCCAGTTCGCTGTGCGACGCGCTCATGTCGACGCTCGCGGTGACCTCGGTCGGTGTGCCACAGCCCGCCTCTGACACTTCGCATGCCCCAGTGCCAACCCAGTTGACCGGCCATGTGCTGGTCGCGGAGGACAACCGCATCAATCAGATGTACGTCACCGAGTTACTCAAACATTGCGGCTGCACCTGCGACGTCGTGGCCAATGGGGACGAGGTGCTCGAAGCGATGCAATGCGGAAGCTATGACCTGCTTCTGATGGACTGCCAGATGCCCGAGATGGACGGCTTCACGGCAGCTCGCGAGATCCGCCGTCGCGTCTCCGCACGAGAACTCACCCCCTCAATTCCCATCATCGCCCTGACCGCGAACGCGCTCAAAGGGGACCGCGAACGCTGTCTCGAAGCCGGCATGGACGACTACCTGACCAAGCCCCTCGAGGTCCATCAGTTGCGATCCAAGCTCGAACAATATCTCCCCTCAATCAAAACGTAGTCCACGAATGGAGTCGGCGAGCGGGGTGGCGTCAGCCCAATGGCACTGACGCCGCGCCGCTCGCCTATTGAATCTCCCAACTCAAAAGAACCCGTTCCATGAATCACTACTCCACCGACAACACACTGATCGAGCTCAACGCGCATAGCTCCGCCTTCAAGTTGCCAACTGCCGACCTCGCCGATCTCCGGGATCACTCGCCGTCGGCCCCTGCGATCGACATGACCATGCTGCGGCAGCGCTGCTTGGGCAACGAGGCGTTCGCGCTCCTGCTGCTCGATGAGTTCCAATCCTGCGTTCCCAAGCAATTGGTGGGTCTCGCACGACTCGTCGCGGATGCCAACGCCCACGCGATCCGCAATGCGGCACATTCCTTGAAAGGCATCGCCAGCACTCTCGCCGCCGATGGACTTCGCCAAGCCACCGCCGACCTCGAAGCCGGCACCAGCTCAGACGATTGGGCGCTGATCCT
The DNA here is from genome assembly GCA_945893075.1 of Planctomyces sp. SH-PL62. Lineage (GTDB taxonomy): Bacteria > Planctomycetota > Planctomycetia > Planctomycetales > Planctomycetaceae > SXKJ01. Next base: position 6,654 of record CAMDDX010000215.1, on the reverse strand, counting down.
GAAATGTGTCATGCGGGTCCATCGAGAAGCCCTCCGCTGCCTCGCGGAAATCTCCCGCCACCGCGCCGCTCCGACCGGCTCCGAATTCGCGGACGCCCTGCTCCAACGAGCGTGAGAAACCTCGTCCACCAACCACGTCGAGTCCGCATGATCGGCCGGAGCCGTAGCCGCGTTCGCCAGAACGCGGGTGGCTCGCTCGCCCGCACTCTGGCGAGTGCGGCTACGGGGCGGCTCGCTTTGCACTGACGATCTCTTGAGATTCGGCCGGGGCTGTGCCATTGTCTTGAAGCACGGGCTACGTCGTGATTCAGGAGATTGTGCTATGTCGATTCGACGCATCGCGGTGGGACTGGTTTGTCTGCTCTGTGGCTTGATCGTCGTGCCAGCCGTCTGGGCCGCTGTCATCAGCGGCACCATTGAGTCGGTCTCGGCCGACCGCAAAAAAATCACCATCAAGCCGAGCGGCGATAAACCCAAGCAGGTCTATTCGATCCCCGACGGCACGAACATCACGCTCGACGGCAAGCCCGTGAAGCTCGGTGAATTGCAAGCGGGACAGCAAGTCTCTGTCTTCACGTCGAGCGGCGAATCGGTCACGCGGTTGACCGCCCGCGGCGGCGAGAGCAAGCCGGCAACTCCGGCCACGACGCCCACACCGAAGACCACGCCCAAATCGAAGAAGACGGATTCGGCAGACTCACCGAACGACGACGCGAGCGGCGGCAAGCCGGGGGACTCGCCGCAGTTTCGCGGGCCACGCCGTGATGGCCACGCCGGCTCCGGCAACAACATCACCAATAGTTGGCCCCGCTCCGGTCCGAAGCCCGAATGGTCGACAAACGGCTTGGGAGAGGGCTTTTCCGCCGTCTCAGTCGCAAACGGCCGCGTCTACACGATGGGCTTGAATGGCAACGACGAGAAGGTGTTCGCGATCAACGAGCGAGACGGTCGGCCCGCTTGGTCCGTCTCCACTGGCGGCGGCGCTTACAAAGATGGAACCGGAGACGGCCCCCGCTGTACGCCGACGGTCGATGGCGACCGCCTCTACGCCCTGGGAGCACTCGGCGATCTGGTCTGTCTTGATGCGAAGTCAGGCCAGCGCCGTTGGCACAAGAACATCCTCAAAGAATTCGGCGGCAACGCGGGCCACTGGGGCATCTGCGAGTCGCCGCTGATTGACGGCGAGAAAGTCATCGTCACCCCCGGCGGCCGAGGAGCGACGATGGTCGCCCTCAACAAGAACAACGGCAACATGCTTTGGAAGTCACGAGTCCCCAGCGATCCTGGTCCGGGCTACGCCTCGGCCATCGCCGTCGAAGTCGGCGGCGTGCGGCAGTACGTCAACTTCACGGCGCGCGGGTTGATCGGTGTGCGCGCGGACGACGGCGAATTTCTGTGGCAGAGCAACTCGGCGGCAAACGGCACGGCGAATTGCTCGGCCGCGGTCTTTCATGACAACCACGTCTTTTACGGTTCGGGCTACGGCACCGGCGGGACGTGCTTGCGGCTCGAATCCAATGGCAACACCACGCGAGCCGAAGAGGTCTACAAAACCAACAACATGAAGAATCATCACGGCGGCATGGTCATCGTCGACGGCTTCCTTTACGGCTGCGATGAAAGCATCCTGACTTGCCTCGACCTCCGATCCGGCAATGTCCTGTGGAAAGAACGCTCACCCGGCAAAGGCTCGATCACGTTCGCCGACGGGATGCTGATCGTCCGCAACGAACAAGGCCCAGTCACTTTGGTCGAAGCCAATTCGCAGCGGTATGTCGAGAAGGGGCAATTCGACCAACCCAACCGCAGCCGCCGACAAGCCTGGGCCTATCCAGTCGTCGCCAACGGGCACCTGCTGTTGCGAGACCAAGAGACGCTCCTCTGCTACGATCTGCGCCGCTAACCCGTCGCCCAAAGTAGCCGAGTCACTCCGTGACTCGATTTGAGTCACAGAGTGACTCGGCTACGTCTTTCACAACTCAAAACGAATGGAGTCACCCCCATGAGCACTGAGGTTCTCACCGCCCAGCCCGCCGACCTGCACGCCCGCAAGCAACTCATCCGCGAACAATCGCACGCCAACCGCAACGCACAACCCGACAAAGACGAGATCAGCCGCCACATCGTCGGGTCCTTCATGGCTCAGCCAGAGTACTCCGCCGCACGGGCCGTCATGTTCTACGTCGATGTCCGCTCCGAGGTCCGCACCCGCAACGATCTCGAAGCCGCACTGCAAACCGGCAAGAAGATCGTCGTGCCGTACTGCGTCGATGGCGAACTCGAACTCTTCCATCTGGAGTCGATGGACGAACTCGAACTCGGCATGTATCGCATTCTCGAACCGAAGGCCGATCTCCGTTCCGTCGCCGCCAAGCAAGTCGGCGTCGCGGAACTCGACCTGATCATGGTCCCCGGCGTCGCCTTCGACCGCCGAGGCGGCCGCACCGGACATGGCAAAGGCTACTACGACAAATTGCTCGAACACGCGCGCCCCGACACGCCGCTGATCGCGCTGGCCTTCGAGTGCCAGCTTTTCCCCGAAATCCCGATGCAGCCGCACGACATCTTCATGGACAAAGTCGTCACCGAATCGGCGGTCTATGACGGTTTGGGACGCCGCGGCGAATCGGAGTCTCTCGCGCCATCGAAGCCACGCTAAACCTGGAGTGCGGCGGCTCGACGCCCCCCTAACCTTGGAGTGCGGCGGCTCGACGCCGCCCTCCATCATTTGGAATAGAGACATGGAACGTCCAAGAAAAGTCCATTGATCTTCCGCACTCGCGTCGCGTCGTTTTTTGAACTTTGAGCATCGCTATTCCAAATGAATGGAGGGCTGCGTCGAGCCGCAGCACTCCAGGTTGAACCACATGAGCACTCTTCAATCTACCGGCTGCGAAATCGAGGACACCTACGCCGAAGCGTTCCGCAGCATCTACGCCGAGATCCTCGTCACCGCACGAGATCGCAAGTGGCTGCAACATGCGGTCAACAAGGCGACCGGTCATGCCAGCAGCACGATCTTTTGCGATTGCGAAGCGGGGGTCGATCGCTTCGTCGGACCGGGCGGCGATGAATCGTTCGCAACTCCTGACGGTCGGCCGGGCGCGATCATCCAGATGCACGTTCCGCGCTTCCGCAAAGATCGCGAGCCGGCGCTCGAACGTTCGCTGCTGACACGCATCAGTCAGAACGTGCTGACCTGCCCGACAGCCGCGTGCTTCAACCTGCTCGACACCGAGCCGTACTTCAAGCTCGGCCGCAAGATCGCCTTCTTCGGCGATGGCTTTCAAACACGAGTCGTGCGTCACGGCCGCAAGATGTGGGCGATCCCGATCCTCGGTGGTGAGTTCGTCCTGGACCGCCGCTTCGGCTTCCGCGACGGCATCATGGGGGGCAATCTGTGGTTCATGGGCGAGTCCATCGACTCCGCCATTGAAGCCACCGAACGCGGTGTCGCTGCGGTCGAAAAAGTTCCCGGCGTCATCATGACGTTTCCCGGAGGCATCGCCCAAAGCGCGTCGAAGGCAGGCAGCCGTTACTCGTTCATGATCGCCAGCACGTACCAGCAATACTGCCCGACGCTGCGTGAGAAGCTTGGAGCGGAATGCCGTCTGCCTCCGAACGTGAACTCGATCATGGAAATCGTGATGAACGGCCGCGACCTCGAAACACTTTCGGTGGCGACGCAAGCGGCCATCGCCGCCGCACGCACGACTCCCGGCCTCGTGAAGATCACCGCGGGCAACTACGGCGGCCGGCTCGGCAAGTCGTTCATCTACCTGCTGCCGCGCGAGACCGCGAACGCCACGTGACGACCACGAACGTCACGACACACGGCACCGCGATCCACGTCCAATACTTCGGCCCGAACACGACGGTCCCGTTGAGCATCATCACCAGCCAAATTCCGTGACGCAGAGCTCCCAGCGATCGAACCTCACGCGATCGAAACTCACGCACGGCGTCGAACAGCCACCACGCGACGAAGGCGAAGTTCACGAAAACGGACCACGGCAACTCCACGTCGAAAACACGCCGAGTCTCCATCGCGGTGTACCGCATCGCATTGGCCAGGCTCCAGCAATGCCCGACCCCCATCGCGACGACGACATGAGCCACACAGGCCAACGCGCCGATCAGCCAAGTCCAGCGGATCACGCGATCTCGTGCTGCGAATGAGCGGCCAGAGGCTTCGACGAACACTCGGAACAACCAAGCGGCGACGGCCAGCCAGATCGTCAGCCGAATCAGCCAGAATCCCAGGATCACGATCATGGCGAACCGCCAAGGACATTACTTTTTGGAGTCGTTCTTCTTTTCGGAATCGGCCGGCTTCTTCGCCTTCTGCTTGGCGATGTAGTCCTTGGCCTTGGCTTCCAGCGCGGGAGTCTTCAGCCCGACCGTCTTCGCCTCAGCGAGCGCCGCGTCGTAGGTCAGCCCGCCATCGAGCACGCGATGCGCCAGCCACACGGCTCCGACACGATTGGCCGCAGTGCAGTGCAACACCATTGGGCGTTGCTCCTTCTCGTTGAGCAGTTTCCGAAGCTTGTCAAAGTTCTCGTCGGTCAGCGACTCCGGGCCGGCGATCGGAATGTGGTGATATTCGAGACCCAGATTCTTGATCGTCTTGGCTTCGTCAAAATCCATTTCGTCCTTGGTCCGCAGATTGAGGACCGACTTCACGCCCCGTTTCTTGAACTCCTGAAAGTCTTCGGGGCTGGGTTGTCCGGCGAGGTAGATGTCGCCGAAAGCGTGCAGTTGTTTCACCGACCCGCATTTGGCGGGTTCGAGCTTCTTGGGCTTTTCGATCTTCGCGGGTTTGTCCTCAGATCGAACGCTGGCCAACGGCAACATCGACACCATCACGGCACAGACCAAAACAAATCGTCGATTCATGGTAAGTCTCCCAATGCGGGTGTGGCTCGTAGTTCGGACGCCTACGTCCGAACGGTCGAACGTGGTGCCCGGACGTAGGCGTCCGGGCTACAAAAACGCCTCCCAGCACATCTCACTCCGGCAGCGGCTTGCCCTTCGTCTCTGGGGCCAGCCAGATGATGACCATGCCGACCAGATAGATGAACACGATTGTGGCTCCGGCTTTCGGATAGCTCTTGTCGAAGAACGCCATCAGGTTGGGCATCTGCCACGCCCCGGCCGCAGCCAGCACGCGGCCGAAGTTGAACGCCAAACCTTGTCCCGTCGCACGCACGCGAGTCGGAAACAGTTCGGGCAAGTACAGCGGCAGCCAGCCGTAAAATGCCGCCGTCGTCATCCCCACCAAGCCGACGACCACCAGGAACAGCGTGTTGAACTCGGAGAAACCTCGGAACAACCAGGAGCACATCACGAATGACGACAAGCACAGGCCGAAGTACACCGGCCGACGTCCGAGTTTTCCGCCGATCAGCGGGGCCAGAACGCAACCAATGATCGCACCGATTGACGAGACGAGTTGAATATAGCCCTTCACCTTCGGCTGCTTGCCGCCGGTCATCGCGTCCGCCCACAGTGGAATCCACTGCACGATGCCCCAGGTCACGACCAACGCGATCGACGCGAACGCGATCGCCAGCAGCGTGTTCTTGCGCAGACTCGGAGAAAAGATTTCTTGCAGCGGAGTGGTCTTGGCCTTCGCGGACTGAGAGGCCGCTTTCCACTTCTCCGATTCCGGAACGAACAGACGAATGAAGAACGTCAGCAACGCCGGAGCGGCTCCGACCATCATCACCCACCGCCACGAATCCGGCGTGATCGGAAACAGAATGGCGATGGTCGCAATCAGCGCGTAACCGAAGTTCGCGGCGGCCCCGATCAGCCCGGCCATCAGCGGACGCAATCGCTCCGGCCAGCATTCCATGACGAGCGCGACACCCAACGCCCATTCGCCCCCCATGCCCAGCGCGGCGATGAATCGAAACGTCCCCAAGTGCCACGGCTCTGTCGCGAAATATCCGAAGCCCGTGAAGATCGAGTAGCAGAGGATGCTCCACGTCATGGCTTTGACGCGGCCGACGCGATCTCCCAACCAACCGAAGATCAGTCCGCCGCACGCGGCACCCAGCAGGAACAACGCGGTGACGATACCCATCCAGCTTTGCACGAATTGCTCGCCGGTGATACCGGCCTTGGCCTGCATCTCCTGCAACGCGGGCCGAGCGACCAGCGGGAAGATGCCCATCTCCATGCCATCAAACATCCAACCCAAGAACGCAGCGGTCAGAGCCATCCAGGCTCCGGAGTTCGCGGATGCCGAGCCAACGGATGTCGAACTCGCCCCCGGAACAGCCTGACCAACGGTCGAAGAACTCATGCGCGATCGCCTTTCGTGCCTGGAGAAGCGTGACGAAGAGGCGGCAGCTTATCGGGGCGGAGGTCAGGGGTCAGGGGACTGGGGGCAGAATCCTGAAGGACGAAGCCGCAAACGAATTCAGGAATGGAAAATGACAAATGGAGAATGAGAAATGCAAAATGACGGACAACTCATTTTGCATTTTCCATTTCTCATTTCTCATTTTCCATTCCCTGAACGTTGCACGCTTTTCTCTACGCCAGCGCCGCCAGCAGCGCGGCCGACAACATGAACGTCGTGTCGATCTCGGTGATCGGGTCAAGCACCGTGTTCGCGCCTTCGCCAGGATTGATGATGTCCGTGCT
>CAMDDX010000214.1 GCA_945893075.1 Planctomyces sp. SH-PL62 | reverse complement strand
GGCGGACGGGCGGCAGCGATTGATTCTGGAATTCAGCGAACCGCAATCCGGCGAGTTCGTGGTGGATGTCACCGGCCTGCAACGTCCGCTGGGAACGGCGGAGCATCCGCATTGGGAACCGTGGACGATTGATGCGGACGGCGCGGTGGCTGGCACCAAGAAACTCGCACTGGGTGTCGCTTCGTTGCCAGGTTTCAAGGTGGCTCCGCCGCCAGTCGATGTGGATCGGATCGCGCCGCTCAGTGAAGCCGCGTTTGTCAAAGGCTGGGGCACGGCGGCATTGGCTCGGCAACCGCAAGTGACTTTGCAACTGCTCACGCCGGCGGAATTGGAGTTCTCTGTCGCGGCACTCGCGCCGCAACGCAAGGTGCGGCAAGAATTGTTGCTGAAGATCGGCCGCCAGGCATTCGAGTGGGCGTTGTATGCCGAAGTCGCGACGGCCGGATCGCCGGCTTTTCAACATGAGGTGACGGTCGCACCGCACTTCCGAGCCGACGAGGTTTCGATCACGGAGGACGAAGCAGAGCGGTTGGTGAGCTGGTCGCAACACGATCAAAAACTGTCGCTGTTTCTGCGCGATTCGACCACGGGAATTCAGAACGTCGTCCTGCAAGGCCGCGATGCCGTTCCCCCCGATGGTCGTCTGGTGATCCCGACACGTTGGTTCGCCGACGCGGACCTGGCGGAGTTCTCGCTGCGTGTGACGCATGATCCCAGTTGGCAAGTCGAATTGTTCGATGACAAACAGCAACCGATGTCTCCGGCCGACCCCGGCGGCCCAGTCCCCGATCAAACCGAGTTGTCTCTGGGCAAGTTCCGCGCGGACCTCAAAGGGATGTCGCTGGAAGTGCGGCTCACGCCGCATCAGCCTGCCGGCCATGCGGCCGGTTGGACGCAGGTGTCGCAGAGCGACGAAGGATCGTGGTCGTGGCGTCATGTCGAACGGTTCCTGGACGAAGGCCAAATCACCGCACGCCTCTTCTGGCCGGCGGCGTGGTCGAGCAGTGGCTCATTGAAGCTGTCGCCGTCGCTCAAAGAGTTGGCTCGACGCCCATTGCCAGACGGCATCGAGCTGACCGTGCAGTCGCTACCCGACATCACCGGGCCGCGTGAGGTGCTCTTTGAATCGCAGATCACCACGCCACCAGCTTTGCCATCACTGCCGTTGACGACGCTGCGCGTCACGCCGCCCACCTCACTCGATGTCGCCGAACGAACGGAGCATTGGTTGGTCTCTGACGAACTGTTGTCCTGGCTGCCGACGTCCACAGCCGCCGAGACTCGTCCCTTCGACGACGACACCACACTCCCGGACAAGTTGCCGCGCACGCCCACCGAGGCAAACACGAAATGGTTGAGCGTGCCCAACGCGGCCGTTTTGGAACTGACGCCACCCGCACCGGCCGCGGCTCTGCCATCACCGAAACTGCTGTGGATGGACACCACCGTTTGGGTCGCCGATGGTGCGATCACGCAAGGCCGCACCTGGCTGTTGCTGCAACCTCAGGGACTGCGCGAATTCTTGTTGGATCGTCCTGACAACGTCCGCTGGATCGCCGCCTTCGTGGGGGATCGCTCACGCGAATTGCCGCACGAGGGAGAAGGGAGCCAACGGCTACGGCTCGACGACTTGCCGAACGAGACCGTGGTGTGGGTGTCGGTCTACTGGCGCATCGAGGCGGCGCAACTCGATCGCATCGTCAATCGGCGCGATGCCCAGTTGCCGATGCCTGCGGAAGCGTCGCTGCGTCCGCCGCGTCATGACCTGACTTTGATTTCCTCCGGCCACAGCGATCTTTCGTCGACGCGTGGCGCGCGGCGCGTCCAAGACTGGGACGCACGTCTGGCGCGAGCCGATCAAATCTTCCGCGCATTGCCGTCGTCCCCCGCCGCGCTGAATAGCTCGCTGCGCCGCTTGTGGGAATTGGCCGAGACCGATCTCGCGGAAGCACGCCAAGCGATTGAGAAGCAGCAACTCGTGGGACAGGTGGGCAACCCTCCCTCCGAATCGTCGCAGAGTCGCTTGCAAACGGTGTTGGCCGATGCGGCCGCAGTGCGATCACGATTGGCCCCCTTGTTGCCAGCGTCCGCTCCGCTTCCAGCGCCGGAATTGTGGACCAGCGATGCTTGGCGAAATGTGCCGAACTCTTGGAGCGCGCTGGCTGACCTCGACCAATCCGCGCGGCTGGCGGTCATCGTCTTGGATCGCCGCTGGTTGACCTGGATGATCGCCTTGCTGGCCGCCGTCGTGGTGATCCCGCTCTTCCGATCCTGGCTGCGTTGGCAAACGCGCGAATGGCTGGCTCGGCACCCGTATCTCGCATGGGCGTGCTTGGGATTGATTTGGTGGACGTGCCTCGCACCCAGCCTGATCGGACTGGGCTTGCTGGTCGTGGCCACGCTGACCGCGATCCGCCAGCGCTGGTTCGTACCGGATTACGTTCTCGCCGCGAACGGAGCGAACTCGATTGGTCATTGATCATTGGTCATTGGTCATTGATTATTTGCCGATGACCAACGACCAACGACCAATGACCAATGCGTTGCTTCGGAATTTGGACAACGCCCACGTCTGGCACCCGTTCTGCCAGATGCGCGAATTCGTTGCTGACGACGTCCCGATCATTGCCTCGGCTGAAGGCTTTGAATTGATCGACACCGACGGACGCCGTTACCTCGACGGCGTTTCGTCGCTGTGGTGCAACGTGCATGGGCACCGCGTCCCGGAGATCGACCGCGCGATCCGCGAGCAACTCGATCAAGTCGCTCACAGCACGCTGCTCGGCCTGTCGAACGTGCCGTCGATCCAGCTCGCCGCCGAGTTGGTGCGCCGCGCGCCGCGTGGTCTGACGAAAGTGTTCTATTCGGATGACGGCGCGACGGCGGTCGAAGTGGCGCTCAAGCTGGCGTATCAGTTTCATCGCCAGAAGCCGCGGCCGGAGCCGCGCGATCTGTTTGTTGGCATCGCGAGTGCCTATCACGGCGACACGGTTGGGACCGTGAGCCTCGGCAACATCGACGCCTTTCATCGCAGTTACGAACGACTGCTGTTCCCAACACTGCGAGTCCCCTGCCCTACCGTCGCGACGATGGCCGAGTCGCTGAACGAACTCGAACGCACACTCCGCGAGAACGCAGACCGCATCGCCGCGTTTGTAATCGAACCGCTCGTGCAAGCGGCCGCCGGCATCTTGGTGCATCCGCCTGGCTATCTGCGGCGCGTGCGCGAACTCACGCGGCAGCACGGCATCTTGCTGATCGCCGATGAAGTCGCCGTCGGCTTTGGCCGCACGGGGACGCTCTTCGCTTGCGAGCAAGAGGAGGTCGTCCCCGATTTTCTCTGCCTCTCGAAAGGGATTACCGGCGGCTATCTGCCGCTCGCCGCGACGCTGACGACCGACGAAGTCTACGACGCATTCCTCGGCGAGCCGGCCTCTGGTCGGACTTTCTTTCACGGTCACACCTACACCGGCAATCCGCTCGGCTGTGCGGCGGCGCTCGCGTCGTTGGAGCTGTTTGAGACCAACCGCGTGCTCGACAACGTCGCGGAATGCTCGCGGCTGTTGGCTCGGCGATTGGACGAGATTCGCGACTGGCCGCACGTCGGTGAGATCCGGCAGAAGGGCATCCTGGTCGGCATCGAACTGCTCGCCGACAAAGCGAGTCGCCAGCCGTTTGCCCCAGAGCAACGGATCGGACATCAAGTCACGCTGGCCGCGCGGCGGCGCGGGTTGTTCACCCGGTCGCTCGGCGAAGTGGTGACGATCGTGCCCGCTCCCGCGATGCCTCCGGAGTTGGTCAGTCGGGTGTGCGAACTCTTGTTTGAGTCGATTCAGGAAGTGGGTGCGAATCAAAAAGTGAGATAACGGCTGTCGGCCATCGGCATTCGGCCGGAAGCCGATGGCCGAGAGCCGTTATCTCAACCCAGCGTCACACGCGAGGGGTCAGGTGTTCTGATTTCTGTTTTGCTCCTGCGATCCACACCAACCTTGGTTCGCAGCCAGTCACCCGATCAACGGTTCGCTCTCCATCGCGACAGCAAAACAGAAATCAGAACACCTGACCCCGCCCGGTCCTGCGTCACGAATGATCCAGCCAAGTGAAGTCTGGCGAGTCGGCTGGCTCAGTCGGAGGAACGTCGCGTCGGCGCGAACGTCTGCGGAAGATCAACTCCACCGTCACCCCGACGACAAGAAACGTCACCAGAATTCCGATGGCCAAGTAGGTCAGCGAGCCGCTGTACCCCGCAGGCCGCGCCGCGGGTGATTTGGGCTGAGACAACACAGTCAATGTTTTCGCCAACAACAGCGGAGCGGTGTGAAAATCGTTCTCGGTCGCGTAGCTGTACCGTTTGAAGAAATAGCCGGTGACGCGGACGCGGAACGGCGGTTTCAAATCGTCTCCCAACGGAACGTCAGCCGGCAATTCGGTGAGCACCACGCGATACGGATTGAGACCCGAATCGGCGGTGAAGAGCCACGCTTCCAGCAACGTCGGCTCATCGGGCAACGCGGCCATCGAAACGCACCGGCGAATCTCTCCGTCGATGGTCAGCACCTCGCCGCGATAACGATCAGCTTCGAGCATCAGTACTGCGAACGGCACGTCGGCACGCGCGCTCCGTTCGAGTTCGGCGAGCGGCACGCTGCGGACTTTTGCCAAGAGAGTGTCGTAAGCGACTTTCTCCGCCGCCGTGACGCCGAAGGTGTTGTCGGTGACGGATGCGAGCAGCGACTTGTCGATCGACGTGGATTGCGAACCTGAATCACCAACGACGCGCACGGCATCATCGCGCAACGGTGCGGTTTCGGATTCGTGCGGTTCGTTCAACAATCGCTTGAGCCGCCGCGCTTCGTCGGGAGTCCGGCCGGCCAGCACGGGATCGGGCTTGGGTTGCCGAGTCTGCTTCAACGACCACGACAGGATCAGCAGCGACGGCGCGAGCATCGCCCCCCAGAGAATCAATCTCCAATTCGGCGCGAGCGGCGGGCGGTCAGAAGTTCCAAAACGCATGGCCAAGATTGTAGCCGCGCTTCGCCAGAACGCGGGTCCGTCGCCGGGTGCATAACAGGATATGTCCGGAGTCGGTGGAATTGCTGTTTTGCACCCTCTGTCGCCCGTTTGAAAATCGAGCGTGTCGTCGTCACGATACGCCCCGCATTTCGCGAGATTCCTCAACACGGAGTTTGCTCATGCTGTCGAATGGGTTCGGGCGAGTGGCCTGGTGGGCCAAATGGTTGCTGCTGGTCGGGGTTTTGTCGGCAGCCGGAACGGTGTTCTCGCAGGAAGAAGAAGCCGCGATGGACGAAGCGGAGAAGCCGGCCGCGAAAGCTGCGGCCGAAGGGGACGCCGCGAAACCTGAGGGCGAAGCCGAAAACCAGTCGATGTTGATGTGGCTCATCGAAACCTCCGGACTCATCGGAGCGATCATCCTCATCATCTCGATCTTCTTCGTGCATCGCGTCGTGACGCTGTTCCTGGAATTCAAGTCGGAGATCGTGTCCCCGCCCGACTTGGTGGAGCAGATCGAAGCGCTGGTGGCGAAGCGAGATTTCAACGGCGTTTATCAGGCCGCAAAGAAGAGTGAATCGGCGTTGGGGCAATTGCTGGTGGCGGGCATGACGGCGATGTCGTCCGGGCTGGGTGAAGCTCGCGAGGCGATGGACCGCACCGGGGAAGCGATCACGGTCCACATGGAAAAACGGATCAGCTTGCTGGCGGTCATCGGCTCGCTGGGCCCGATGATCGGCTTGCTGGGGACGCTGAAAGGGATGATCGGGGCCTTCAGCGCGATCGCACTCTCAGGCACACAACTGAAGGCGAGCCAGGTGGCCGGCAACATTTCCGAAGCTCTCGTGCTGACGTTCGAGGGTGTCGCCATCTCGGTGCCGGCCATTTATCTCTTCGCGTTGTTCAAAGACCGCGTCGCTACTTTGACGGTGGATGTGCAAAACATGTCGGACGAGTTGATTCGTAAAATGCACGCATCGGCTCAGGCCCGCACGGCCCCCCCACCGCCGCAGGCATAGAGTCTTTGTCCGAAACGAGTGTGTTTCATACGCATGTGATTGTCGTCAATCGTTCCATTGCACGCTGCCAGCGAGTCACAGCGAACAAAGGTGAAAAATTGTTGGGTGAAACATGGACGAAATGAAAAGAGAATTCATCACTGAGGATTCGCCAAAGATGTTGTGAGCGATTGAGACTGAATTTTTTACCCAACAATTTTTCACCTTCTTGGGTTGCTGGCGCAGCCAGCGTAGAACTGAATCGCAGGGAGATCGCCGATGTCAGGAAGTCACTCCGAAACCGCCGAGCCTGACCTCACCCCCATGCTCGACATGGTGTTTCAGTTGGTCACGTTTTTCATGCTGGTGATCAACTTCAAGGGAGCGGCGTTGGATCAGGCTCTGCAACTCCCGGTGCTCGGTTCGGCGCGGCCGTTGGAATGGAAAGGGGAGTACGAACCGCTGGTCCTGAACATCGACGCCGATGGCCACATCAAGGTCTACGGTGCTGTGGTCGATCCGGAGAAGCACATCGCCAGAGAAGCGGCCGAACTTAAGGCTCAGTTGCGAGCCGCCGGACAACCCACCACGGGTGAGCTACCAGTGCCCGTTGTCATGCGCTCCGACAAAGGGACGAAGTTTCATTTGGTCAACCGCGTCATCCAGATCTGCCAAGAGAACGGCTATCAACAGTTTTCGCTGAGCGCGATGACTGGCAAGGAATAACATGAGTCGCCGTCGTCACCGCCGCAAGAACAAGAGTTCGGTCAAACTGAATGTGACCGCCATGCTCGACATGGCGTTCCAGCTTCTGGCATTTTTCATCCTGACGTTTCGCCCGATGCCGGTCGAAGGTCATCTGTCGCTGAACATGCCGCCGCCGGTTCCGCTGACGAACATCGCTACCGAGCTGACCGTCGGCAAGGAAGGGAGCGGAATCGCCCCGTTGCACGCGCTGCATCTGTTTGTCTCCGCAACGGAGACCGGTGAGGTCGCCCAAGTCCGTTTAGAAAGCGCGATCCTGTCATCGGGCCGTCTGACTCCCGGAACTTTGGCCGGCATCGACCGCCGTCTTCAGCCGCTGTTCGCGCGCGGCAATGCGATTTACGACCGCATCCAAATCGAAGTGGATCGCGATCTGCGCTACGAAGAACTCTTGAAGCTGGTCGATGTCTGCGCTCAACAAAAGATGCCCGACGGCAAATCGCTGGGTAAAGTCAGCTTCGTGGAAATGCGGCCGCGTTAGCCCCTGGAGTGCGGTGTGACCCAGATGCTGGGTGCCCCAACACCGCCCTCCATTCCTTTGAAATGGCAACCCTGAATGTCGGAAAACCGTTGCTACGACACCTGGCTGACAATCTGCCGAGTTTTTGGTGATCAACATCTTTGTTCCAAATGAATGGAGGGCTGCGTCGAGCCGCAGCACTCCAGGGTTGAGCGCAGTCGGTCTAAGGGGACTACTCATGCGACGTCGCTTGGCGCGTCCGTTCGGGCACACCGTCTCATCAGCGCGGATTCTGTCGTTGCTGATGGGCCTGGCGGTGCTCGCCATGCTTTATCAGCGTGCCAAAGAACCGCAGTTCTGGCGCTGGATGACCAATGAAAGCCGAGCCGATGCTGAGGACGAACAGTCGAAGTCCACTTCACCTGTCGGCGGATTGAAGTCGTCGGGGAGCGTCGCAAACACGATCGAGAACATTGTCCCCGGCCCGAACGAAACTGATCCCGACGAACTCGCCAATCTGCGTTCCAACTTGAAGTCGATTCAAGATCGCCAGCCGTTGCAGCCGCATGAAATGCCGGCGTACTGGCGATTGCTCGGTTGGAGCCGCACTCGGCCGTTTGCGGAGTTGGAAAAGGGAGCGCTCCGCGACGTGCCGTACTCGCATTTGTGGGACGAGCCAGACCTGTATCGCGGCCAACCGATGCGCCTCAAGTTGCACGTTCGCCGAGTGCTCGCCTACGACACCAAGGAAAATCCGCTGGGCCTGAAGAAGGTCTTTGAAGTCTACGGTTTCACTGACAACTCGCTGTCGTTTCCGTTTATCGTCATTCTCCCAGAGAAGCCGGCCGGATTGCCGATCGGCACCGATGTGGAAGGTGAGATCGTCTTCGTCGGCTACTTCGTGAAGTGGATGGGCTACCGTGCCTTCGACAAAAAGAAGGACGCGCCGTTGCTCGTCGGCCGAGCCCGACCGGTGGTCCGCTCCGCTGGGGCCGGGCAGAGCGGCGGCTGGGAACTCGCATTCCTGACGTTGGTCGGCGGAGTGTTCGCGCTGACCTTCCTCGGCTGGTTCAGTCTCCGGATGTTGCGTCGTCCACGTTCAGCAACGGCCGGTGCCAATGTGATCGCCCCCGAACAGTTGCCCGACAACTGGATGGCTAACACCACTGCGGAAGCGCGCCGTGAATCGCTTCCATCAGTTTCCGACTTCGTGACTGCCACACCCCTCATCCCGGCGACGTCTACCGTGGACGCTCCTGTCGCGAATCCGGCAACTCCACCCGCATCAGCCATCACCACTTAAACTTCTCGCGGCCATGAATGAGTCGTGGACCGGTTGAGGGGTCAGGTGTTCTGATTTCTGTTTTGGCCTCACAAACGGAGTCAGTCGTGGTCTCAAGGACTAACTCGCAAGGGACATCGACGGCGATTGAGCGGCCAAAACAGAAATCAGAACACCTGACCCCGGCTCGCACGCCAATTGTTGGCAGACGAATGGGGCCAGGGGAATGAATGCGGTCTTGCTCGTGCGAATGCTTGTGGGCTACCAATCGCCGCGTGATCGAAACACCCCGCGATTTTTGGAAGCCCGATGGAATTGATCAAACAGTTGCTGGACTATCTGCTGGGGTTCGACCGGCATCTCAGCGAGATGCTGGACTGGGCTGGGCCTTGGACCTACGTGGTTTTGTTCGCGATCGTCTTTTGCGAAACCGGTTTGGTCGTGACGCCGTTTCTGCCCGGCGATTCGCTGCTGTTCGCGGCCGGAGCACTGGCCGCCAAAGGTGAGCTGTTGTTGGTCGTGCTCTTCGTCACGCTGATCGCCGCGGCGATCCTGGGCGATGCCGTGAATTATCTGATCGGAGCGAAGTTCGGCGAGCGGTTCTTGGCCACACAACGGCTCCCGTGGATTCGCAAAGAGCACCTCGACCAGACGCACGCCTTCTTCGAGCGGTATGGCAACAAGACGATTGTGATGGCTCGGTTCGTGCCGATCGTGCGGACGTTCGCGCCGTTCGTGGCGGGGATCGGCCGGATGAGTTATCGCCAATTCGGCGTCTACAACATCGTCGGCGGCTGCGCGTGGGTGCTGTCCTGCACGACCGCGGGATATCTGGTCGGGAACATTCCGTGGGTGAAAGAAAACTTCTCGCGAGTGGTGATCGGCATCGTGCTGGTTTCCGTGTTGCCCATCGTTTGGGAAGCCGCGCGGAATCGCTGGCAGCGCACGAAGCCGTGAGTCATAGAACCAATGACGGGCCACTACAGCCACAGTTCCAGATGTCGCTTGCTGAATTGTTTCAGCACCGAAGGTGTGTGACTCGATAGCCCAGGCCAACGGCCTGGGGGGTTTGGTTCAAGACGATTTGCAGCCCTAACGGGGCGAAACTCCAAGTCCTGAATTTGAGTCACGCCCCGTTGGGGCTAAAGGCAAATTGTCGAGACGTTGCCCAGGCCGTTGGCCTGGGCTATCGAGTCACGCACCTTTGGTGCTCATGAAACAAATCGGAAGCTTCTCGATCAAGTCCTCGCTCGCCCCTGTCGAGATCGGCAAGAAGTGTCAAAAAATCTCTCAGAAAAACTCGGAAGAGCCAGCCACGAAGCCTGAACCTGGAAATTCTCATCGTTAGTCTGTGGCCAGTCGTAGTGCCGCCTGCATTCGACGAATCCTCACCTCGCACTTGCCCAGTTCAGGAGAAATCATGACTGCCTTTCTGCCTCAGCCCGCCCCCTGCTTGCCTCAGCAAGCGCCCATGCTGGGACGTCTCTTGCGGAAAGTTCGCATTCTGTGGGATCAGCGAAAGTACAAGTACGATTACTCGCATGTGTCGCCGCTGGCGGTCTTAAAGCATCTCCCGATTACCGATCAGTTCGGGTTCGAGTGGATGAAGATCGTCGGTAAGCGAGTGGTCGATGCGCTGGAGAATCGCGCGGAATTGGAATTGGGAACGCACACCGCTCAGATACATGTCGAAAAGCACAAGCTCATTCGCGAACTGCTTGAGATCGGTGAAGCGTCCATCATCACGGTGACGCATCACGTCTAAGAAGCGCTGCACTTCGATGGCCGGTTCGGTGCGCCGGTGACTTCGGCGAAGTCGCTGCAAGAGTACGCCGATCTGTTTCGGGCGTTCGGCCTGCCGCCGATCGCCAAGGACTTCACGGACGATCGAGCCTTCGCCGCGATGCGCATTGCCGGTCCGAATCCGGTGATGCTCAAGCGATTGAAAACTCTCGACGAACGGCTGAAGGTCACGAACGAGATGTTTCGGATCGCAGCACCCAAGGATTCCTTGAACGCGGCGCTCGCCGAAGGCCGGCTGTATCTGGCCGACTACGCGCTGTTGGACGTGGCCGAACTCGGCACGTACCCGAACGGTCAAAAATACCTTTACGCGCCCTTGGCGTTGTTCGTGATCACAGGTGCCAAGAAAGAACTGTTGCCGGTCGCGATTCAATGCAAACAGAAACCGGCGGCGGACAATCCGATCTTCACACCCAACGACGGCTACAACTGGCTGATCGCCAAGACCATCGTCGAGACCGCCGACGGCAACATCCACGAGGCGTCCACGCATCTGGGCCGCACGCATCTGGCGATGGAAGCGTTCGTCATCTCGTCGTACCGGCAATTTTACGACAGTCATCCCTTGGCTCTACTCCTGTGGCCGCACTTTGAAGGGACGTTGGCCATCAACAGCGCCGCCTGGAAGCATTTGATCGCCGACAAAGGTGGGGTCGATAAATTGATGGGAGGAACGATCAACACCTCGCGACAAGTGACCGTGAACGGAGTCCAAAGCACCCGAGTGATGAACGATCTGTTACCGCTGACGTTCGCTCAACGCGGCGTGGACGATCGCGAGGCGTTTCCCAACTACCCTTATCGCGACGATTCGCTGCTGTATTGGGACGCGATTCACAAATGGGTCAGCGCGTATCTGCGGCTGTACTATCCGAACGACGCGGAGATTCAGCGCGACTCGGAACTGCAAGCTTGGGCTCGCGAACTGGCAGCCGACAACGGCGGGCGGATCAAGGGGCTTCCGAACGACGGCTCGTTCCAACGGATTGAGGAATTGATTGAGGTCGCGACCTTCGTGATTTACACGTGCAGCGTGCAGCACGCGGCGGTGAACTTCCCGCAGTACGACTGCATGAGCTACACGCCCAACACGCCACTGGCCGGATACCGCCCGGCTCCCACCACGAAGACCGGCGCGACCGAAGCCGATTTTCTCGCGATGTTGCCGACACTCGATATGGCCGAACTGCAAATGGATTTGGGATACCTGCTGGGGACGGTGCATTACACGGAACTCGGGCAGTACCGCCGGCACCAGTTTCACGACCAGCGAGTGGCGGCTCCGCTGCAACAGTTTCAGAAACGGCTGGCGGACATCGGCCAGAAAATTGGCGAGCGGAATCTGACGCGCCGGCCCTACGAGACGCTCTCTCCCAGTGGCATTCGCCAGAGCATCAACATCTGACATCGTAAAACCGGATGTGGGTGAAAAATTGTTGGGTGAAAAATGGGAGGAAGTGAAAGAGGAATTTTGGGAGTGAATCCACACCAAGTTTTGTCACAGTCTTTGTTTCATTTTTCACCCAGCAATTTTTCACCTCCGCCGTGGTTTTGACGTCGCACGGTGCCACCAACCCGATTCGAGGACTTTGGTGTCTCATGCCCGACACTTCTGTAACAAGCGACGCCATCCTGCTGGACTGGGCACTGGCGGTCGCGGCGGTGTTGGCGGCACTGCATGTGGCGGCTCCACAGTTTCGCGAAGTCTTACGGCGTCACACGGGGGCAGTCGGCTCGTTGGGGGGCGGCATGGCCGTGACCTATGTCTTCCTGCACTTGTTCCCGGAGCTGGAAGTCGGTGCGTCGCTGTTTGGAAAACGGATTCACGTGTTGGTGCTGTTAGGGTTCCTGCTCTACTACGGTGCCGAGCACTCGCTGGGGCTGCGCGAGCCCAAACTCGGGGCGGAAGTGAGCAAGCGCAGCCGCTTCATTCTCGACCTGGCGCTGCAGTGGGTTTATAGCTGGCTGTTGTTGTACTCGTTGCCGGATTCGTTGAAGACCGAGAGCTTCGCGATCATCCCGCTGCTGATGGCCGTGGGCCTGCATCAAGCGCATGGTGACTTCGAAATGAGCGAGGCGTACCAAGCCGACTTCGATGCCTGGGGCCGTTATGTCGCGGCGTCCGGGCCGCTGATCGGCTGGGTGACCGACCTGTTTGTTTTCAAAGACGATCCCTTGGTCTCGTCGGTTTGCACGGCCGTGCTGGCCGGTTCGTGCTTATACAAGACGTTCAAGCACGAGCTGCCCGAATCGGGGCACTCGCGGTTCCGTTGGTTCTTGACGGGAGTGGTCCTGTTCATCCTGTTGCACTTCCTGGCGGGAGAAGACTTTTTCTCCGATCGAATCCTGTGATGAGGGTGGGCCACAGGCGAAATCTAGAGACTTCGTGATTACTATCAGCCACGTCATGGCCGGATTTCGTGTGCGCATTCAAGTCACGATCGTCGATGGAAGTCGCGATGACATCCCCTTTACGGAATGAGTCTTTGAACTCACTCGATCAACACCGTCTCGACTTTGCCAAGGATGCGTTCAAGTCGTCGCTGCATGGTGGTCGGCAACCGCGGATCGAAGACTTCTTGCCGTTTGTTCCGGACGAATTGCAATCCGCGCTGCTGCCGGAATTGTTCCTCGTGGAGTTCGGCTTTCGCCGCGTCGCGGGGGACTCGGTCTCGACCGCCGAATACGTCGCTCGATTCCCCAAACACTCGGAAATGATCTCGAAGCTGGTTGAGCAATCCGCGTCGTCAGGAGGCCCTTCCGGTTCCGCACCGAAGGTCAAGACAGCTCGTGAAGGCCAGACGGTGCTGGTGGGGGGCAAACACGAACGCTCGAAAACGGCGGAGCAGCCTCGCGACAGTGATCCCACAAAGTTGCCTGAGCAATTCGGCCGCTATCGGATCGAGCGGGAACTGGGCCGGGGCGGCATGGGGGCGGTGTATCTCGCGCACGACGGGCAGTTGGATCGCAAGGTCGCGCTGAAGATTCCGTTCTTCCGCGACGACGATGATGCCGAATCCGTCCAGCGTTTCTATCGCGAGGCCCGTGCGATGGCGACGGTGCAACATGCGAACCTGTGTCCGGTCTACGACGTCGGACGGTTCGAGCAGTGGCACTTCTTGACGATGGCTTTCATCGACGGACAACCGCTCTCCAAAAAGCTGAAAGAGGCGGGGGGTTTAGCCCTGCTGCAAGCGGTGGCGCTGTTGAAGAAGGTCGCGCTGGCGGTGCAAAAAGCTCACGAGGCCGGCATCGTGCATCGCGATCTCAAGCCGGCCAACATCATGCTGACCAGCGATCTCGAACCGATCATCATGGATTTTGGTTTGGCTCGGCGGCCACGGCCAGCGCGTATCAAAGTTGTTGACCTGTGAGGACTTCCGCGAGGAAGTCGTCGTTCCAGCCGGCGATTTGCATCTTGCCTCGCAGACTTTCTTTGAGCGGATGATGCTTGAGTCGCGTGATGGCAAAGCGTCGTAG
>CAMDDX010000213.1 GCA_945893075.1 Planctomyces sp. SH-PL62 | reverse complement strand
GGCGTTCAAATTTCAAAATTGCCTCGGCGATTTTGAAATTTGAACGCCCGACCCCGGAATCCGCCCACGCTCTTGGCGAGCGTGGCTACTTAGCTTCAAGCCAACAGCCGTTCGATGGCGGCTTGAATCTCCGGCGGTTCGGCCATGCGGCCTGGGCCGACTTGGCCGCAGCTCAGCCAGCCTTCACCGGGATCGACGAAGTGGATGCCGTCCGCTTTCAACTGCGCGACGTTGCGCTGCACGGCGGGCTTGGCCCACATGTCGCAGTTCATTGCCGGAGCCACGAGGATCGGCGCGGTCGTGACCAGCGTGATGGTTGAAAGCAAATCGTCCGCGAAACCGTGCGTGAGCTTCGCCAGAAAATCGGCCGAGGCGGGTGCGACGACAAGCAACTCGGCACGGCGGGCGAGACCGATGTGTTCCCCCTGATGGAAACCTTCTTGCGGCGAAAACATTTCGCGATGCACCGGTCGGCCGGTCAGAGCTTCAAACGTCGTCGCGCCGATGAATCGCTCGGCGGCAGAGGTCATCACGACCGTCACGCCGTGGCCGGCTTGCACCAGCTTGCTGCACAAGTCGGCGGATTTATACGCGGCGATCCCGCCGGTGACGCCAAGCACTATTTCACGACGCTGAGTCATATCCAACTTTCGTAGCCGCGTTCGCCAGAACGCGGGATCGCTCGCCCTTCGCCCGCGTTCTGGCGAACGCGGCTACGACGCTATTTCTTCGGTTTGGATTTCTCTTGTTGCTTCTCGGCCGCTTTGCGTTCGGCTTCGATGTTGCCGTCCATCGCGCGTGAGACACCCAAGCCCATCAGCCGCATGAACGATTCATCGAATTGCAGTCGGATGCGAGCACCTTGGTCCGTCGGCTTGAAGTCGATTCGCACTTTGTCGTCGTTGCCGCTGAAGGCTTTCTTTTGCATGGAATTCCAAGTGGCCAATCCTTCGCGGCGTTGTTCCTGCGTCTGCTGTCCAAAGCCTTGAGGTCCGCCGCGACCAGGTCCACCACGACCAGGACCGCGCTGCGGGCCGTTCCCCTCGGCCGCTTTCGGAGCGGGCTCGGTGGTGTTGGCACCGGCTTTCGCGGCAGCGGCCTTGGCTTCCGCTTCGGCGGTCTTCGCTTTGGTTTCCTGTTCGGTGATTGCCTTTTCCATTCGCTGGAGACGCTGTTCGCCGTTGGCTTCGCCGAGTTCGATCCACTTCTTCATGTGCATGTGGAATTGGAATGGAATGAAGTCACGGCGATCCGGCCGCGAGACCGGTTCGGTGTTGACGCGGTCGATGACCAACTTGAGTTGCGCCAGCGCGTCGGCCTGACCGAGCGCGAACCACACCGCTTGCGAACCGAGTCCCACATACACCGCTGGTTTGGCACCGAAGGTTTCTTGCGCACCGGGATCCGTGTCGAGTCCACCGCCGGCAATCCGATGGAACGTGACACCGGCGTGCGAGTCGATGCCGAAATCCATGCGAGCCATGCCCGGCCGGTCTTTGAGCTGTCGCAGAATCTCGGTCGCCCCGCCGGCGAACTTGGTGCCGTCCGCGATCTTCGCTCCGCCGATCAGCGTGAACTGCGGCGTGCCGTTCGATTTGCTGTCCGCGATGAACTGCACGAAGAAATCCACATGCCCGGTCTTCGCGGTGGCTCGCAGCGACTCGAAGACATCGTGCAGCGCGGGCGGCACCGGCACTTTCGCCTTCGGAACTTTGCCGGACGAGCCACGTTTCGATCTGGGCAAGCCGGTCGATTTCGGCGCGTCGGCTGGAGGAGCTGCGGCGTTGTCCGGCTTCTTGGCTTCGTTGGGCTTTTTGCCTTCCAGGACGTTGGCCAGTTGCTCGGCGATGTCCTGTTCCGCTTCCTCAAAGAATTCCGCGAAGCGTTTTTGATTTTGCGGTGTCATCATGGCGGACAACGAGAATGTCAGTGGCACATCGTCCTCAACCACGTTGGAGAAGTAGCTGGGCCGAGCGGCAACCTCCTGCAACGCCTTGGCGAACGCGCTGTCCTGTTTGGCCTGCACGTCCAACTCAATCGTCGCGGACTTGCTCTTCGGATCGACCTTCAAACCAAACGTCAGCCGCTCCCCTTGCAGCAGCAGCTTGTCGAGCCAGTCGAGCGTGTCGAGCGCGTTGAGCCGCCGCATCTGATACGCGGTGTTCGGTTCGCCGTCGCGCTGCTGAATCGCGGTCTCGGTGCTGGCTCGCAGGAAGTCCAGGAAGATGTGCTTCATGCCTTCCGGAACCTGCGTGAGATTGAACTCGATGGCGATGTCGTAGCGATCCGCCAGCCGCTTGGTGACCGTCACGGGATCGGGGAATTCGTAATCGAGCTGATCGGCCTGCGTGGCGATCCAGGCGTACTCGCCCGCCAGCCGCGCGTGATAAGTTTCTCGGTCGCCGACGAGGTCATAGTGCGTGTCGTCGAGCTTCTTCACCTTGACCGGCCCGCCCGTCAGCGTGCCGATCACGTCCGACAGATTCTTCACCGGCGCGAACATCACCGGGTACGGCTGCGGCAGCAAGCCCGGCCGCAAGAAGATCAGCATCCCGAATGGCTTGTCCTTATCGAAACCTTTTAGATCGTTGACGTTCGCCAGCTTGCCGCCAACGTAGTCCGATAACTCTTCACGCTCAATCGTTCCGAAGAGGTAATCGACGTTGCTCATCCACCGTTCGAATCCAGCGGCACAAATGATCGCCAGCGGAATCGCCTGCTCGCGCACGAGTTGAGCGGATTTCTCCGGCTCCTTGGTTTGAGCATGACTGACGGGTGTGCTCACGCACGCGCTGACCAGAATCGCAAACAAAGCCACCAGTCGCCAACGAATTTGAAGAGTCCGCACAATGACCTCCCAGAAAGAACGTGGTGCGGGCGGCTCGCCTGCACCAAAACTCGTGTCGTAGATTAGTCGCCCGCCCCAACAGTGACGAGCAGACGGCATCCGCCATGAAACCCTGAGTACCCTCGCCAGCGCGAACTGGTGTCATTCCTCTGGCCCCATTCCTCTGGCAATTCAGTTTTGGCCAGAGGAATGGGGCCAGAGGAATGTTGCGGAGAATGGCGATTACCGCCGGCCAATCCGCAGGTACTCCAACAGGTCGAGGATTTCCGGCTCGGTCAGCGAGTTCAGCATCCCGGCCGGCATCGGCGAAACGGGGGATGCCTTGCGGGCGTCGATGTCGGTCAGCGGAATCTTCGTGACCTTGGTCGGCCGCAGCGGATCGGGAGCGAGCAGCAGATTCTCGCTGTCGCCGCCGACCACTCGGCCACTCAAGACTTGGCCGGATTTCGTCTCGACGATCGTTTGCCGGTACTTGCCGTCGATGACTTTGGACGGCACCAAGATGTGTTCCAACAAATCGCGTGGGCCAAACCGGCTGGCCACAAACGTCAGATCAGGACCGAGCGTTCGCCCTTCGGTGCCAACACGGTGACAGCGCAAGCAGAGTGTCTCGCGAAACAGTTTTTCGCCGCGAGCGACATCGCGCGGCGCGGTCGTGTTCTTCACTGCCGCCTCCAACTCTTCGAGCGTCCATTCACGAACGACTGGCCGTTGTGGATTCGCCACCGCGATGTCACCGCCGCTCTCGGCCGCCGGTTCGAGCATCGTCCCCAATTCGTGCCGCTCATCGGCGGACAGCATCGCCAGCGCATCCTCGCGAATGCCGTTGATCGCGATCGGCAGCAAGTTACCGCCATCGAACAAGTCCGCCTTGCGCAGTTCGGCGAAGTACCGCCGTCGCAAGTCGAGCGTCCAACCAACTCGCACGTTGCGCAGCGTCGTCAGATAGGCCAGCTTGTCTTCCTGCTCGACCGCTTGTTCCAGCCGAGGAATGGTTTTCTCGACCAGCAACGGCCATTCAAGATACGCCAGCAGTTCGCACAACCGCTGATTCGGTTCTTCGAGTTCCTGAGGGTACTGCTGGGCGAGCAAATCCGTCACGGTCCTAGCGATTGCCTCTTCCGGTCGTCCGAGCCGAGTGAATGCGACCGAGTACACACGCCACGCATCCAGCCGCTGCTCAGTCGAGAGTTTTTCAAACGGCAACGCATTGAGACGCTCGCAGAGTGGCCGTAGCTCAGGCGGCTCGCCTGAGACTCGCGCGAGCGCCAACAACGCCGAGACCGTGGTCGTCGCCGATTCGAGAGTCGCCGGTGACTTCAACGCTCGCTCATGCCAGCAATCAATCGGTTGACGTTCCAATGCGACTCGCGCCGCATGTTGCAGCCAAACGTCATCGCTTCCCAGCGACGGCCAGAGGACGTCAATTGCTGACGGCTCAACGACCGCGTGCCAGCGCTCCAGTTGGCGGCGTTTTTCGTGGGGCACGTTTTCAACGTGCCCATTCTGGCCGGGCACGTTGGAAACGTGCCCCACGGGTCGCACTCGATACAGCCCCGACTGCGTGCCGCGTCCGCCGGTCGTGAAGTACATCGCGCCGTCGGGGCCGAACGTCAGATCGGTCACGTTCAGCGGTTGCCCTTCGAGGAACAGTTCCGCTCGGCAGCGATAGGACGCTCCGTCGGGGTCGAGATGAATTGCATAAATGCGGCCGTACGACCAATCGCAGACGAACATTGACTTGTCATACGGCGGCGGAAACTTTCCGCGATGCCCTGACCGCACGCCGGTTGGCGACGACAAGCCCATGTTGAGAATGCTCGGCAAGTGTTCGGCGTAATGTCCCGGCCGATTGGCCGAGCCTTGCCGGAATCCATAGTCGCCGCCACTGACGATGTGATTGATCCGCGTCGGCCGATACCACTGCGTCCCCTGATCCCCTTCGTTGTCGGCGTCGAACGTCAACAGCTCGCCGTCTGCGTTGAAGTCCACGCCGTAAGGATTGCGAAAGCCTCCCGCGACGACTTGCCACATCGAGCCATCGGCGTCCGTCCGAGCCACATAACCAGCGGGCACCTTCGCGTCGGAATCGAACATGAACCGATCCCAGAACGCCGACCGCAGCCGATCTTCGGCGAGATGCCGCAGCGGCGAGTTGTCGGGAATTGTGCGATCGGTTTCGGAGATTAGCACGTTGTTGCCGTGAATCACGTAGATGAGATTGTCCGGTCCGAGCGTCAGCGCGTTGCGTCCGTGTCCGACCCCGCCGCCGGTTGCTTTGAGCAGCTTCACGTCATCGAACTTGTCATCGCCGTCGGTGTCTCGCAGCCGGTACAGACCTTTCGAGTTGTTGGCGTTGGCGTACAGACTGTCGAACGCCCAGAGCAGACCGCGGCATTCTTGCAGCTTGTCGTTGATGAGTTCGACTTGGATTTCTGGCGGCTTTGAGGCGGGCACGTTGGAAACGTGCCCCACGTTTGTCATTCGCAGAATGCCGGGGCCTTCGCGGCCGACGATCAAGCGGCCCTTTGCGTCAAACGTCAGGCTGACCCACGAGCCTTCGCCCGGCTGGGAGCTGCGGACCAACTCGACCTCGAACCCCGGCACGACGCGCACGCGCGCCGCTTCATCCGCTTTTCCGGTGCCGATGGCTCGCTTCCATTGGTCGTAGTCATCCAGTTCTCCGGACGGCCGCCACCACGGTGCGATCCCCAGCAGTCCGAGGCTGGTCGCTCGCCGCCACTCGCCGCGCGAGTCGCGCACTTCCCAATCACCGTCAGTGACCAGTCGCTGAGACGGACCTTCCGCGCCGGTCCAATCGAGTTGCAACCACGCACCCGCCGCACCACCAACGTTGGTCGCCTCGATTTCCAAGCAATGCTTGCCGGGCGTCAGCGAGGAAATCTCTGCCTTCGTGAATCGTCGAGACGACGCGATGTCGGTGACGAGACGACCGTCGAGAAACACTTTCGCGTGGTCGTCCGCCAGACCGCGCAGGTCCGCGCGACGCACAGCACCGCTCACAGTGAACTCACGGCGTAGCCGCACTGTTTCATTCGCGCGGGGAAAACGGCTGCTCCACAACCAGTGAGCTTCCAGGCCGACATCGCCCGCGACAACAAGAGTGTTCGCCGACCCAACCAATACCAGCAGCAAACCAACGACGAGTCGCATGTTGTTCGCTCCAACGAAAAAGCCCGGCTTGTCGCACAAGCCGGGCTGTCGTGATTCGTAGTCTCAGGCCGAGTGATTACTTCTTCTTCTCAACCTTGAACGCTTTGTCGAACGGCTTGTCGGCAAAGACCAGTTCGAGCTTCTTATCTCCTTCGGCCTTCTCGACGGTCCCTTTGCAGTCGCCGCAGCAGAAGGTGACCTTCACACCCGCGACGTCAGTCGTCTCGTCCTTGTTGAGATCTTTGCCGCTGAGCGGGCATTTCTCTTGCTTGGCTTGGCCGGTCTGCACGAGCTGATGATTGGCCTTGGTCGCGTACTTGGCGGTGTCTTTCGCGAACGCTTTCGGACAGTTCTCGCAGCAGAAGTAAACCTTCGCACCGCGATAATCGGCGGTCTTGTCTTCCTTGGCGGCCTTGGTGCCGGCGACCGGGCACTTGGCGCCGTTGAGTTTGTCCTTCTCTTGAGCGGTCAATCGAGGCAACAGCATCGCGGCCGTAACCGCGAGAACCAGAAACGTGGCTTTCGTCTTCATGTCAGCATTCCTTGGGGGAGGTCGGACAAGATGGATGTCTTCCGCGCCATTTGCGGAGACCAACAACGGCGGCAACGTATCACCGCCCGTTGATCTTGTCTGCGCCCAAGCCGGATTTTCTCCCCGTAGCCGCGTTCGCCAGAATGCGGGCCGACGCGCGATCGCCCGCGTTCTGGCGAACGCGGCTACGATGCAGAGTGGAGGTTATTTGGCAGCGGCCACGTTACAGGAAGTTCTTCATCATCATCACGGCGGCAGGGCCGACCAGGACCACGAAAATGCCGGGGAAGATGAAGAGCACCAGCGGGAAAAGCATTTGCACCGCCGTCTTTTGAGCACGCTCTTCGGCGTATTGTCGCCGCTTCAAGCGCATCGTGTCGGACTGCTGACGGAGAGCCGGGCCAATCGACGAGCCGAAGCGTTCGGCATTGATCAGCGTCGCCACCAAGCCGCGCATGTCGTCCACGCCACAGCGCAGACCCATCTCGCGCAGGCAATCGCGGCGGACCTTGCCCATTTGAAGCTGCATGTTGCAGCGGTCGAACTCCTCGCAGATTTCCGCACCACCTTCGCGCAGCTCTTCCGAGACACGTCGCATCCCGGCATCCAGACCCAGCCCCGCCTCAATGCAGACGACCAGCAGGTCGAGCGCGTCGGGAAGTTGCAGAAAGATTTTTTCCTTCCGGCCCGCGGCCATGATGCGCAGCACGATTTCTGGAATGTAAATGCCCGCCCCCGCGCCGACGATCAGCGAAGTCAGGCTATTGAGCTGGAGACCGTACATCCCGACGCCGACGCCACCGCCGATCATCACGCCGAAACCCAACCCGATGACCTTGATTGTCAGGAACAGCGACGCGGCGTTCGGATTGTTAAAACCAGCGCTGGCTAATCGCAGCTTCAATTGATTGCGTTCGTCGGCGTTGGTAGGAGCCATCGCTTGCGAGAGAGACGGTGCCGCCTTTTCCAGCGCGGCAGTCATACCCCCCTTTTCTTTACCCAGCCGTTCCTTGTCGCGCAGCGTCGGGTCACGCAGCTCATCCAGTCGCTCCATCGCCCGCGACTTCTGAGTATTCATGACCGACATCAGCCCCAACACCACACAGGTGACGCAGCCGAAGATTGCCCAAGGAAGAATCTGCATGATGTCCATGATTGGCCTCCGCGAAATCTCAAATCGTTAATGCCAAAAACATTGTTGGTACGCGAGCAAAGTAGACGAGTCACGGAGTGACTCGTCTACTTTACGGCTTCACCATCTCACACCTTGATGTTCACAATCTTCTTGATGACGAGTGCGCCGACGAGCTGCATGAAGATCGCCGCGCCGACCATCTTGCGACCCTCTTCGGTCGTGAACAGCAGCATGACGTACTCCGGATTCAGCGAGTACACCGCGATGAACAAGCCCAGCGGCAGGGCCATCAGCACGATGCCGCTCAAGCGGCCTTCCGCCGTCAGAGCCGCGACCGTGCCCAGAATTTTGAACCGCTCGCGAATGACGTACGCGATCTTGTCGAGGATTTCCGCCAAGTCACCGCCCGACTGCTTTTGAATCGCGACTGCGGTCACGAAGAATTTCAGATCCAGATTCGGCATCCGCCGCAACATGCTGCGCAAAGCTCTTTCGACCGGCACGCCCAGGTTTTGTTCTTCGTAGGCCATGCTGAACTCGACCGAGATCGGAGTCGGCATTTCCTCAACGATGACATTCATGGCCGACTGCAAGCTGTGCCCTGACCGCAATGCGCGAGCGATCAACGCCATCGCGTCGGGAAGTTGGGCCATGAACTTCTTGAAGCGTGCCCCGCGTTTCCACCACGCCCACACCAGCGGCAAGCTACCAGCCATCAGTCCAAACACGGGATACAACGGCGCGGGCAATCGAGCCGCCCAGCCCATGAGCGCACCGGCTCCCATGCACGCCAGAATCAAACACAGAAACTTGTCCGCCGAGATTTTGCAGTCACCTTGTTCCAGGTACGTCCCCAGTCCGGTGAATTTACGGCCGATCTTTCCGACCAAGCTGGTCGCGCTGGAGGCGGTCTCTTTCAGCAGATCGCCCCCTTTGATCAACGTCTCGCCGTCCCCATCATCGCGATTGCGACCGGTGAGCACTTCCAGACGCTCTTCTTCCGAGGTCTTGCCCAAATCACGGGTGACGAAATACAGCCCTGCCACCAACGTCGCGACAAAGACGAACGCCGCGATCGAGATCAACAACACAGACATGACTCAATCTCCTCGCTCTGAACCCTATCTCGTGAATGCCACAATTGTCGTCAGGACGCGAGCAAAGTAGACGAGTCACGGAGTGACTCGTCTACTTTGCGGCTTCGCCGCCCTGACTTACTTCCCGCCCAGTTTGCGTTGTGCGAACAAGTTCGCTGGCAGACGGATTCCGGATTGCTCCAGTCGCGTCATGA
Source organism: Planctomyces sp. SH-PL62 (assembly GCA_945893075.1). Lineage (GTDB taxonomy): Bacteria > Planctomycetota > Planctomycetia > Planctomycetales > Planctomycetaceae > SXKJ01. The sequence continues at coordinate 5,019 of CAMDDX010000213.1, read as the reverse complement.
ACGACGGCCGCACGCCGGTCGCCTCGAAGTGACCGAACGCTTTGCCTTCCTCGGTGATGCCATCCTGCACGAACTTGAAAATCTCCTGCATGATGATCGCGTCTTGTTCCATGCCGCAGACCTCGGTGATCGACGTGATGCGGCGCGGTCCCCCTTGCAGACGATTCACCTGAATGATCATGTTGACCGCCGCCGCGAACTGATAACGCAAGGCTTTGATCGGCAGGTCGATGCCGCCCATCGCGATCATGGTTTCCAGGCGGCTGACGGCATCGCGGGGCGTATTGGCGTGGATCGTGGTCATCGAGCCTTCGTGGCCGGTGTTCATGGCTTGCAGCATGTCGAGCGATTCCGGGCCACGGCATTCGCCGATGATGATCCGGTCGGGCCGCATGCGCAGCGCGTTCTTCACCAGGTCAGTCGCCGAGACATGACCTTTGCCCTCGATATTGGCCGGACGAGTTTCCAGACGGAGCACATGATCCTGCTGCATCTGCAATTCGGCGGCGTCTTCAATCGTGATGATGCGTTGATCGGCCCCGATGAAACTGGACAGCGTGTTGAGCAGCGTCGTTTTTCCGGAGCCGGTGCCGCCGCTGATGATCACATTCAGCCGAGCTTTGATCGCCCCTTCCAGGAGCATGACCATTTCCGGCGTAAACGCACCGAACCGCAGCAGGTCTTCCAACGTCAGCGGCTTCGACCCGAATCGGCGAATCGTCAGCGAAGGTCCGTCGATCGCCAGCGGCGGGATGATCGCGTTCAATCGCGAACCGTCCGGCAGGCGAGCATCCACCATCGGCGACGTCTCATCCACGCGGCGGCCGACCTTCGACACGATGCGGTCGATGATCTGCAACAGGTGATCGTTGTTGCGAAACGTCACCTTGTGCCGCTGAATGCGCCCGTCCTTTTCGACGAACACGTTCTTCGGCCCATTGATCATGATGTCCGCGATCCCCGGCTCCTTGAGCAGGATTTCCAGCGGTCCGAAACCGAACGTCTCATCGAGCACCTCTTCGATCAACCGCTCCCGTTCCGCTCGGTTGAGCAGCGGGTTTTCGGTGTCGCAGAGATGTTCGACGACCAGCCGAATCTCACGGCGCAGCGTGTCCCCTTGCAGATCGCCCAGGCGCGTCAGGTCGAGCTTCTCGACCAGCTTGCCGTGAATCGTCTTCCGGAGTTCTTCAAAATCTTGCGCGGGTGCGTCGAGTCCTCGACCACCGCGCGCTTGTGGAAAACTGGGAGCTGCCATGAATGACTCCTACTTTCAACGTCGTCATCACACTCCTGCGTGATGAGCCGATCGCTTCACGAGACTTCCATGAACTGACGAACCGAGCCGTCGTGAAACGTGTGGCTCATCACGCAGGAGCATGACGGCGACGTCCACGGCGCGCCTCGGCGGCGTCCGGGTCTCAGAACCTCATCCGAAACGTAGCTCAACTTTTCCGATGAGGCGGTTTGGCCATGCAGATTCGTTGAGAAAAAGCGACATCGACGGGTCGCGACCACCACGCGCTCGCCGCGATGAGCCCCGTTCTTGCGTCGGCACACAGTTCGCCTCAGAGTGTCACCATGCCCGACGTCATCGTCCTCGACCAGCTTGTCGTTCGCTTCGGCCGCTTCGTCGCCGTGGACCGATTAAGCCTGTCGGTCCGAGAAGGCGAGTTATTCGGATTCCTCGGCCCCAACGGAGCCGGCAAGACCACGACCATCCGCGTGCTGATCGGCGGCCGCGCTCCGTCCAGCGGACGAGTCGAAGTCGCGGGACTGCGAATGCCGCAGCAGTTCGACCGCATCAAGCCGCTCTTCGGTTACGTCCCCGACACCGAGAACCACATCGAAGAATTCACCGGCCGCGAGAATCTCGAACTCTTCGCCCGGCTGTACGACATCCCGCTGTCCGAGGTCAGCCGCGTGCTGGCGAAACTGGAACTCTCCGAGGCCGCCGACCTCCCCGTGCGAGCCTATTCAAAAGGGATGCGTCGCAAGCTGCTGATCGCGCGAGATTCTGCATCGGCCGCGCATCCTGTACCTCGACGAGCCAACCGCAAACCTCGACGCCCATTCGACCGACTTGGTCCGCCGCATGTTGCGCGAGCTGGTCGCCAACGGCACAACCGTCTTCATCACGACGCACGACATGCAGGAGGTCGAACAAATCTGCGACCGCGTGGCGATCCTCTGCCGCGGCCGGCTAGTCGAGTGCGACACGTCGACCAACTTCGTCACACGACACGCCGAACGCAAAGTCGCCGTGCAGTACGAGCGATCCGGAGAAGTCTTGCGCGAACGGCTCGACCTGGATGCCGAACCGGAGCGCGAACGGCTCGCACACATCGTCCGCCACGAGTCCTGTGTCCGACTGCACTCGCAAGAGTTTCAATTCGAAGACGTGTTCCTCAAGCTGACCGGGCAGGCTTACACATGATCCCACGACCGAGAATGCTGGCGATCCTGATAGGCCGCGAAGTTCGGCGGCTGCGCAAGAACCCGTCGGCGCTGTTGCTGCTGGGAATGCTGACGGCAATCGCAATCCTGTTGTCGATGAGTCGTCCGGGACCGAAGCCACAAATGACCTGCTGGGTCGTCTATACCGAAGCGTCGCCGTGGACTGAGCTGCTGAAGAAACGAGCCGCCGGCAATCCCCGCATCCGAGTCGTCCCGATGACCGAAGTGAAATCACTGAGCGATCGGCGCATCTATCCGCCACACGACTGTGCGATCGAAATCGTGGGGCAGGTTTCCAACCTGCCCGTCCCTCCGGAACCGGATCAAGCCGGGCAGGTTGAAAACCTGCCCCACGAAAACAAGATCACCGTCCGCTTCTTTTATCCCGGCAACGACCCGAACGTCATCGCTTCGTACTTGCAGTGGTTCTGGCCGGCAACCACCGAACACTTCGGTTCGACAGCCCCATTCGCCATGACGACATCACCAATTACCGGAGCGTCACGCGCCGCCGTCATGGACCGGCTCAAGCAAAGCTCGATCACCGAGCTGATGACCGAGGAACTCGTCGCGACGATCCTGCTGATCATCGTCCTGTTCGTGACCTGCTGCCATTTGCAGGTCTCGTTCGTCAGCCAAGACCGCGAACGCGGGACGCTCGCCGCGCTGGCCCTGACTCCCGCCTCGACCTCGGAACTTCTGCTGTCACGCTACATCTTCCATCTGGCTCTGGGCTGAACCGCGTGCGCGGCGATCGTCGCCATTCTGCGCCCCACCGCGTTCCTGCATCCGACACTCTGGGTGACACTGGCTCTGGCGAGCATCGGCTTGGTCAGCGTCGGCACCGTGATGGCCTCGCTGGCTCGCACACAGAGCGCGGCCGGAGTCCTCTCGCTGTGCTACATGCTCTTCGGCGGAGTCATCTTTTATCTGGCGACAAAATTCTCGGCCTTCGGCTCCATCAAGGATGCGTCGTTCGAAAGCTACAGCCTGCCGCTGCTGTTTCTAAGCCTGAAACAAAACCTGCCGCTGGAGAAAGCTCCCGGCCTGACCAATCTCGCGGCATTGGTCGGAGCGTGGACCGTCGCGGCGAGTTGGATCTTTCGTCAACGCGGCTGGCGGTAGCCGCGTTTCGCCAGAACGCGGGACACCCGCACTCTGGCGAGTGCGGCTACGTGTCCTCGCTACTTTGGATCAGCCGATCCGCGTGCAACCCGCATCAAGTCGTCGCCAAGGATCGAAGGGCTCCAGTACTTCTCGATGTGCTCGACAACCAGTTCCGTCCCGCGCGTGTGACTGACATACGGCTTCTCGCGCGGGTCGTACATCGCATCGGTCAGATCGCGAGCCAGCGCGACATTGAAGCCTTGCTTGACCATCTGCCGAATTCCAAACGGCCGGCCGAGCACGCACATGTTGGTATGCACGCCCATCAGCACGATGTTCTTCAGCCCCTCTTGCTTGAGGTAGCTGTAGATCTCCTCCCCGTTGTCACTGACTCCGTCCCAACCGCTGATCGTCAGGCCGGTATGCTGCCGGCTGAATTTCTGGACGACCGCGCCGACCACCGCATCATCACACGCCTGCTTCGACACATCGACCGGCAACTCCGGTTCGCGTTTCGGATCGACATGACACCACGCCTCCAGCGGCAACTCGGGCTTGTACTTCGTGGCCTGCTGCATCCGCTTGCGTTGCGTCATGTCGGCGTAGTGGTACGTCACGCCGCTGGGAGCATGAATGACGGTCGCCCCATGATTTCTCGCCGCCGTCAGCACCGCATTCATGCGCGGCACCATGTCAGCCACTCGCTCGGAAGCAGACACGCAATAGTGCCCATCCCACATGTCGCAAACGATGATCGCCGTCTCGGAGGCGTTCCACACGACCTCCTTGCTCCCTTCCTTCCACTCGCCACTCCCTTTGGCCGTCTCCGTCCGAGTCCGCTGATGTAGCACAAACTGCCCCGGCGTCTTCGGCTTGTTGGCGATGCGCTCCTGAGTCGCTTCCGCTTTCGGTTCCGCTGCGTCCGACACTGACGACGAGATCGCCGATCCGATGACCAGACCACAGAGCAACCACCAGCCTCGAAGACGATTCATGTGTCAGACTCCTGCAAAGATTCGGCCAGAACAAAGTGGCCAGGATTCGGCCGTCACGAAAGCGGACGGCGTTTGAGTTGGTCTTGGATTTGATCGAGCTTTTCTCCGAGCGCCGCGATGTGACGTTTCGATGCGTCAAGGTGTGCTCGCGCGTCGGCAATTTGTTGCATCGGATCGTCGGCTGGCTGCATCGCGCTTTGTGCCAACTTTCTCCAATGTCTGATGGATCGCCCCAACCAGACGCTCAATACGACGATCCCGAATACTCCAAGAATCACCAAAGCGATTCCGCCAGCGATGCCACCATAGAGCAAGAGGTCTAGTCGCTCGCGGACGAACTCTTCATTAACAGGCAATGAATTCGTGACGGGAGAAACTTCCGCCAAGACGAACGATGTCATTTGTCATTTCCTTGTCGTCAAATCAACTCGCGAATCGGCGTCCCGCGTGTCAGCGGAATTGG